>JAJPJP010000414.1 GCA_021324175.1 Chitinophagia bacterium
GCAAAAATATTTCCGCCATATACCAAAATCCCCGGTGGTTATGACGCTTCGGCGACGCCGGAAGTGTATAAATTTTATACCAACAGGGAAGTAAGGGAAATTATTGAGCGGCTTACCAAACTGATCAATTAAAAAGGCGTGATGCTTAGGGAACAGGATCGTATCCGTGACCGCCCCAGGGATGGCAGCGCACGATGCGCCGGGCCGCCAACCAGCCGCCTTTGAAGAGACCGTATTTTTTCAGCGCTTCGACCGCATACTGTGAACAACTGGGTTTGAACCGGCACGAGGGGCCGAGCAGCGGAGACAGTGTGAGCTGGTAGATCCTGATCAGGATGATAAAAGGAAAACCAAGTATGCGCAGGATGATCTTCACGACATTTTATTCTTCAGGCAAGGACCTGACTATCTTTTGCAAAGTTAGCTGCATCCGTTCATTTAAGAAAGCCAGGGAAGGGAGATCCTTCGCGGTATACACTAAAAAAATGGCGAGTTGAATTTCTTTTTGTTCCAGGGCAGCAACAAGCGCCGCCTTTTGATGACGGTAAGACTCGCGCATCAGTCGCTTAATACGGTTGCGGTCCACCGCTATTTTAAAAGAGCGGGAACTTACACCGATGCCGCATTGGAGTATAATTTTGCCGCGGAGATTCGCGTATTTTTTCAGAGAATCGAAGATCGATTTGCCGGCTAAGAAATGGACAGTAAACGGATGCTGGTTAATTCGCTGCCCCGCGCTGAACAACTCTTTGATCAGCTTGCGGCTTTTCAGCCGTTCATGTTTCCCAAATCCGAATGGCTTGTTGATGGTAATGGTATAAAAAAAGGGCCCCAGGGCACCGGAGCATGAATAAGCGTAAAAGTGTCGTCCTACTTCAGTTTGGATTCGTCGGATACCGTCAGTTTTGTTCTGCCCTTTTTTCTCCGGCTCGCAAGTACTTTTCGTCCATTTGCCGTTTGCATGCGCTTGCGGAATCCATGAACCGTCTTGCGGCGCCTCCTGTGAGGCTGAAATGTGCGTTTCATTATAAATCAGTTTACTTTCAATAGAAAATACCGGCCGATCAACCGGCTTCGGGTTCTTTGCCCGAATCGGGCGGCAAAGGTAGCAGAATATTTTGGATTTCCTGATTCGAAACGGTGGTTTTTGACTTGTTCGAAGCCACTGGCTCAAGTCAGCGACAAATAGCTCGACTGCACGGGTTTACCATAAAATATGCTGGCGTGCGCGTCGAAATCTTCCGTTGAATCCGTGGTATAAAAGTGCATGTCGCCGTTCTGGGTCAGGCGGCTCTCGATTTCAGGATGGCGTTTTAGATAATCCGCCAGGCTGATGGCCACGATATTACCCTGCGTCATCACCTGGACTCCAGGCGGCATGAACTCCCGGATCTTGTCGATCATCAACGGATAGTGAGTGCAGGCGAGGAGCACGATGTCGATGCCCTCTTCCTGGGACATGAGTTTATCGATACCTTCACGAACAAAATAGTCGGCCCCGGGGCCAAGGTGCTCATTGTTTTCAACCAATGGAACCCACATGGGACAGGCCTGCTGAAATACGCCAACTTGAGGGAAAAATTTTTCGATCTCGATTCGGTAAGAACCCGACTGAACTGTACCGGTCGTGGCGAGTATGCCGATTTTTCCGCTACGGGTAAAGTTGCCGATGATTTCGGTGGTGGGGCGGATGACACCGAGTACCCGGTTGTCGGGAGCGATGTGCTGCAAGTCCTTTTGCTGGATGGTCCGCAGCGCTTTGGCGGACGCGGTGTTACAAGCGAGCACGATAAGAGGGCAGCCCTGGTCGAAAAGCCATTTCACGCAACCTAACGTATACCTGTAAACGCTTTCAAATGACCTGGAGCCGTAAGGCGCTCGCGCATTGTCGCCGAGGTAGAGATAATCATAGCCGGGAAGGGCCTGAACGACCTCCCCGAGAACGGTAAGACCGCCGTACCCGGAGTCAAAGACGCCGATGGGATGTCGCTTGGCCATCTGCAAAAATAAAAAGCCGGGACTTGCCCGGCGTGACTTTCGGCTCAAAATTATTTTACCCCCAATTTCCTCTTGACGAGGGCCATCAGGTCGTCACCGGGAGGCGAAACGTAGAGCGCTTCTTTGCTCATCACATAATTGTACCCGTTTTCCTTAGCCACTGCCTGGACGGCATCGAGCGCCTTTTTCTGAATAGGGGCCAGCAGCTCCTGCTGCTTTTGCTGCATTGCCTGCTGCGCCTGGTCATTGAATCCCTGGATCTTGATCTGCAGGTCAAGGAGATTCCGGCGCTTGACTTCCAGCTGCGGCTTAGTGAACTTCAGGGTGTCCTTTGTCCTCAGGAGGGAATCCTGCTCATAGTACTCATTCTGGTACTCGGCTAGCTGCTGTTGCAGGCTGACCCGGTAATCGTTGAATGCCGTATCTGCTTTTTTGGATTCCGGCATGGAACCGATCAATTCCCCCAAACTGATAAAACCGACTTTCATTTGTGCCTGTGCATGGTTGGCTACCAGCATTGACACAAATGCCACGGCTATAACTGACACAATTTTTTTCATTTGCTTTTTTGTTGTTTACGTTAATTATAATATGGTTCGGTTAGAGTAGCTTATTTGATTCCCAATTCCCTCAAAACATCATCGCTCTTGTCCAGTTTTGGGTCGGCAAAGATAACAGTTATTCCCTCACTTTTATCCAAAATAATGTCGTAAAGGCGGCTAAAAGCGATCTTTTGAATGGCGTTGTAAACCTTATCCTGCACGGGTTTCACGAGTTCCTCTCTCTTCTTGAAAAGGTCGCCTTCAAAGCCGAAACGCTGGCGCTGAAGGTCGCGTACTTCCTTTTCGCGGTTAAAAAGTTCATCCTCACGCTTCTTTTTGAGATCCTCGCTTAGCATGACCTGTTCGGCCTCATAGTCTTTGTACATTTTGTTCAGGGTGGCCTGCTTGTCGTCAATTTCTTTTTGCCATTGCAGGCTGACCTGGTCCAGCTTTTTTTGTGCATCCTGGTATTCAGGCATCTTGTTCAGGATATACTTGGTATCGACGATTACGATGCGCTGGGCACGGGCGGCGGCCAGACCTGTCATGATCAGCGCCAATAAAAATATCTTTTTCATGATCTATATTTTATTGTCAGTAATGGAGTTTGAAATATAAGATTATTCCGGTTCGTATCCCAACATAAACGTGAACCGGGACGCGTTTTTCAGAGATCCGTTCTGGATGCGGTCAAGTCCGATTCCATAATCAAACCCAAGCAGCCCAAACATCGGCAGGAAGAAGCGCAGCCCTGCGCCGACGCTCCTGCGCAAGCGGAACGGGTTATAATCGGTATAGTCATACCATCCATTAGCCGCCTCGAAAAATGTCTCCCCGTAAATTGTGCTTGCCGCACTCGTGCTGAGCGGATAGCGCAGCTCGAGGGTGTATTTGTTGAATATCGTAAAGAATTGCGATGATGTCTGGTTTTCCGGGTTGACCTTCGGGTCGGAGTTCTGGTAAACAGGATACCCTCGCTGCGAAATGATATCGTATCCCAAAAGCCCGAAGTTGTTGGTGAGGCCAGCGTCGCCGAGCTGGAAGCGTTCAAACGGCGAATAATCGAGCTTGCTCGTATAACGCCCCATGAAACCGTATTTGACCGAAGCTTTCAGAACAAATACCCGATTGTGCTCCGCGCCAAGCGGTCGCCCGATCGGGATATACCATTCGTCGGTAAAACGCCATTTGTGATATTCGGGAAGCTGGTAGTTCTGCGTCGCCGTGATATTGGGATTAAACGACGTATAGGGCGGTGTGAACTGGACGCTCAGCAAAAAGTTTGAACCGCCTGTTGGAAACAGCGGGTTATTTACTGAATACCGGCTGAGCGCGATCTTGAAGCTCAGGTTATTCGAGTGGCCGTTCCTGAATAGCGGCGTAAATAAAGAATAGTTATGCAGGTCATACTGCACATAGTTTAATGAATAGGTTAGCGTGAAATAATCATCCGGCCATTTAAGTTGCTTACCGAGGGCAACCGTGATGCCGACATTCTTAAGCGAATTGGAATCGCTAAATGCATAGGTGTTCGTCCGGTAGTTGTAGCCGCCGGTGCGGAATATGCTCCGGTAGAGACTGACCGTAAAGGAATTTCTTTTTTTGCCGCCGAGCCAGGGTTCTGTAAACGACGCGTTGTATGACTGGTAGGCCTTGCCGTTAGACTGCACGCGCAAACTCAGCTTTTGGCCGTCGCCGGTAGGCAACGGGTCCCAGGCTTCCTTGCTGAAAATATGTTTGACTGAAAAATTGTTGAAAGAAACGCCGAGGGTTCCCGTCAGGCCGATGCCGCCTCCCCAGCCCGCCGAAAGTTCCAGTTGGTCGGATGATTTTTCCTCCACGTTCCAGTTGATGTCCACCGTGCCATCTTCCTGGTTTGGTACCGGGTTGGGGTTGATCTTTTCCTGGTTGAAGAAACCGAGCGCACCGATTTCCCTGACGGACCTGACGAGCAGGTCCCGGCTAAACTTGTCGCCTGGAATCGTCCTGAGTTCGCGCCGGATCACGTATTCCTTGGTTTTTTCATTTCCCGTAATCGTCACGTTTTTGATGGTGGCCTGTCCGCCTTCGCGGAGGCGTATTTCGAAATCAATCGTGTCGTTATACACCGCCGTTTCCACGGGATCTACCGCGAAAAACAGGTAGCCGTCGTCCGTATAAAGGCTGTAGATATCGTTGCCGTTGCTCTCGGCCGAAATTTGTTTTCCCAGCCTCCTGTTCAGCACGTCGAGATCATAAACATCGCCTTTTTTGATACCAAGGAGCGCTGTTAGCGTGGAATCTGAATACTTGGTGTTACCCTTCCAGGTGATGTTTCCAAAATAGTATTTCTGGCCTTCGGATACCTTGATATCGATATCCATCTTGCCCAGTTTGTTGACAACGCGGTGGGTGTCGGCGATGGCCGCATCCCGGTATCCGAGCGAGTTATAATAGGCGATAATCTTTTCGAGGTCCGCGTTGTACTTCTGTTCGTTGAACTTGGCCGAACTGAACAACTTGAATCTGAAGTATGGATCCAGGAATTCTTTGGTCGCGGTAAATGATAGAAAGCCGTAGCTGTCAATATATTCCTTAAGCGTTTCGCGCTTGATTTCGCCAAAATAGCCCTTGTTATCCGGCGGAAAAAGCGTGATACGCGAAAGTTCCTTCGTATCCTTGAGTTGTTTTTTGAGCTTGGCCTCGCTGGCGACCTGGTTGCCATAAAAATTGATCTGCGAGATCTTTACTTTCTGCCCTTTATTGACGAGAAAAGACAGGATCTCGGAATTCTGCGTTCCCGGGGCCCTCGCTTCGCCAATCCTGACCTGCGCATTCTGGTAACCCTTGTCGGCATAATATTTTTTGATCGCCTCAATCGCCGACCTTTTCATATTTTCGGTGACCACGCGGCCCTTGATCAGGCCGACCTTCTGATCAAGATCGTCCGACTCCGCCTTGCCAATGTTTTTGAAATTAAAGGAAGAGAGCCTGGGTCTTTCAGTCACGTCGATTTCGAGGTAGATCGTATTGCCTTCCAGCTTAGTATAAAAGATCTGAACATTGGCAAAAAGGTTCTGTTTCCAAAGATTATTGATAGCCCTTGCGAAGTTATCGCTTCCTGGGATCGTGATCTTGTCGCCGACATTCAGGCCGGAGATTGAAATGAGCAGGGATTCGTCAAGATACTTTGTTCCGACGACCTTGATGCCGCCAATAATGTATTCCTTTGGAGTCTTGTTCTGGGGCAACGCAAGTAAATCGGGATCAATTGATAAGGGGGGGCGGGTTGTATCAGTAACCTGGGCGTCCGTGAAGTTTGAAACCAGCGATAAACAGCAAACCAGCAATGTGACACAAAACGGTAATCTTCTTAGCATCCAGTCCAGGTTTTGAGCGGCAAATTAAAAGGATTTAAAGATAAGTCTTTGTTAAAATAATGGATGTGAATCAAATCGGTGAATTCATGATTTGGCGGGAGGTCTTGGCTGCACCTGGTGGCTTGTTTTTCCGAACCGCCGTTCGCGCTGCTGGAAATTCAAAATGGCTTCATAAAGGTTTTCTTTTCTGAAATCGGGCCAAAGAACCGGGGTAAAATAAAGTTCAGTATAGGCTACCTGGTAAAGCAGGAAATTGCTGATCCGGTACTCACCACTCGTGCGGATCATTAGCTCAGGGTTGGGAAAATCGGCCGTACATAAATACGATTGAAAAGTCTCGGCATTGATCGATTCCGGATCCAACTTGCCCGATTTGACGTCCGCCGTGATATTCCTGACCGCTTCGACAATTTCCCAACGACTGCTATAGCTCAGGGCCATCACCAAATTTAGTCCAGTGTTTCCGTTGGTATCTGCCAGTGCATCTGCCAGCTCTGATTTCGCATAACCAGGCATCATATCCATGTTACCGATCACGTGGAGGCGGATATTGTTTTTGTTCAGGGTCGCGACTTCCTTCCTGATCGTTTCGACCAGAAGCTCCATCAACCCTTTGACTTCGTCACCCGGCCTGTCCCAGTTTTCCGTGGAAAAAGCGTATAACGTAAGATAACCGATCCCCATTTCCGCGCAGCCTTCGACGATATCGCGTACGCTTTCAACCCCATGATAATGACCATATAAGCGATCCTGTCCCTTCTCCTCAGCCCAGCGACCGTTACCATCCATAATCACGGCGATATGACTCGGGAGGCGTTCCATATCAATATTGTCCTTTAACGACGCCATCGGGGGTTTTTCGAGGGCACGAAGGTAACAATAAAGAAAGTGACCGCAGGAAAGGCGAGTCAGATAAATTTTTCAGGCGCAGATCCTCATTACAGGTTTTGCGTTTTGGGACAGCGATAGGAATGGAGGTTAAAGGATAGCATGACCTGCCCGGTGACATAGCTGTCATTCTGGTTGGAGTATCCACGCTGCTTGCCGGCGATGCCAATAGCTGGTCCATAGACGGTCGACCGGTCCTGCATGATGGACGCAAGCGTGGGCTGCCCGTTAGGCAGGGGCGGGAAAGCTGCCGGTCCCGCATAGGTTTTGCTGACATCGTCGATATAATCCGTGGTGGTAAACCGGTAAACGATTTCAAATCCGAGGTTCATCCGGGGGTTGATGCTGAACTTCATGCCGACGCCGATCGGGAAGCAGATCGCAAAATCGCCATATGGCTTACGATTGGGATAGGCCGCTGAACCCTGGCCCTCAGTACCAAGGGGTCTCAGGTAAACTTTTTTGCCCTGGTAGTAAGCGTAAGGATTATAGTTGAATGTGCCGATGCCGAGCGTCAGGTAGGGCGTATAGCTGTAATCGGGGTCGCCCGGGACATAACGGAAAAAGTTGAAGTCGCCCTGTAACGCGAGCTCCCATATGTTAGTATTGAAACTCAAGTTTCGGGTATGCATGAACAGATTATAGCTATTGTATTTGTCGGAGTATCCGAGCTGGGCAAAATTGGCGGTCACGCGAACGGCAACATAATTGCCAAAATTTTTCCTGAAAAAGAGGCCAAGCGCTGGTTTTGGCCTATTTAGGCGGAGTTTGGGATTGAGATCGCCGAAATAGTGAGCGGCGCCTAACGAAAAACCTATTTCGCCTGTATGGACCTCATTTTGGTCAACAGTGCTGTATTGGGCACAAACCGGAACAAAGCCAAACGATAAGATCGCCAAGGCCAAAAAAAACTTCTTCATGCTTTCCCTTATAAAATAATTAGTTCTTAACGCGCTGGAAAGAATTTTCTTTTGTTTATGATTGTTAATTTCTGGTATCCAGGCCCCAGGATAGTTTGTTGCGGAGGGTTTGGAGAAAGTTATTTTCGTTGAGTCGTACCAGGCTGAGCGTGAACGACTCACGCCGAACTGCCAGCTGCACACTTTTATCCACAATTTCCTTGCGGGAGTCCAGTGCGCAGATATAACTGTCCGATCTTCCCTCGACCTCGAACGAAATGATATTTTCATCCGGCACTAAAATCGGGCGGATGTTCAGGTTATGGGGTGCAACGGGAGTAATAACAAAACTGGAAGACTCGGGAAAAATTACGGGTCCGCCACAGCTCAGCGAATAGCCCGTAGAGCCTGTCGGGGTCGAGACGATTAGGCCATCGGCCCAATATGTGTTGAGGAATTCGCCGTTCAGGTAGGTGTGAATCTTGATCATCGGCGACGTGTCCGTTTTGTGGATGGAAAATTCGTTCAGGCCATAAGGCACCTGGCCAAATAATGGCTTGTTTGCGTCGAGATGCACGAGCGAGCGCTTATCGATTACGAACGTGCGGTTGGCCAGCGAGTTCACAGCGTCCGCCATTTCCTCTTTGCCGATACTGGCCAAAAAACCCAGCCTCCCGAAATTGATGCCAAGCACCGGAATATTTTTATCCCTTAGGAGCGAGACCGTATCCAGCAATGTTCCGTCGCCGCCGAGGCTGATCAAAAAGTCGACGTTTTCGTCGAGATCGTTGGAGTCGTGGAAAGATTCCAGTTTTGGCGGCAGTGAAATAGAAGAACCGATTTTTTCGAGCAGCGGGGCGTGCAAGACGGCGTCGATTTTTTGCCGGGCAAGTTCCTGGAATAGCTGTCTCACGCCTGCCTGCATTTCTGCGTCAACAATGCGACTGTAAATGGCTGCTTTCATTATTTTCTTTTGGAATTTCCCGCGCCCTCAGAAATCATTTCGAATGTGTAAAAATAAACCCTTTTGACCTAATTGGTTGATGCTATAGTCAAGGCGCAGCACAAGGTCATAAAAAGTGACCAGGTCAAGCCCGGCGCCAGCAGTATAAAGCGGGCGGTTCACGAGGGAATTTTGAGTAAAATTTTTGTTGTAGACATAGCCGAAATCCGAAAACACGCAGGCGTAAATCCGGATCGGGATGAAGTCATGCGAAGGCACTTTGCGGAGAAACGGGATCTTGATATCGAGCAGCTCGCGGAGAAAAGAATTGCGAAACATTGTTCCCGCCACGCCGTCAACGACATAGCGGTCGAGCCCCCGCAGGTAAAGATCCCCATAGCCGAGATACTGCTGGTTAAAAAAAGGCTGCTCGAGCGGTAACTTAACCATGGCCTGGTTCTGCGTCACGAAGTAAGTCTTCCAGGCAATATTCCAGGCTTCAGTGCTTTTGAAATATGCCTGCGTCATGTTCATATCAGAATTGATTCCCCGCTTGAGCAGACCTGTTTCAAACATCACGCCTCGTAGCGGGTATGAAACATAATCGACGTTGGTATAATTGAGCGTGTAGATCAGTTCAGGAAATATGATGGAACGCTTGGCTGTGCTGAAATAATAGAGGTTGTAAACCGTGAGCGCGCTATCGATCGAGATCGCGTTGAAATTGAACCGCAAATAATGTCGGACGCGGATCGCGGGCCTGTAGTAATATCGCAACGAAAAGGAGAATTCCCTGCTGAGGTATTTGGACGCAAATGCAATGGTGTCAGAATTAATAAAATACTGCTCGTTATTGGTTGTCGCGGCATCGACCTGTTTCATCGCCGCGTATGTTGCGCTAAATCCAAATCCGTGTTTGAGCGCCCGGTCGACGTAAGGATTGGTGTAGGCCACTTCCACCTGCTGGGAGTAACCGGTAATGAGCCAGGCCATGAGGTTATCATTTCGCCCTGTAAAATTGAAGTGGGTGTATTTGAGTCCGTAGTTTACCCGGCTCAGGCTGTAATTCTTTTCGCCCCATACAGCCAGGTTGCGGTCGATGGGCACAAAGTAAGGAACGGGAAAAATATACCAACGCTCCTTGACGTCGATCTCGATGTCGGCCACAAATCCCCGGAATCCTCTCAGGTAAATCACGACATCGTTGAACAAATGCGTATTGATGAGATTGTCGTGCCCCTGCATGAATGCCTGGACCAGGTCGGGAAGATTAACGGTATCTCCTGAATGAAAGTTGAGTTCTCGCGCGATGATATAGGGACGCGTCCTCCGGTTGCCGGTAATGACGATATCGCCGATGATGAACGTTGTGTTGTTATTGGTGCCCGGAAAGATCAGGCCGCCGCCGGCAACAAAGGACCACGGAAATGCTACAGTTTTTGTTTGCGCAAATCCGTGCCGGTAATGAAGGCAGGCCAGCAGCAGGCAAAAAAAGATAAGCGCTGATCGTTGGTTTGCTGCAAGGCTGGGCGTCTTGGACATTGACTATGAAAAGAGAATGGTGGTTTAGATGTTCAGGTAATTCATCAGGTGGTCATAGTTGCTGCGAAGTTCGTTCTGGTATAGTTCCTCGCCAAAGTAATATTTCACGCGGTATTCGTAGCGCTGGAAGGTCGCTACAATATCTGCAATTTCCAGTTTGTTGATCTTAAGCGTGACAAAAAAAGTATCGGATTGCTGGTCGGAGTAAGTGTTGAGTTGGGTAATCTGCGCATCGTTCGTTTCGACGAGCTTGCTGATCTCAGAAAAAGAAAAATTGACCTTGTCCATTTCAAGGACGATGATGCCGCCGTTTTCACTGGCCCCCACTGCTGAACTGAGCTGGCGCAGGAGGTCAAAGACGGATATCGCCCCGATAAATTCCTGGCCTTCCTCCACTACTGGCACGACAGTCAGGTGAAATTCATTGACGCGCTGTACCGCTTCGAGAAAATGGGTATTGGCATGCACAACAACTTTTGAAAATGAATTCTCCAGCTGGGATACCATCTCTTGGTCACCCTGCGCATTGAGCAGTACATCTTCATTGACCAAGCCCAGAAGCTTGTTTTCGGCAACTACCGGGAGGTCAGCCACGTGAAAATCACTCATCAAATCAAGCGCCTGCGCCACGGTATCTCCGGGGTTCAGGAATGGCAGGGTGTCTGATATGATTTCTTTATTCAGCACGAAATGGTTTTGTAGGTTCCGGGCATGCTACGCGATCGTGGCAGGCTCATTCAGCTTGGTGAGGAACTTGTGCAATATCCTGTTGAATTCCTCCGGCACCTCCATCATCGGAGCGTGTCCGCATTTATCAATAAAATGCAATTCGCTGTTCGGGATAAGACGGTGAAATTCCCGACCGACGAATGGCGGGGTAATTGCATCGTTGTTACCCCAGATCAATAACGTGGGTTGTTTGATTTGATTGAGTTCTTCTCCAAGATTATTTCGTATCGCGCTTTTTGCCAAGGCAATTATCTTGAGCGCCTTCAGCCGGTTCGTTACAATCTCGTATACCTCATCAACAAGTTCCTTTGTCGCGGTCTTTGGGTCATAAAAAGTCAGTTCCGCCTTTTTCTTGATATATTCATAATTCCCGCGTTTCGGATAGGAATCACCCATTGCGCTTTCAAACAGGCCCGAACTGCCGGTAAGAATAATCGAACGGATCCTTTCGGGGTGCTTAAGCACGTGCACCAGCGCCACGTGGCCCCCGAGAGAATTACCCAACAGGTGAACGCCCCGGTAGTTTCGTGCCTCGATAAACCGGTAAACATATTTTTCAAGCCCGCCGACGGTGGTATGGAGGAGGTCCAGCTCAAACAACGGAAGCATCGGCACCACTATCTTGTAATGACCGCGGAAATCTTCAATCAGGCTACTGAAATTGCTCAGGGTACCGAACAGTCCGTGCAGGAGGACCACAGGTTCACCTTCTCCAACCTCTATAAACCTAAACTTATCCTGTTGTTGTATTTCATATTGCATTAGCGGTAAAATTCTTCGATCCCAATTAATTGTAAAATAAACAATTTAACCTGAAAATTAGTTTGGAAAAGCGTGAATTCCAACCTGCAATTTACAATAACTATTGTCTATTCATGGCAATATCACCCAATTGTAATTTGATATTTTGACAATTCGTATGCCTAAATGGACAATTAACATAAGTTAAGCACTTTTCGTGCAGCGAATGGCGCATGACGTACGACGAGGTTAATTTTTCGTAAACTAAAGTTAGTGCGCAAGATTGGCAAAAAAATGTTCCAGCTCGACGAACATGTCCTTGAACCAGGGAATGATTTGTGCAATCTTGTTGATGACGTAGGGGCCGTACGGTTCAATGTAGGGATAGGACCGCGAAGAAGCAATTGCGTTATCCGTCAGGACATGCGACTTGGTGAGATAAAAAAGTATTACGCTGAAAATTGCAAGGTAAACGATACCGTAGAGCACCGCACCCCCCAATTTGTCCACCCAGCCAAGAAGAGTAAATTTTACCACGGTGGCGAGCATCCGCTCAATCCAGCGGACAATCAGCACCACGACGATAAATACAAGCAGAAAAGAAAGGATGGGTAACCATTTCGATGACATGTGGACGCCGCTGTCGCTGAGATGGCGGGCAACGACTGCCGAAAGCTTGATCGCCGCAGCCAAACCGATGAATAGCGCGAACAGAGAAAAAATGGCAACAATGAGTCCCTTCCTGAATCCTTTGATGATGGCAGCAAGGACAACGATCACAAAAAAGATGTCGATGAACATGGTTTCAAGCTGTGCACCCGGCGCCGGCCGATTGCGCGTTTATTTTGAAAGTAATTCCCTGGCGACAGCGTTAATCGATTTCCCATCCGCCTGCCCGGAGAGTTGCTTGGTAGCCACTCCCATAACCTTGCCAATATCAGCCATCGAAGTTGCACCCACTTCAGCAATAATTTTTGTAATAATTGCCTTCAGTTCTTCGGGTCCCAGTTGTCCGGGAAGAAACTTTTCTATGACGGCGATCTCTTCCTGCTCCTTTTGCGCCAGGTCGCTGCGGTTTTGCTGCTGGTAAATCTCCAGCGAATCCTTCCGTTGTTTGATCAGCTTTTGCAACAGCTTGACTTCGTCCTGCTCCGACAACACACCTTTCGCCCCTTCCGCGGTCTTTGCCAGGATGATCGCCGCCTTGATCGCGCGCAGCCCGCGCAGGGCTTTCTCATTTTTGGAAAGCATCGCCGGTTTCATGTCTGCCATTACCTTTTCCTCCAGTGACATTTGATTCAGGTTTTGTTTTGACTGACTTGCAATTCCTTGAATTTACGATAAAATCCAGCCGCAAACTGTTGGATGTCGGCTGCAAGTTCGGCATTTTTCGTGGCACGTTCGTAGGATTCGGCCATCGTCATAAAGGTCTGGTAGAAAAAATCGGCCATTTCGTCGACCATCATGTCCTTGGTCCATAGGTCAATGCGCAATGCGCTCTTGTCTGCGCCGTCCCAAAATGATAGCATCATCGCCTTGGCCTCACGGCCTGTTTCGGCCGTGCTGTCTGTGGCGCTCCAGTTGATCTGTTGGGGGACTTTATTCGCGTCGAGGCCTACGTTGATATGTATCGATGATTGTTGCATATTTTAATGCTTAAAAGGCTGCGAAGGTAAGCCAATAAACAATTGCGATTCGCCAGTACCGAATTAAGAAAATAGCCAGGTTTGGGAATGCCAGCCTGAGAATTTTATAAATGATTCCACTTAAAATTAACCGCGCGTTTTTACGTTGTTAACGGTTGCATATAAGGCCTTTGGCACTGTTGTTGCGGCACTTTGTCCAGAAAACCGTTCCTATTAAAATTAAAATCCGGTACTCATGAAAAAACTCTACACGTCGCTATATGCGTTAGTGCTTCTTTTCTCCATTTCAATCCCGCTTGACCTCGAGGCACAATGTACCTGTTCCGGAGGAGCCGCGGCCACGCCACTTGCATACGAAGACACCGTACTGCCGACACAGGCCAGCAACATATTTTTTACTTTTCCGCAGTTCGACCCCGCGGCGGGAACGTTGACATGCGTCGACTTTTACGATACAGTCAACGTCGCCGCCACAACGGCCGCCAGAAACACGGACACAACAAAAGCGCCGACTTACGAGTTCCAGACTACGATCAGCGCCGCGGTGAGCGGTCCTTCGAGTTCGGGGCCCTACAACTGGATTCCCACGTTGGCAACCGCCAACAGGATTTACGGGCCGGTTGTGCTGGATACGGACAAGATCGACCTGCATCCCCCACAGCCCAGGTTGCCTGGCGACTCTGTCACATTCGGACCGGATACCCTGATCAACAATGTCATCGATTCGGCCACTACCGCCTCGGTTGCACCCTATCTCGGAACGGGCACAGTGAGTTTCCAAATGGGGCTGACCGGTTTTTCGGGAGCGCTCGTTGGGGGAGTAAACTATGTCACCAGCATTAAAGCCAATTCCTGGGGTACGTTCAAACTCGTTTATTACTGGTGCCCAACGATCCTGCTCGCTGAGAATATCATCAACTTTACCGCTGTCAGGAAAAACAATTATGTGCAACTGCAATGGGTAACCGAAAACGAACAAAGCGGCTTCTCCTACGAAATTGAATACAGTGCTGACGGAAAGAGCTACAGTCCGGCCGGATATGAACAATCGCCCGAAGATGTCGCAGATCCGAACCAGTCTTACCAGTACCAATACGCGCTGAACAGCAATAACCCCGCGGTCATATATTTCCGTGTTAAGCGCATAGCACCCGATGGAACAGCGACGTATACAGTGATCAAATCCGTCAACATCAACGGCGACGGTCCGGCTGGCGGCGGCATGCAGGTTTATCCGAACCCGGCACGCAATTCGATCGTATTTGCATTTGACGATATCCAAAACGGCAACTTTGCGATTCAATTACTGAATACGGCGGGACAGCTTATCCAGGAAAATACGATGACGATCAGCGGTTCGAACCAGCTCCGCCTCGTCCTCGAAAGCCAGCCTGCGCGAGGCCTTTACTTCCTGGTGGCAAAGGATCTTACCCATAACCAGCAATACATAAGCAAAATTCTTGTTAACTACTAACCTTGAATCACATACTTTGAAGGGCCTTTATGAACAAAGGCCTTTCATTTTCAAAACATCGTTACATTTGCAAAAACACACTTTGAATGGAATATAACACGACGCGCAATTATCTCGTGATGCGTGAATACGGCCGGCATATCCAGAAAATGATCGAATACCTGCTGACGATCGAGGACCCCGAGATCCGGCAGCGGAATGCACATTCGGTCATTGAGCTTATGGGCTTTCTCAACCCACACCTCAAAAACGTCGAAGACTTCAGGCACAAACTCTGGGATCACCTTTTCCTCATCTCCGATTTTAAGCTCGAAGTAAAGTCACCGTATCCCATCCCCACGCGCGAAACACTGAAGGCCCGGCCTGAGCCCCTGAGTTATCCCAAACGCTATCCCAAGTTCTCGCACCTCGGTAAAAATCTTGAGCTCGTGATCAATAAAGCGCTCGCCGAAGAAAATCAGGAAAAGCGAAACGGCTTTGCCAATTCGATTGCGTACTACATGAAACTGGCCTACAATAACTGGCACAAGGAAACCGTGCACGATGACGCGATCCAGAGCGAACTCAACGGGATAACAGGCGGACAGCTTGAATTCACCAATACGCCCTATGTCAAGAGTTATCGCGCCAGCGACAACCGTGACCGTGGCGGATATGGAGGCGGCGATTTTCGCAACAAGCAAAACCGGAAGTTCCAGCAGCGTAATAACAATATGCGTAATGACCGTAACGACCGGAACGACCGGAATGGCAAGTTCAAAAAGAAAAGGTATTAAAATTTATACAGCATAAACACTGATATCGCTGGCAGGTGGGTCCTCCCGCCTGCTGTTTTTTTAGTATTACATTCGCAAAAAGAATTCGGTGAACGCATTTGAAGTCATCGGCGGCAAGAAGCTCAGGGGAGAAATCATTCCCCAGGGCGCCAAAAATGAGGCATTGCAAATCATTAGTGCCGTGCTGCTGACGCCGGAAAAAGTAACAGTATCGAATATTCCGGACATTCTCGATGTTAATCTCCTGATCGATTTACTGGGTGAAATGAATGTGAAGGTTGAGCGAATTGAAAAGGGCGTATGCAGCTTCCAGGCTGATGACCTCGATATCGACTACCTCCACAGCGAAACCTATCGACAAAAAAGTGGCAGGCTTCGAGGATCGGTGATGGTAGCAGGACCCATGATCGCCCGGTTCCGCAAAGCATTTATCCCAAGGCCCGGGGGCGACAAGATCGGCAGGAGAAGACTCGACACGCATATTACCGGTTTTGAGAGCCTCGGCGTCACATTCGATTATAATGACCACGATAGTTTCTTCCACCTTGAGGCACCGAAGCTTCATGGAGCCGATCTTCTCCTCGACGAGCCCTCAGTGACAGGGACTGCCAATATTCTGATGGCAGCTTCTATGGCCAAGGGAAAGACTACAATTTACAACGCGGCATGCGAGCCTTATATCCAGCAACTCTGCCGGATGTTGAACGCCATGGGGGCAAGAATCAGCGGGATCGGCAGTAATCTCCTTGAGATCGAAGGCGTCACATATCTCGGAGGCGCAAGTCATCGCATGCTACCCGACATGATCGAAGTCGGGTCATTTATCGGTCTCGCGGCGATGACGCAAAGTGACATTACCATTAAGAATGTAAGCATCGAAAATCTCGGGATCATTCCAAAAAAATTCCGGCAGCTGGGGATCCAGATGGAAATTACGGGCGACGATATCCATATTCCCGAACAGGGCGTCTATGAGATCCAGAATTTCCTGGACGGCTCGGTGCTTACAATCTACGATCATCCCTGGCCCGGTTTCACGCCCGACCTGCTCAGCATCGTCCTCGTCATAGCGACCCAGGCGCGGGGCAGCCTGCTCGTTCACCAGAAAATGTTTGAAAGCCGGTTGTTTTTTGTTGACAAACTCATTGATATGGGTGCACAGATCATACTTTGCGACCCTCACCGCGCCGCCGTAATTGGCCTGGCGCGCGAACAGAAGCTCCGGGGGATTACGATGAGCAGCCCAGATATACGCGCGGGGGTCGCCCTGCTGATTGCCGCTCTTAGCGCCGAAGGCAAAAGCAAGATTCAGAACATCGACCAAATCGACCGCGGTTACCAGCAGATCGACGAACGACTGCGCAGGCTTGGCGCCGATATCAGACGCATTGGTGAATGAATTTCTGCACTACTCCGTCTCGCTTTTTCTACCTTTCTTTGCAGACCGTTTTGGTTACTACGCGTATTCAACTGTCATGAGCCAGGAAAACAAGATCATTATCATAACTGCGCCCAGCGGGGCGGGCAAGACTTCGATTACCAGGTTCCTGCTGGACCATTACCCACAACTGTCTTTTTCTATTTCCGCCACGACGCGCTCGCAACGATCGTACGAGGTGAATGGGAAAGACTATTATTTTATTTCTGTCGATGATTTTAACCAGCGGATCCGTCAAAATGAATTCGTGGAATGGGAAATGGTTTACGAGGGTAAATATTATGGCACGCTGAGGCGCGAACTCCAGCGGATCTGGTCGGAAGGCCGGGTTCCGGTGCTGGATATTGACGTTAAGGGCGCAATTCATATGCAGCAACAGTTCCCGAAGACTACATTATCCGTTTTTATTGAGCCGCCGTCGATCGGAGCTCTTGAGGAAAGACTCGAGTCCAGGGGCACCGAATCGGCGGATACGCTGCGCGCGCGTGTGAACAAAGCTGCATATGAAATTTCATTTAAAGATCATTTCTCGCACGCGATCGTCAACGAAAACCTCGAAAAAGCATGCAGTGATGTAGAGGCTATCGTCAAGGAATTTCTCGGGCGCGAATAGTGCGCCACCACCTGTGATATTGAAACGGTTAAAGTTGTCTTCGCTTCGTCTTACCAACAATTCAACGTATTTTCGCAGTTGGCATGAAAATCAATTTGTATACGCTGATTGGAACGAGCGTTGCCTGGCTAATGATCTTTTTTTTCTCGGGTATCGAGGCAGCATTTATCAATGTTAACAAGCTTTCCATTGAGCTCAGGAAGAAACAGGGGCGAAGCAGCAGTTTTATCATCGCCCGCTTTATCGAAAATCCCGCGCGTTTCGTCGGGATGACCCTGATCGGATTCAACATTTTCCTTGTCATGTTTGGTCTCCTGGTCGGCGAAACTTTCTACCCCTTCTGGAACTGGGCTATCGACAAACTGCATATTCCAAGCGCCTACGTAAACTCCGTGCGGCTGCTCGTGGAAACGCTGCTCTCTACCTTTTTCATTATTGTTTTCGGGGAATTGCTGCCTAAAGCAATTTTTCGTCCCAGGAGTAATGGCTTGCTTGGTTTTTTTGCATGGATTACCGAATTTTTTTATGATTTTTTCAGCCCCATAACAACGTTCTTCCGCGCCATTTCGGAGTGGATACTCGTATATGTTTTCAATGTCCGTGTCGATGGCGGGGAATTGTTCTCCCGCTCAGACATCGAACTTTTTTTCCAGCGGACCAACGAAGACAATGCCGAAAACCAGGAGCTCAATACGGAGCTTTTTGAGGCCGCACTTTCTCTTCCCAAAATCAAAGTCCGCGAGTGCCTCGTGCCGCGCAAGGAAATCGAAGGCGTAGACCTCAACCTGCCGATCGAAGAAGTGAGAAAAAAATTTGTCGCGACCAAGCTGAGCAAGCTTGTCGTTTATGACGGTAATTTGGATCATATCACTGGGTATATACATCAGCTCGACCTGTTCAAATCTCCCGACTTTATCAAGTCAATTCTTCTGCCGATCCCCGCCGTTCCGGAGAGCATGGGCGCAACGAACCTAATCAACAAATTTACAAAGGAAAGAAAAAGTATCGCCTGGGTTGTGGACGAATTCGGAGGCACCGCTGGAATCGTAACCATGGAAGATTTGCTCGAAGAGATTTTCGGGGAGATCAAGGACGAATACGATACGGAAGAATTCGAGGAGCGAAAAATAAGCGGGGACGAATTTATCTTCTCCGGGCGACTGGAATTGGATTACCTGAATGAAAAATACGGTCTGGAGTTTCCTGGAAATAAATCCGAGACCCTTTCAGGATTCATCATCAACCAGTATGAATCCATACCTCGGCTAAAAGAACACATTATTATAGGCGACTATGAATTTGAGATTTTAAATGTCAGTGATACACGTATCGAAATGGTCAGAATGAAGATCCTGAAATAATCACCTCCTGTCCATTTAGTTAATCCCTCGTTAAGGCATCGTTAATCGACAGTTTTTTTTTTCAATTATTTCATTTTTTATACAATTTACGCGGGCAATTAATTGCCAGCTGGCCGCTAAACTTATTCTGCTCTCACCAGAGACATTTTTTCATAGGTCAGTTAGGAGTAAACAACGCACTCCCCGCTGGGAGTGCTTGTTTTTTTTAGTCCTTTCAATAACAAATAAGTACGATAGAGAGCCAGTTGCCGGCCGGTACCTTACTAAGGCTGGTGGCTTTTGTGGATCTGCATTTTCATCCTGCAGCGCTCGATATCCTGGTTGTAGTCCTTGATTTTTTCGTCGTTTTGGCTGACGAGAATAGCCCGTTCAAAATGGTAGATGGCCTGGTCAAAATTCAGCTTCAGTTCCTCCATCAACGCAAAACGCCCGTGCACCCAGGATTTGTCGATAGTCCTTACCCTAAGACATTTCTCAAGGAAAGTCTTTAGCTCGTCGAACCTTTCCATGTCCATAAAGAGGGCGCCCATATGAAAATAAGAATGCGGGTAAAGCGGGTCGCAACGCATTGCCGTCAGGAAATGGTTTTCGGCCTTGCCATAATCATCAAACTGAGTCTTGTATAGCCAGCCAAGCGAATTATGAGCGGGGGCGCTGTCTGGTTCTTCGTAAAGAATGCTTTCGTATTTTCTAAAGGCTTCGGCGTAATGATTGTTCTTAATGTCTGCTTCCGCTTCAAGGTATAGCTCTTCAGAATGGATATGCATGGACATAATGTTTACCAGGATAATATCCATGCAAAGATAAGGGGGGCTACGATTGTGGCATCGCTTTCAACGATAAACTTTGGCGTGTCGATGTCAAGCTTTCCCCACGTAATTTTTTCATTTGGAACTGCGCCCGAATAAGATCCGTACGAAGTCGTCGAGTCAGAAATCTGACAGAAATAACTCCAGAACGGAACGTCGTGCCATTCAAGGTCCTGGTACATCATGGGCACGACGCAAATCGGAAAATCTCCCGCGATGCCGCCACCGATCTGAAAGAACCCGACGCCTTTGCCCGAAGAATTTTTCCGATACCATTCGCTCAGTTCGACCATATATTCGATACCGTTCTTCATCGTTGACGCTTTCAGTTCCTTTTTAATGACGTAGGAAGCGAATATATTCCCCATCGTACTGTCTTCCCACCCCGGCACCACAATCGGCAGATTCTTCTCCGCAGCTGCAAGCATCCAGCTGTGTTTCGGATCAATCTCATAGTGCTCCTCCAACACGCCGCTCAGCAGCATCTTATACATGTATTCGTGCGGAAAATACTGCTCTTTGCGCGCTTCCGCGTCCTTCCATTCTTTGAAAATGTGGCACTGGATGCGACGGAATGCTTCTTCTTCGGGTATGCAGGTGTCGGTCACCCGATTAAAATGATTGTCAAGCAGGTCCCGCTCTTCCCGGGGGCTGAGGTCACGATAATTTGGCACTCGCTTATAATGGCTGTGAGCGACGAGATTCATGATATCTTCTTCCAAGTTGGCTCCGGTGCAGCTGATTATCGCCACTTTATCTCGGCGAATCATTTCGGCAAGGCTTATCCCCAGTTCAGCAGTGCTCATCGCGCCGGCGAGCGTAACCAACATCTTTCCGCCTTCGGCGAGGTGCTTCTCGTATCCCTTCGCAGCATCCATCAGCGCAGCTGCATTAAAATGGCGGTAATGATGCTCTATAAACTGAGAAACGGGACCTTTGCTGTTCATAAAAAGAGTTTTGTTAGAAGGCTGCAAAAATAATTTTTTTTTGGAACCATCGGCGTTCAGGCAAAATTGAAAGTTCTTAGCCGTTTTGGTGCAGGGACAGAAACAGAAATGCCAAGTGCTGCGGTACGAAAAATACCTGTCACGATGATGACTTTGCCAATGGCGAAAATCAAATATTGTCGCATGTTGTCCTAATGGTTTATTCCACGGCACAGATCGCACCTGACACCACCATCGCACGCAGCTCGTCCGAATATTATCGAGAAATTAGACCAGAAGTCAGTACATGCCCTTAAAAAAAGAGAAAAACTGCAGCTAAATGCCGCCGCAGCCACGGGAAATAAGTCGAAAGCCAAGTCTTCCAAAATTAGCTTTCAAAAAACCCCTGACAGCAAAAACGAGAAAATCCCGCACGACAGCGGGATTGACTCATTCTTCCAACTAAAACCAACTGAGAAAACTATATCTTTCTTGACCTCTTGTACGTCGACCAGTCATTAGAGCTGGTTGATTTGAGGATCAGCGTCTCGTCGGCATTTTCCAAGGTGACATAATATAATGCCTGTCCGTCGCGGTCCATTTCAAATAGTTCAGAGATCCAGTAATTACTGTAGCCCTTTTTAAGGTTGTTCAGCAGATTGATGGGAAGCTGTTCAGACCGTATGTTTCGCGCCGAAGCAATCAATTCGCCTGAATTGTTGTAATACGCGAAAATGACCTGGCCGCTCATTGTGAACGTGGCGCGGACAAAGTCTTTCCCTTTGTTCCAACTTACATTGGATGCTGATACGAAATCCTTATTAAAGGATGACGTGATTTGTTTATTTACTCCTTCGTCATCTTTAGCGAAGGCGCCGGTCAATCCTGCCATAAGCATCATTGCCACTGCTAAAATTGTCTTTTTCATGTTCTGAGTTTTATAAATTAGAATTTTATTTTCCTGCTATCAATAAGACGCGCATTTCAATTCTATGTTGCAGCGAATTCGAATTTTTTTTTGCTTTCACTTTTCTTTTGCATTTCCCTGTCATTTTATTTCAAAACAAAATTATCATGTATCAAAAGCGAACACAAGTGTTCGTAGGCGATACACAATTTTGGAGCGGTGAAACAACCAATATGCTCGGTGAAATGCGCAGTTGGTGGACTTCAATAAATTTTCTCTAAAGCTGTAAAGAACTTGTCTTATCAATAAGACAGAGCAAAATTATCACGGCAATAATGCGGCGTCAAGCCAAATGGGACTAACGGTGACCAATGTTAATTTATCGTAAACAACATTGTAACAATGTTGCATTTTCAAATAATTAATTTCGATGGAACCATTTCTGGGCAAGGCTTTGCTGCGATTCCCCAAATACGTAAAATATTGCGTTAAGCATTTCTTAAAATGAAGATCGGCAGAAGTTCTTTTTTTTTGTCCTGAATATTATTTAGATATTTGTCTAAATATCTAAATATTGAATATCCTGTTCAAAGCATTGAATGATCCGACGAGGCGATCAATACTCGAATTGCTTCGCACGAGGGACATGACGGCGGGAGAAATTGCCGAGCAATTTCATATTTCCTGGCCGAGTGTATCGCATCACCTCGAACTGTTGAAGAGGGCAGGCCTGGTGATTGCCATCAAAGAGGGGCAGTATATTTATTATTCCATCAACACGACGGTGATGGATGAAATCCTGAAATGGATGATGCAATTCAAAACGAAAAAGAAATAGCGTGAAACAACTTTTTTCGCATCGAACAAACAAACTGATATGAAAAAAAATATAGTCCTGATCCTTTTGACCGTTTTGGTCTCGCTAATTCCGCTGGCTTACCTGGGATTCGTCTTTGACCGGCTCCCTGAATCCGTACCGACACATTTCGGATGGCAGGGGAAAGCCGATTCATACGGCAGCAAATCATACCTCCCCTTTGCCTGTGGCGCCATGGCGCTTGTTGCCATCGGTCTTTATTTTTTGGTGACCAACCTCGGGCGCATCGATCCGAAAAAAACCGCAAAACAATCTCCTGAGACCTTCCAGAAGATTGGGTTTGCCGTCGTCGTTTTGTTTGCCGCGCTGAATATTACCATTATATATGCATCCGAGCGCGGCTCGTTCACTTTGCACATCCTTTTTCCCCTCCTGGGCCTTTTTTTCATGTATATCGGTAACCTCATGCACAGCATCAAACCCAACTATTTCGTCGGCATCAAAGTACCCTGGACGCTTGAAGACCCGGCCAACTGGCGAGCGACTCATCAGTTAGGTGGTAAACTTTGGTTTATCGGAGGAATCCTGATTACTTTGCTTACACTGCTTCTCCCGGAAAAGGTTGCAGACGTCTGTTTTATTATCATCATGGCAATCATCGTCCTTGTGCCTATTATCTATTCCTACTTGTACTTCAAAAAAAACGCCCCCCAGCCATGATAAAAATTTTTATGTCGTTGGCCCCTTCCGCTTTCGCTATAGCAGCAGCCTTCGGTCAAAATGCCATTAGTGTGGCTGATTCTTCCGGAAAAGTGATCTCTATCCCTGCCAAAGAATGCATAATCGCCGGCACCCTGCTCTCAAGCGAAAAAATTGGTAATCAACCGCTTGCGATTATTATAGCCGGCTCCGGGCCGACAGACAGAAATGGCAACAGCACCCTGGGTATCAGCCCAAATTCCTACAAGTTGCTCGCCGAGTCCCTCGCCGCGGATGGCATTGCGAGTTTCCGCTACGATAAGCGTGAAGTCGGCAAAAGCATGATGAAGAATTTTAGAGAGGCCAATCTACGCTTCGAAACCTACATTGACGATGCGCTGGCTATATTCGATTATCTCCATGACAGCCTGGGCTATTCCAAAATTTTTTTTGTCGGACATAGCGAGGGCTCACTGATTGGCATGGTCGCCAGCAGCCGTCGCCCTGTCAGGGGTTTTATCTCCTTAAGCGGGGCAGGGCGCCCCATCGATGTGGTGATCGACGAGCAACTCAGCGCCCAACCTGAAGGCATT
The DNA here is from genome assembly GCA_021324175.1 of Chitinophagia bacterium. Classification (GTDB taxonomy): domain Bacteria; phylum Bacteroidota; class Bacteroidia; order Chitinophagales; family Chitinophagaceae; genus Puia. The sequence goes on from JAJPJP010000414.1 coordinate 23,701, forward strand.
CGTAAAAAGGTGGATTCAATTTTTGACGCTCTGAAGGCAGGGCATGCAGTGGACAGCGTTCCAGTAAGTCTCAGGGCGCTTCTTCGTCCGAACATCCAGCCTTATATCATGTCCTGGCTTAAATATGACCCCGAAAAAGTAATGGCACAATTACGTTGCCCGGCGCTAGTCGTCCAGGGTGCATGCGACATCCAGGTAAAGGTGCTCGATGCAGAAAACCTGCACAAAGGCGACCCAAAGAGCAAGCTTGACATTATTCCTTCGATGACGCACACTTTGAAAGATGCAGGACCAGATTGCAAAGACGAGAATTATAAGACATATACAGATGGGAGCCTGCCTCTGGATGCGCAGCTAGTCAAAGATCTCGGCTTATTTATCCACGAAAACAGCTGAGCCTTGAATTATCTTGCTCACGCATATCTCTCTTTCGAGCAGCCCGGCATCCTGACCGGTAACATCATCAGCGACTTCGTGAAGGGCAAAAAAAAATTTAGCTATTCCGCGAGAATCCAACAAGGCATCAGCCTCCACCGCTTTATTGACAATTTTACTGACATTCACGCAGCAACCCGGCGGGGAAAAGCATATTTCCGGGATCGATACGGCCTGTATGCCGGAGCATTCATGGATATTGTTTACGACCACTTCCTCGCAGTCGACGCCGGTGAATTTCCCGGGGCCGAACTCGACGGCTTTTCTCTACGCACCTACGAGCGCCTTCAGAAAGATGAAGCGATTTTCCCGGACAGGTTCCGACAACTTTTTTATTACATGAGGACCGAAAACTGGCTGCTGAATTATCGCCGCCGCGATCGTATCTGCAGGAGCTTTGGAGGGCTTGCAAGGCGTGCGCTTTACATCGATGATCATCGCCCGGCCTGCACGATTTTTGAGGAGCGCTACGAAGAGCTGCGTTCATGTTATGAAGATTTTTTTCCCGGCGTGAAACAATTCGCGTTGCTAAAGCTGCATGAATTAGGCAGTGAATAAAAAGACAAGTTTTTTATTTCGATCTAGAACGGAACGTCGATATTTACAATTATGTGCGGGATTGCGGGTATTATCTCCCAGGATGTTTCGGCGGTCGGGGAGATCAATTTAAAAAAAATGACGACCGCGCTGGCCCACCGGGGGCCCGATGGCGAAGCGTGTTGGATCAACTCTTCCGGCCGCGTCGGGCTTGGACATCGCAGACTGTCGATCATTGACCTCTCAGACGCTGCCGCCCAACCTATGCATCACCGTGGTCGTTTCACCATTATCCATAACGGTGAAATTTACAACTACCTTGAATTGAAGGAGCTACTGATCAAGCAGGATTTTTCCTTCCGGACGCATTCGGACACTGAAGTGATTCTTGCGGCCTATGATTACTGGGGATCGGGCTGTCTGGACCATTTTGACGGGATGTTTGCTTTCGCTATTTGGGACGAGGAAGAACAAATGCTTTTTTGCGCGCGCGACCGCTTCGGCGAAAAACCCTTTTTTTACGCGGCAGATGACCGCCGGTTCTGTTTTGCTTCTGAAGCCAAGGGACTCTGGGCAGCGGGGATTGACAAACGTGTGAATAACCCCCTCCTCCTAAATTATCTCGTACTAGGTCAGGCGCATACTCCCGCGGACAATACCATCACATTCTTCCAGGATATTTTTTCGCTTCCGGCTGCGCACTGCCTACGGTTCCGGCTAAGTGATTTTTCAATCGAAATCCGCCGTTATTGGGATTGTGACAAGGAAGCAAAAAACAAAATCAAAGAGGAGGCTGCTATTGAGCAATTCAGCGCCTTACTGGCAGATTCGGTAAAAAAAAGACTACGCAGCGATGTGAGGCTCGGTACATCGTTAAGCGGCGGACTCGACAGCTCAACGGTTGCGGCTACAATCCGTGGACTGAGACCGGATCAGGAAATACCCGCATTCTCTGCTGTATTCCCGGGATTTGAATTTGACGAATCAAACTACATCCGCCACGCCGCTGAAGCATTTCATCTTGAGGCTTGTAGTGTGAAGCCAACATCCGATGAATTGGTAATCGATTTCGGGAAACTCTGCTTTCACCAGGAGATCCCTTTTATTTCGTCCAGCGTGTTTGCCCAATATAAAGTGTTCGAGACGGCAAGCCAGCGAGGCGTGAAAGTTTTGCTCGACGGCCAGGGCGCCGACGAAACTCTTGCGGGATATACCAAATATGTACACTGGTATCTCCAGGAACTGATTTCCTCTCGATCAAAAAAATTCATGTCGGAAAAAAAAGCCCTGGCACGAAATCAACTGGTTTTTCGGTGGAGCGCCATGAATGTTTTTGCAGCGTGGTTCCCAGCGCAGGCGACCTACCAGCTGGAAAAAAGGGAAAAGAGAAAGCTCGCTCATTTTAGCGATATCAAGGCTGAGTTTCGAAACGAATACCTGGACCGGCAGTCAATTTTCAAGCCGATCGTATTTAAGTTGAACGACATTCTCTATTTCAACACCTGCCAATCCGGGCTGGAGGAACTTCTTCGATATGCCGACCGGAATTCGATGACCCACGGCCGCGAAGTCCGGCTGCCATTCCTGAGCCATGAACTGGTGCAATTCGTGTTTTCCCTTCCATCATCTTTTAAAATCAGGCAGGGTTATACCAAATGGTTGCTCCGCAAAA
>JAJPJP010000057.1 GCA_021324175.1 Chitinophagia bacterium
ATGAAAAAGGCTCTTAATACTCCATTGCCTAAAAAAGCAAAAAAGAAAAAATGACTCTTCGTCCTAAGCATAGCCCAGCCAATAGTAATACCATTACCCAACAATTGGTGTTACCATTACTACCTATTCATGATTATAAATTCCCCTGTTAATAACTTTTTTGTTGGGTAAAGAATAATTCCACGTAAATTTGGAAAGAACCCAAAGAGTCGGTAATGCCCATTCGCAAAAAAATAGAAGTAACAATTAACCTTCCTGCGATTGATGACAAAATCAAAGCAATTGAGGAAGAAATACAATCACTTATTGCCGATAAAAAAGACTGGCAATCTTTTAGACAAAAGGTCATTTTATTAGGCGAGGCGGCAGCAAATTCAAAGCACATCGCTACCAATGGCAAAAAGCGGCCTAAAAAAATGGAGGGCATTTCAAAATTTATTCTCGACTTTCTTCAAAAAGGGGAAACTCCATATGGTGAGCTATTGAAAGCGTGGGGAGAAAAAAGTGGCAAGACTAAAGAAGAAATAGGGAATAATTTAAGCAATACATTAAGCAGATTGAGGAGGTCGGGGAAAACACTAAATAAAGTTAATAGCCGGGGACGAAGATTCGGCAGTTCCTGGTATCTAAAAAATTAAAGGCTGCTTTGGGCAGCCCCTAAGATACTTTTGAGGTGGGTCTTGTTTCGGGTGACAGACGCTTCAAGATGCGGTGTGAGAGACCGCAACCACTTCAAATTTCTTGATCAAGCAAAACCCTTGTGAAATTATAGGTGACTTACTTTCCACGTCAGCACCTGTAAAATTAGCAGGGGATTTTGTGCTGTAAATATACAGTACAAAATTTTATTAGCTGGTAATTTTTTTATTAACAGGGTCTGCAATCAATTTTTACGGGAAGTTGAACCTAGGTCTAATTTAACTTTACATACTTGGCGGCGTTAGCAGCCTTAGCAATCCATCTTCATAATCAATTTTAACTTATATAATTGATTTATAATTAGTTAGAAACTAATTCCCTGGTCTTCAACCCCTAGTGTCAACTTGTATATCGTCACCAAAAAAATCAAATTTCTTACGCACGAGAAAAACAGAAAAGTTGAAGGAGGAAAACCCTAATGCGCCCTTTGCCGGGTTCTGGCGAAATCACCGATACAGTCAACCCGGCGGATTCCAAAATTGCAGGTAGAATTTGTTCCGGCAGGGGTGGAACAAGTTTTGATCACTGGCCGTTCCGCAACCTGGCAGTTTGACCAGCGCAAATTATTTATCCTTCTAACTGGTATCGCGGAATATTCTCTTTGGTCCGGGAATACCAATAAATTTATACGGAAAGAGAATGAAATGTAAGCAGGTCGGCTGCCGAATCCAGGAACACAGCCATACCACATTATCCCGGGCTAATTTGTATCGTGGATATCAAAATTTTCTTTCGGCTTTCTCTATATCGTTTAAGCCATTTGGGCATCAGAATTGAGATTAATGCAGATCAGCATCCTGCCAGTTGCCGATGATTTTCAGGGTACCCGTATCGCTGCTCCAATATTGATCGAATGTTCAATGATATAATTTCGTTGCAACTTGGAATAACCCCTGAATTCAACTTTTCTGGTAGGATTAGAATACTGATTCTTAGTCGAGTGAGAGGCGCGAGAGAAAATATGATCTCACGGCGCCCCCTCGCACCGCCAGCGTACCGGCCCGTATACGACGGCTTGATAGAATAATACCCACCTTGTCCTTGCTGGTTGCATCGTTCGGCCCAATACCCTTTCGGGGCATTCCGCCTCCGGCGTCCCACTAATTCCGAATATTGTTCAATGGGTTCGGTGCATTGCGCTCTGCCATAGGCTTCCTAATTCCTTTGTTACTCTGCCATTTGGTCCTTCAGTTGCCTGCAAGGTCTCCATCCTATCCGACGGCTCGTTATTGAAACCCAATATGACCTTTGCTGATTTCTGCCCCTGACAAAGATTCATCGGCAGACTCAGGGCGGGTTCATAAATGATTCGTACTACGCCGCCCGTTCAGGGCTTTCAACTAAGAGTTGATGAACATGCCCAGCACATCAAAAAAGCCCCCATTCGGAGGCTCTTTACAAGATTGCATTATTCTCGCCTAAATTAATAAGGGAATATAAAAGTATAAGTTTTACCTGCAGGAGTTACATAGACCAATTCGGCATAATATGAACCACTTCCTGGGCAACTTGTTGGAGACCCGGTTGCATCAAGACCATAAGTAATCGTTGCCGTTGCCCCTTTGCTATTAATGATCTCGTTTGCGCCAGATGTCAATCGGTAATCACAAGATTGCTCGATCACCTTAGGTGCCGTAATCAGTGATTCGTAACTAACTCCAAACCTGTTTGTCCCCCATTCTGCGACATCTGAATTTGTGCCATCGGAGTGGGTACCGGTAGTTGTTATTACAACGCCATTATTGTATGTGAAGACGCGTTGTTTAGATGCATTCCAATCGGCGGTCCGCCCATTGTTAAAGGTAATGTTGAAGCTGTCGGAAATTGTGTGTGTGATCGAAGTTAGTGTAGCGAGATCTTTTAACAATCCGCCGGTGACATTTGTTATAGTCTTTGAGCCGTTAAACGTGATCGTCTTCCCGTCGCGTACACGCTTAATCTGCAAATCATCAACTGATATATTCACAGTTGCTCCAACGTCGCTCCAATGAACACCTCTGGGTACGGAGATTACAACCGTTCCGGTTCTGATCCTGTTCCCCCAGCAATTTGTTCCATTGTATGTAATGGTTACTGTCCTGGTCGAAGATGTGGTATCAACTGTTATTGTAGCGTCGCAAATGACGTTTCCGCTATCGACGGTATTTACGCCCATAGTGGCGACCCTGTTATTTACCGGAACGCCGTCTACGGAGCTTCCTCCGATCGAAGAGTTGCTACTCATCGCGGCATCGGCGTCATTGCTCAAGGCATCGTCCTCGTTGCTAGCCATAGTTTGGTCATCTGACTGCGCTTGCAAGTTATCTTCGGTAGTGGCTGTTGAAGATGTTCCCGAGTTGTTGCTCTTACTGCAGGCAAAAAATAAGCCCAGGCAAACAACAATGACGGCGATACGGAATAAATTCATTGTTTTCATGATTGATTTTTTAGTTTTACCTATGATGGCGACTGAAATAAAAGGTTTAACAAGTCCTTTTATTTTTTTTGTTAATTGCGCATAACTCCTTAATTCTCCGGAAATAATATAAATGTTGGATTTGTTGCGCCAGGGGGGCAAACCCATTAATGGGTAATGAAAATCCAAACCAGACTGAGTTTTATTGAAGCCATTCGGCAATAATCCGATGGAAATGATGGGTGCCCTGCTCTCTCGAAACAGAATAACGGCCATGATTGTAAAATCTCGATTTTATGCCGAGTTGCACACTGTTTACTACTTCTTCGTCCTCAAGTTCTACGGTATCAAGTTCCGAACCCGCTCCGGTATTAAATTTGTCTTCTTTCCAAATATAGGTGGAAAATGAAATTTTTGATTCTTGTGGACTGATCGGTTGAACAACGTTTAAAGAAAGGCCCCAGGGATAAAAATTGAACATCATATTCGGAAAAATGAAGAAATAATATGCTGCAATTGATTTTCCAAAATCAGGAGATTCGGGAGGCAAATCAAAACAGTCGTCTTCCGATTTCGCGATTCCAAGTTGAAGGTTAGAAAAGCCGTAAAGCTCTGTCGTATAATTTCCAAAATCGATCACGGAATTTAAGCCTGAATGAACGAAAGGAATGTGAAAACCTTCTAGATAATTTTCGCAATAAAGTGCCCAATGCGCGTTTACGGTAAATTCCCTTGAAAACTCGGGTTTAAATACGAAGTCATGTGACGGCAGCCAGGCAAGGCGCGATTTCATGTCATCGAGAAATGCACTAACTGGCCTGGAGCTATTCAAAGATGTAAAAAGCCATTTCCCCCAGGAATGTATAGGAAGACTGTGCAGGTTATCGGTGGCGGTCGGGAAACCTACAACCTCCTTAAATTCTGGCATGGCAACAAATTGTCCATCCAGCTGAAATAGTCTTCCATGGTATCTACATCTGAGTTTGGTCAGTCTGCAGGGAGCGTCCACGATAATATTTCCCCGGTGCGTGCAAACATTCGAAAGTAAGCGGATTTGGTTGTCATTGTCGCGCATGAGCAGGATGGGTTCGTCCAGGTAATTCTTTAGCAGCGTCACGGGGAATGCGTCACCGGGCAGCTTGACCAAATCTGAAGAACCCACAAACTGCCAGGAAGAAGAGAATATCCTTTCTTTTGCCATTTCAAATATACCAGGATCAGTATAAAATGACTTATCAATAGTTTTTGCCAGCGCTATGTTATCATCCACAAAAAATTCCCTGTTCATCCTGAACATTTGTTGGGAAAGATACCAAAGAAATGCAAGGAATCGTAGCCATTTGCTGGAAACAAGAAAACGCTCCTTTTTGATCGGTAAAATCGCCAGGAATTTGTTGCTTTCGTTATCGGCGATCCACGTCAATATTAAAATCTACTCCCGCGGGAGGTGGCTCGTGGCGACGGTCATACCAATCGCGGGTGTGGTGATGATAGCGATTGTAATAGTGTGTTTCGTAGCAACCGGAAAGTAAAAATATCAGGCACGAAGAGAACAAGCCGATGCCAAGAATTCTCTTGACGATTATATTCATAATAATTTTTACAATTACAAGATAAAAAACCCTGCCAATTAAAAATGTCTGGCATAATGGATTTGAAAGTCAAATCTTGGGGAAGAATTTGCACGATATGTTGACTGTTAGTACGCAGATTTTGCTGAAAAAATGTATTTTCCCGAAGCCAAATTTTAGTTTACAGTTCTTAATACCCTTTATTATGAAATTTGCCCTCTTAAGTGTCACGTATGGTGGTCTGTTTTACAAAGGAGCTGCCCTTTCGCTGGAACAGCAAATTTGTAAAGCTTCTGATCTCGGCTTTGACGCCTTGGCAATTGAAACCAAAAGGCCAGTTGCATCGCCACTCGACTTAACAAAAAAAGACAGACAATCAATCCGGAGTTTAGCTGAAGACAAAGGAGTGGCAATATGTGCCGTGGAGAGTATGTCAAATTTCGCTGGCAAGCATATGGAAGAACGCGAAAACAATTTAGCGATGGTCCGCCTGGTTTTCGATCTTGCAATAGACTTAGGTGTGAATCTGGTCAAGATTTTTGCGGCATGGCCCGGCATAATCAATGATGAAGATACTATTGCACTTTATGGACAATTTGAAAGAAACGAACCTTACAAGCAGCTATGGCCCGATGATTTACGAAAGTGGAGCCGGTGTGTGGAAGGCATCCGCGAGGCAGCCGACCTGGCTCGGGAAATGGGTATCACGCTGGCGCTTCAGAACCACCCACCGGTTCTGGCAAAAGGCTATGAAGACGCACTAAATATGATGATGGAAATAGACCGCCCAAACGTACGACTATGTATCGATGCGCCCCTTTTCTATGAAAGACAAACGGATGAATATGTCAGACAAGCCGTAGAAGCATGCAAAGGAAATATCATTCACACACATTATGGCGCATGGAATTTTCGAGTCGGTGAAAACGGTGATGTCGTTCAGGACCCGTCGCCATCAGGAGGATGCCAGATAAACTACCCCGTTTTTATAGAATCCCTGTACCAGGCAGGATATGAGGGATACCTAACCTCAGAATATTGCCTCCCTGTAATCAAAAATCATCAATTGGCCGGAATGGATGAAGTAGAAAGTAAAACCCGCGCTGGGCTACGATATATGAGACACCTGGTCCAACAAGCAATTCTTGCCTGATGAACCAGCCAAAATTGATCCTTGCACAGGGAAGTTTAAAGGTTCGTCTCGCAATCATGATGTTTTTGCAGTTCTTTATTTGGGGTGCATGGTATGGAACTGGTGGAAATTATATGAACAGCCACGGCATGTCAAACGTCATTTACCTTGCATTCACAGCTAGTTCCATTGGATCGGTAATTTCACCTTTTTTTCTTGGCATGATCGCTGACCGGTTCTTTCCAGTACAAAAGGTCCTGGGCATTATGCATATCATCAGTGGTATTTTTATTTTCTGTGCACCCTTCTTCGGCGAAGGGCAAATGCAGTCAACAACACTTTTTCTGATTTGTATCCTCTTGCACATGCTTTGTTATATGCCGACCGTAAATCTCGCAGCCGCTACCGCATTTCATTTACTTCGTGGTCCGGAACAACATTTTCCTGCAATTCGCCTTTTTGGCACTTTAGGATGGATTGCCGCAGGGATACTTGTAAGCAGGCTGCTATCCGGCGATACAACGGGTATTCCAATGAGGGTATCGGGAGTCGCCGCTCTAATTATGGGCCTATACAGTTTCTCCTTACCGAACATTCCCCCAAAATCGACGCACATAAGGATTTCATTCCGCGCCTTCATCGGCGCTGACGTATTCGCCAAAATACATTCAAGATCTTTTTATATTTTCATTTTCAGCTTGCTCTTGATAAGTCTGCCATTTGCAATTTACTTCCCCTATGTACCTGTGTTCCTCGGGAAAACCGGAGTCGAAAATCCTGGCTTTACAATGACTTTTGGCCAAGTTTCGGAAATTGCATTTCTGCTAATCTTGCCCTTTTTCTTCAAAAAATATGGACTTAAATGGGTGTTGCTGACGGGGATGGTAGCCTGGGCGATTCGCTATGCCTTATTTGCGATTGCAGCACCAGAAGCAGTTACCTGGATGATTCTACTTGGAATCATAATTCATGGTTGCTGCTATGATTTTGTTTACGTAGCGGGGCAAATCTACATTGACCGGAACGCGAATCCCGAGATTAGGGCACAAGCTCAGGGATTATTTGTTCTGGTTTCTTATGGCGTAGGACAAGGATTGGGGACTCTAGGAGCTGGTTGGCTTTATCATATCGTTATGACCGAAAATAATTCTTTGCGCGAATGGCAACTTTTTTGGACTATACCCTTTGCGTTTTCGGCTCTCGTGAGTTTATTATTCATGTTTTGCTTCAAAGAGAAAATACCAGCTTCCTCCCCCGCTGGTCAGGACCAGCGCATTTTTCCGCATTCTAATTAGCCGCTAATGCAGTCAGTGAATTCATAGCATCTTCAATTTTAATAATTATTGGTCCTACTTGGACAGAAAGATCGTGTCGGTTGAGCAACCATTTTGAGTCATTATGGGTTAGCCAAACCTTGCCCGATTCGTCTTGCCAGGCAAGTGCCTTCAATGGTAGATCAATGCCAGAGGTTTGCTTGTCTTGCATGATGAATGTTCCCACTTTCGGGTTACCAAAAACAACAAGTTCAGTTGGGCGCATTTGCATTCCCTGTTTTTCAGCATTGGCCGCGTGATCAATCCGCGCAAATACTGTCATTTCCTTTGATTCGACAATCTGCACGAGCCTATCTATCGTTTCCTTCACCGAATATTTGCTTTGTATGGTAATTAATCCAGTCATGCTGCCTCCATAATTTGGTTTCATCATGAGATGTCAATTAGATGATGCATGAAAAATTTGCTTGCTGCGACCGAAATCCAGACTTCGAAGTTCAGTTAGTTCGAGATTATCACCATCGAATTTACAATTTAGCGTTAGCGTATGGGGGCTCTCAATATACCGAAGTACAAGTTGAAGTGTATTTTCGTCTTTCCATGCAAACATACCTGCAATTTTGGCTGGATATAACATCGAGGTATTTTCGATGGCATTGGCAGTCAGCGACGGTCCTGGCATATTGGTCCGGGACAAATTCCATTTTTGAGCGTCAAGTTCCAAAAGAAACTTTCCCGAATCAGTTGATAGACTCACCTTACATGATTGGCCGGAGCAATCAAATGTGATATCCCGAAATGAAGTCTTCTGGCCTTCAAATTTATACTTCTTCGTCCTGAATTCCTTTTTTTCTATTCCATGCGGTGGAATTACCGCAAGACGATTCGCCACAGTTTTTAAAAGCTCATCGCCCTCGGGATCTCTTGGTAATTTTTGAGGACTAAACGAAGGCAATAAATACTTCCAGACGAGATTAATTTCCTCCTGCATGTCTGCCGTTTCCGCAGTTACCGCAATGGCTGCATCCTGGTCGGGCATCACAATCATTAATTGTCCGAATGCCCCATCGCCGCGATATGCGTTGTTCCTGCATCGCCACATTTGATAACAATAACCTTGCAGCCAGTCACTAGAATCCTTTTGAGTCTGTCGGGCGTTTGGATTCTGCATAATTTTTGCCGTACTTGCCTCCTCGACCCATGAAGCCGGTAAAACCTGACGGCCCTTCCACTTGCCCTTTCTTAGAAAAAGTTCTGCAAATTTTGCCATATCAGCAGTCTTGACGCGAAGTCCCCACCCTCCTGTATTTATGCCCTGAAGATCAGTTTCCCAGTCCATCCCTGCAATACCCAGAGGCTCAAATAGCCTAGTTTTTAAATAATCGATAGTTTTTTGACCCGTTACCTTTTGTATTATTGCCGAAAGCATATAAGTGCCGAGAGAATTATACAAAAATCTAGTGCCCGGCTCATATTTAATCAGTGTCCCTAAAAAGCCTTTAATCCAGTTGCTATCTCTGTCCACTACAGCAAAGCTTGGATCAGGTTCCATTCCGTCCGACATAATGAGCACGTCCCGTACCGTCAATTCACGCAAAAAAGTGCTAATGGTATCCGGCACATTTTTAGGAAAGAACGATATGACCTTGTCCTGCAACGACAGTCGTTTCTCGTTGACTGCAAATCCAATTGCGGTCGCGGTGAAGCTCTTACTGCAGGAGTACAGCGTATTTTCCAATTTTGCGCTATAAGGATTCCACCAGGCTTCAGCGATAACATTTCCATGGCGCAATAACATAAAACTGTGAAATTCTGTTTTGCTTGCATTGGCGGCATTCAAGAAACTCACTATATCACGAGAAGAAACACCCTGGTCTTCAGGCCAGCTTCGTGGCAAGTCGTCAGGTTGGGCAATGCAAATACTAAAGACGTTCAGCGCGAGCATACCCAAGAAGAATGATTTTCCAAGCATATTCAAAGTTCAATTTTTATAAAGGGAATCGCATAATCACCCCCCCGTGACTGATGATAGTGCCCGGGAGGCAATTCAGATTCGATAATAACTCTCAAAAGCATCTTTCAACTTCCCGGTGATGAACAAAAAAGATGTCCTACTTTTAGTGCCGAAACTCGTCAATGCCTGGTCAAATACCTACAGCTAAGATAATTCAAAAAGAATCTGTTCAGTATTCAAATTTAGGAAGATGAAAAATGTAATCATAACAGGCGCGAATGGCAATTTGGGGATCGCAGCTGTAAAAAAATTCCTCCAAGAGGGTTACTATGTCATCGCGGTGGATGAAAAAAGCGACCATTTGAATTTTGCTTTGGAAAACAAAAATTTTCGGTGGGAATCTGCTAATCTTTCAGCAGAAGAGGACGCGCGGAGATTTGCCGTCTCGATAATAGCAGATCGGGGCAACATCGACGCAGCGTTGATGCTGGTGGGCGGATTCGCAGAAGGCAATATCCATGCAACCACCGGTTCCGATATCCAAAAGCAAATAGCGTTGAATTTTGAAACGGCATTCTTCCTTGCCACCTCTCTTTTAAAGCACATGGAGTCGCAGAACTTTGGCAGACTCGTATTTATTGGAGCAAGACCGGCGATTAGTCCGCCACAAGGCAAGGAACTTGTTGCCTATGCGTTGAGCAAATCGCTCTTATTTAGGCTTGCAGAGCTCATTAATGAAGAATACAAAGGTCAGAATATCGTCGCCTCTGTAGTTGTTCCAAGCACGATCGATACCGGTATCAACCGTGCCAGCATGCCGGACGCGGATCCTGAAAAATGGGTAAAGCCCGCACAGCTGGCCGACATACTCGAATTTATTTGCAGTGAGAAGGGCGAACCGATACGTGAAGCTATTTATAAAGTCTACAATAACTCTTAAGAAGTTTATAAGGGGCTTTTGTATCAATGCTTGTCTGGTTCGACAGAGAAGCAAATGATTACATTACCTGGCGCTTCGCCAAACATGCCATACCCGGAATTAACATATAAGAAACCGCCGGACATCACGGGTGCCGGTCCATCGATTGCACCGCCTTTCCCTTTAAGGCCATCGGTTGTCTCGTAATTTTGGATTGTGTTAAAGTCCCACAGTAATTTGCCGTCTTTCGAGGAATAGGCTCGAATATGCCCTCCGAGGCCACCTGCAAATACAATTCCGGGTATCACTGCCGGGGCGGCGGAATTGCAATCAAAACATTGCGATTTATCCATGCAGTCGGGGCTCCCGGCTTTCCACGCAATATTGCCAGTCGAAAGATCCAGCGCATATAAGCCTGGCGAAGGTTTAATACTGGTATCGCTCAGATCAAGTCCCGCCAGGTTGTCGGCATTCGCGGCATACACATGTTGGGCGTCAGCGGCCATCCCCCAATGGACGCCGCCGAGCGCACCTCCCTTACCAATTCTTCTTTTCCAAATGACTTTTCCGGTAGATGGGGAGAGCGCAAAAACAAGACCTGCCTTTTGGCCCGCAACGAGTATATCTTTCCCATCGGGGCGCTTCACTAGCAGCGGCGCCATGCCGAAATCGAGATCAGGTCCTGGTTTCCAAGGGCAATTATTAAAGTAGGGACAAGCAAGGTTATAAATATCATTTTTGGTAGACTGAAAATTCCAAACAAGCCTTCCCGTTTTCAGGTCCAACGCCTGTATAGCATCACTAGACCCAGATGACGGCATTGAGTAATTCTCGCCTGTTCCCAGGTAAAGTAATCCCCTTTTAGCGTCAACCGTTGGGCTGCACCATACAGGAGCTCCGGAAGGGCCGAAAAATAATCCGCCATTTTTTTTCTTGCCTGTAACTCTCGCAGTTGGCAATACGCGGTGCCTCCAGATTTCCTGACCGGTTGCCGAACTGAGAGCAACGACGCCGCCTGATGAGGTACAGCAGGAATAATTGCCATTAGCGGCCATTGCCACTTCGATTGAAGAAATGGGCACATAGACATATCCATTGTAAATCGCGACGGATCCTGTAACGGATGATTGCTGATCGAACCCCGCACGTTTATCCCAGATCAGCTTGCCGTTTCTGGCATTGATCGCATATACGTTGGTACTGAAGTCAGCAAAATATGCCGTAACTTTTTCACCTTTCTCCTCGATGACTATTGCGCCTCGGATAGCGGCGCTAGCCGCAAATTTCCAACCAATCTTTCCAGTTTTTTTGTTGAGGGCGTACAATTCCCCAAATTGACCTCCAACTATAAGCCAATCGCCAACCACGGCCGGTTTACTCCTGACGACTGTTGCGCCCGCGAATGCAAACGCCCATTTAAAATGCAGCGAAGACAGGTTTAGTGTGTTGATGCCCGTTTGGGTCAACGTTCTAAATCCTGTCCCTTCTAAGTTCCCACCCCAGCCTGAGTAGTCGTTTTTGCCTGTTGAGAGTTTAAACTGGGTAAATGCGTCCTTCGGCATTTCTTCATTTACAATTAAACTTTGAGTAATCCATTCAGCAACCTGCGTCTTTTCAGAATCATTCAAGGCTGACGCCTGGAGCCGCATTTTCCCAGCACGCAGTGCAGCGACTATGGACTTCGGTGTCATGGTCGAAAGTATTGTGGCGTCCGGGGCCTGGGCAATTCCCGAGTCTTTATGACAATTGCGACAATATGCGTCGAAAATTTTCCTACCTGCAGGCATAACTGTGTCGCCTTCATCTAACCTTGCTGGCGCAAAGGGATCACCAAGATGCGGTCGGCCACTAAACAAAGTGGAAAAAATAATTATTGCAATAGTCAAACCGGTCAAACTTCGCATAGCAATGCGCTTGATTTTGAAATTGATTGAGGGTCAATAAATATACTGAGGAATTTTGACTATGTATTTCTGTTGAAGGAAGGTCGGGCTGTCGAGATTGCAAAATAACTTGAAAGGACTTGCCCTACCTCATGTAATTAGAGTAAGATTTTAAATCACTTGGTTAGGTTTCGGTCTACAATACTCTCAGTAAGTTTGGTTCAATTTCGCGAATCTGAATGAGCAAAAAATCAGGTTCTGCAACTGATGTAACGATTTCTCCGCTAGTATTTTGCACTTTGTTTCCGAGGCGGAGTTGTCTTATGCATATTGAAGAGTCTATATTTCTTATTAAAATACGTGGATAGTGCTATTTCAAGGACTATAGACCTTGTGCGTGGATTGAAGCACAAGATAATTGGCCGTTTTCGACTCTGCAATAGACACAAATATTCTTGAAATTGAACTGAGAATGCGTCTCCTCAATGGCGAATTGACAGACGTTGCTTTACATTTTCGCGCAAGCAGCCTTTATGCAATTTTGCACTTCATTCCGGAAACATTGATTTGTCGATGCCAGGCAAGATTTTCAGCGCGTTTTTATAATATATTTTCTTCAAAATATCGTCGTTCAGGCCGAGACCGTACATTCTCCAAAAAGCATGATACTTCTTGTGATAAGGGAAATATTCATCATTCGTCTCGAGTACCCGAAAGTACGTCGTGTATTCTGAAGGTACCCAGCTATCCTTACCAAATAGAATTCGATCCTGAAACTTCTCAAAAAATCTTCGCGCCATCATAGGCTGCCGGCCGATCTCAGCAATCACGGCGCCGAATTCCACATAGACATTTGGTAGCGAAGTGAGCAGGCTGTCAAGAGCTCTAAGGTTATTCCCGAGCCATCCAAAATGTGCTGCAATAAATGTTGTGTGTGGATGCTTCTTAAAAATATTATGCTGCTCAGTTATGAGAGAATCCCAGGAAGGAAGGCCTTTTTTATAATAACTGCGGTCCGGGTGCGTAGTCACTTCCAGCCATCTTTCGTTGTGGCTGTCGACTGGGTCCCAAAAACTCTTTGGGTCCGCTGCGTGGATAAGGACAGGAATATGTAGGTCACCGCATTTTTCCCAAACCGGATCGAGCCTCGAATCATCAATCCGGATGTATCTACCGTTCTCGTCTTTAAAATTCAGGCCCAGATCTTTGTAAATTTTTAAACCGCACGCGCCAGATCTCACATCCTTTTCCAGTTCGGCAATAGTCTTTTCCGTCCATCCCTTCTCTCCAAATCCCACAAATGAAATATTGGTAAATAGTTTGAGACGTCGGCCATCAGTTTGTGCAATATGCTGCAGGCTTCTTACCAGATATTCATTGCCTTGAACATCAAATTCGCCATTTCTCCCAGGTGTTTCCTTGAAACTTTTGCCACTTAAATTAATCATGACCGCCATGTGCAACTTGTCCATTTCAGCATAAAGCTGTCTGATATCCTGCGTCGGCACTTCCCATTGATGATTATGTACATCAATAAAGGGGAATTTGGCTCTCGTTACCAGATGTTGTGGCACAACAAGCGTAGACTTAGGGTCGTATTGCTCAAAATCCATGTGCCCGGCCGTTTGAGCGAAACAGATCGAATCCATAGAGAGCATTGCGGCAATGGGGACCAACCACTTCATAAGTGAGAATTGAATAATTTGATTCCGATCAAAGTTAAGTAAGCGCCGCAGGTAGTGATGATAATTATTTGGACGGCAAAAAAATCACATTTTTTGATTTATCAAATACGCGTCGAGAGAAAATTCCGAGACACTTCGCTGACAAAACAACCATAACATTTATTGTATGGACTATTAGGTATCCAATTACCCCAAGGAATCGTCTCGACTTTGAGAATATTTCCCAACCATTTAAGCAAAAAACACCTGCTTATTCTAAGCAGGTGAATGACGGACAGTTTTGTTTGAGCTGAAATTCAATTTTTTAAGCGAAATAATATTTTTCAAAAAAAAATTTGCGTAGTTAAATAGCTACACTTATATTTGTAGTCAAATAGCTACATAATGAACTTACGAAGAGATGTTTTTCAAGCGATAGCGGACCCAACGAGAAGGGCAATTCTATTACTCGTCGCATCGCAAACTATGACCGCAGGTTCCATTGCTTCGAATTTTGATACTGCGAGACCGACCGTTTCGAAGCATTTGCAGATACTGATCGAATGCGACTTGCTAACGCAAGAGCAAAATGGAAGGGAAATTTATTATCATTTTAATCCCGTAAAAATGAAAGAGGTTGCAGACTTTATCGAGCCGTTCCGAAAAATGTGGGATGAAAGATTTAATAAACTTGAAAGCATAATGAAAGTTTACAAATTTAAAAAATAGAACGATATGGAACAGAAAACAAAAATCACTGCCGAGAGCGGCAAACAAGAAGTTGTCATAACAAGAGAATTTGAACTGCCGGTAGAGCTGCTTTTTAAAGCACACATTGAGTCGGATATCGTTGAAAAATGGATGGGGACAAAGGTGCTGCAACTTGATGGGAAAAAACAGGGCGGATATCAGTTTGAAACAACTAACCCTGAAGGACAGGTAGTTTTTAAAGCCAATGGGGTGATCCACGACTTTGCTGCCAATCGAAAAATCACGCGAACATTTGAAATGGAAAACACTCCTTTCGGCGTCCAGCTTGAATTCTATGAATTTGAAGAACTAAGCGCAGATACCAGCAAGCTGCATATGCATGTCCTGTTTGAATCCGTTGAACAACGTGATCAGGTCCTGCAGATAGGCTTTTCGTGGGGATTGAATATGGCGCATGACCGGTTACAAGATGTTGTAAAAAAATTAAAATAAGCAATATGGAAAAAAGAAATAAAATAATCTATTGGATTGCCACTATTTGGCTGTCTTCAGGGATGTTGTCAAGCGGCGTTTTACAATTATTGCGAATTCAGGGCGAAGGTACCGTGTCACCGCCGGGCGTTTATGGTATCGAACGCCTGGGTTACCCTATTTATTTTCTAACAATAATCGGCATTTGGAAAATTTTGGGAATAGTCGCATTACTTGCTCCTGGGTTTCGCTTGTTAAAGGAATGGGCTTACGCGGGTTTTTTCTTCATTATGACAGGCGCAATATATTCACACCTCGCCTTGCATGACACCTTCAGGGATACGTTTCCTTCTTTGCTGTTACTTCTATTAACAGTCGTTTCCTGGTATTTCAGACCCGCCAGTAGAAAACTCATTGCAGTTAATTAATAGATAAAAGACAAATGAATCCCGAGGTCGATCTGTATGTAAGCAGGCTAAAGAAATGGCCCAAAGAGGTCGAGAAACTGAGAAAGATTATTCTTGGCTGCGGATTGTCTGAAGAGTTGAAATGGACTGCACCTTGCTACGCTTTCGATGGAAAGAACATGGTGGTTATCCAAGCCTTTAAAGAGTATTGTGGACTTTTGTTTTTCAAAGGCTGTTTATTAAGTGATACTGATGGAATCCTTGTTAAAACGGGCAAAAATACACGCGTCAGCCGCCAGATCCGATTCAATAGTGTACGCGAAATAGTCAAATTGGAATCTGTTTTCAAAGCGCACATTTATGAAGCTGTCGAAGTTGAAAGAGCCGGTGTGAAAGTGGATATTGAAAAGCTAGACGAACCTGAAATCCCGGCAGAGTTTCGAAAGAAGTTGGATGAACACCCAGCCTTAAAAAGGGCATTTCATGCTTTGACGCCTGGTCGACAACGAGCATACATATTTTACTTTGGCCAACCCAAGCTTGCTAAGACTCGGGAAGGAAGAGTCAGGAAATATATAAAGCAGATTCTCAATAGAAAAGGTTTAAATGAAATGTAGGTTCTCGCGCATGGCAATTTGGTAGTTTGTAGTGATAGTGGTGCTAAAGCTCATCCAGTGCTGCACCTCGAAATTACTGGAGGCTATTCACCAAATGACGTATCAAATTCATTCCGGTTCATTGGACTTTATGTTGACACCTGATATCAAGGCTAACATTGGAATCAGTTTGGCAACACCCTCCTGTAGTGGAAGCAAAACGGGCAGCCGAAGCCGATCCTCGAACTCGTTTTGAAAGGATTTTGCCTCTTCGTCTGAACAATCTTCGGTGTTTAGCGCGATGGCAATCACTTTGGAACCATATTGAGCAATAAGTTCTATCTCCGAAGAAACGGAAGGTATCATTCCCCAATTTGGATGGTCCTTATAATATTTTTGCTTCGGTGCAAACAACAATACAACGTATCGAGCATTTCCGGACAACAAAAATTCCGAGCCACATGGTCCGCTGGGGTTTCGCAACGAGGACTGCCCCTCAAGCAAAATCAGATCAGCAGAGGTGTCTGATGCGCATTGAAGAATAGCGTGTTCAATTTCTCCTGAAATAAAATCATTCAATGTTGAATCAACAATGAATCCATGCCGGCCACCCTGCATCCATCCTGTTTGTCCTGTGTATATCATTTGTGCATTAATGCCTGCCTCCTGGCAAGCATCCCTAATCAACCGTGCTGTGGTGCGCTTACCCGTAGCGCAATCCATCCCCAAAACCGCAATCACCGGTGTTTTCAGATCATATATTTCCCCGGTCCAGAAATGAAGCAGCTCAACTGGCCTCGGGCGCCTTATATCGATTAGTTCGACCTGATGTGTTCGCGCCAGGGCAAAGAGTTCTGTATTATCATTTAGGTATTGGTGCAGTCCGTTAACCACTGACAAGCCATGCACAATGCACGACCGAATAATAGGTATAAAAGGCGCTGGCAGGCGGCCGCCGCTTAAGGCAACTCCGATGATGCAAAAGTGGATGTGCGGGAAAGCAGCGACTGCTTCTTCAACCTTAGCAAAGACAGGGATATTTCGATGTTTCCCATCCAGCAACTCGCCCGCATCTTTTCCCGCATTTATATGATCGATGACACCTGTGATATTGAATCTTTCGGTCCCCCGAATGAGGCCATGAGCGGTTTTGGCGTCAGACGTACGCAGTAACCCGTTTGTCAGCAAAATTGCCTCAGGTCTACAATTGCCTTCGGCATTCGTATTTTGCATAAATTTATTTATTGTCCTCGTTAAGAATGCCTGACTTTTTAATAAGCTTTCGAAACAAAACCAGTGTGAGCGCGGTTTTGGGCAACTTGTCTAAACAGGTGACACGCCTAGTCCAAATTCGCTCGCGATTGACATGATCCCGTCTTTTAGAATAAATCCGCCCTTAACCACATCATCTTCCAAATCAAAACTACCGTCCAGGTCAATAAATTTTGTGTTGCCGCACGAAAAAGCGATATGCAGTGCTGCGGTAATGCTGATGATGCTTTCACTATTGCAGCCCCACATTAAGCCGATATCCCCCTTGCCTGCGATTTCAGCAATATTAAGCGCTTCGTTTACGCCGCCGCATTTCATGAGCTTTATATTAAAGAAACCGCAGGCTCGAGGCGGCTTTACCAGTTCAGACGCGTCGATCGAGGAAATAAGCGATTCGTCTGCAGCAACTAAATCTCTAGTCTTTTTTTCGAGGGTGCGAAGCAGAAACTCCTCTCCTCGCTTAAAAGGCTGTTCGATGAGCCGGACATCCAGCGATTTGGTTTGACCAAGGAACCAGTCCAGTTTTTCGAAACCATATCCCTGGTTCATATCAACTATTAGCCCAACGGTGTTTCCGAAGCGTTCCCTGATTTTTACTAATCGTTCGACGTCTTCTTCTGG
>JAJPJP010000240.1 GCA_021324175.1 Chitinophagia bacterium
GCCATGGCATATTTCGTCAGGACTGTTCCATTGATCGGGTTAACGACGCTGGTTTTGCTGACCTGGTTCTGGATTTCCGCCGCTGATTGTCTTAGTGGCTTGTATTCACTCATCACCGTGCTGTTCTGCGTGCCGGTAGACGATTGTTGCACTTTTATCTGCTGCTGGTTAACGGCAATTTGTTTTTGCAATACATCAATCTGGCTATTAATATCATCCAGCTGCTTCGGTGTGGCAGCATCTGCCTTGACCAAGCGCTCAGTCCGTGCTTTTTCGTAGAGTGCGTTGTCTAATTGGGCCCGCTGCACCTTAATCTGATCCTGCAGCAACTTGATTTGAGGGTTTACGTCAACAGTTTTCTGTCGGAGCGCGTTAATGGTCGCGACAACCTGCTTTTTTTGCAATTCGAGCTGCGTTGAATCGATCACTACGGCGACACTGTCTTTTGGGAGGACTGAACCTTCCTGGAGACCCATCCGGATAATCCTTCCGCTCACTTCGGATGAAACAATGACTTCGTCCGTTTCAAAAGTCCCCGAGGCGTCAAAGGCCAGGTCGCCGGATTGGCATGCAACCAGAAGTAAAGTAAGTCCGCCAAATAGCGGCAATGGCTGTAGTCTCATGATTAGGAATTTGGCAATTGGTGATTTAGTGTATGGCAATATTGCCGGTCGTATTCTGATAGTTATATTGAGTTTGCAATAGCTGGATTTCATGCAGGATCATATTTTGTCTTGCCTGGTCCTCGGCGTCGACCTGGGTAATGTAATCATGGGCACCGAGTACTCCATTTTGGAGTTGTGCACTGGCTGCATTTTTGATCGCCTGTCGAAGCGCAATGATTTCGTCGTCTTTTTGTATCAGCTTTGCATATTTGTTAAAATCTGACTGCTGTTGCTGTCGTGTTATCTGGATGTTGAAAACAAAAGTTTCCTTCTGGATTTCGGTCATTTTTCGGTTAATGTTCACCATCTGCCGCTGGTTTTTGGTTGTGTACAGTGAGCCGAGATTCCAGTTCAACCGCACGCCGCCGATGTAGTACCACTGAAATGAATTGCTTAAAAAGTTAAGTCCCGGCCGGGCATACCCGCCCTGGATAAACAGACTTAAGCGCGGTTTCAGCTGGGAGCTGATCATTTGATCCTGCACGTCAAAATTCCGGGCCTGGTAATCATAGAGTGCAAGTTCCGGCCTGGCAATAGAATCAACCAGGTTAGGGACAGTTGGCCTTGCCAGGATGGTGTTGCTGTCCAAAGACCGGTTGAGGAAGAGGCCAAGCATGTCAAGGTATGCCTGTCTGTTGGCCATTAATTCATCCCGGGATTGGTCAGCCTGCAGCAATTGTGCGGAAAGTTCATCTGCATTGCTCCGGTAGGCAACCCCATTGGCGACCTGGGCCTGAACTTTTTCCAATCCATTTCGGATATCGGTTTTCAGCAATTCGTTTTCTTTCAGCTGCTCGTCTATCAGGAGGGCCCCAAAAAACAACTGGTTAACGCGATCATAGAGCGCGAATAATTCGACCTCGAGGTTCTGCTGGTCGATGTTTTCACTCAGAATCGCCGACAATTTTTGATTTTTGATTGTTCCGCCATCATAGAGGGTCTGATCGAGCTCGGCATACGCTTTATTCTGATCCTTGCTGTAGCTGGGAAGACTAAATCCGGGTATCGGAATTTTGAAGGGAAAATTTGTGACGTCTGATTGATAAGTTGCCTGGCCGTTTACATTGAGAGCGGGAAGCCAGCCTTTTGCAGCGTTCGATACGGAATAATCCTTGGTTTTTCGAATCAGGTCTTTCTCTTTGACCATAGGATAGTTTTTGCGGGCCAGCTGGTAGGCATCCCTGATCTCCAGCGTTGACGGCTGAGCCAGGGTGGTAAAGGGAAAAACAAGTGTCAGAAGCCAAAAGGGCCCCCTAATTGCTTTGCGTAATATCATGTAAACAGACATCATGGTATATCATTTCTTTATCGAGCAGATTATGAATTCCGGGACAATTTTTTTTCGTTCCTCCAGAAAATGGATGAATTCGTCTTCTTTCATGCCGGAGGACATCATCCATATGGGCTTTGCAATAAAAGGAAAGACGCACATAGAAACCATGTTCATGAATAGATGCGCAGGTTTGAGAGGCCTGATTTTTTTGTTTTCAATTTCCATCATAATATCCCTGGCGAACCGCTCAAACAAGTTTTCCCTGTTTTTCCAGAAACGCTGCTTGAAGCGATAAGGCTGTTTATTTGCCTCATTCAAGACAAACAACGGCAGGTATGGATTTTGCGAAAGCATGGCAATGTATTCTCCGCAAAAGCTTTCAATCTTGGCAAACAGCGGAATATCCGATTCGATGATTCCCGCAATTTTCATAAAGAACAGGGAGGATGCTTCCCGGAATATGACTTCGAACAGCTTTTCCTTGCTTCGATAATAATAGTGGAGCAGTGCCTTGTTGATGCCGGCCTGATCCGCTATGTCCTGCATTCGCGCGCCAGCCATTCCTTTCTCCCAAAAAACTTTCCTTGCCGCACCGAGAATCTTATTTTCGGTCGTATCGTCGAGTGATTTAACCATACAGTTTAACCAAATGGTCAACAAAGATAATTAATTTGAAATTATCCCAAACTCTTTTTGAAATGGTGGAAAAATATGTCAGGATGGCAATTGCCGACTGCCGAATGAGACCAGATATTCAAACGCTTCGATTATTCCCAAAATGACACCAGATTTATTCATTTTGGGAATGAAATCATGCGAAATCAGGCATTTTAAACGGGAAATTGGCTTGGCATGCCAATTGTCTTATACACTTCGGTTTTTCATAGGATATTGGATTTTAAAACGGGGCTGGATTTTTATCCTGGCCCTTTTTTATTTTTTGCCAGTGGTTGGCCAATTAGGGCTGAATATGCGGATGAGTTTCCCGGCGCTTTTTTGAAGTAGAATTATTCCGACGAGTCTCTTTTGGCGTGACTAGCCTTTTTATCGCTTCAGATAAGAACAATCCATAAACCACGAAGCCCACAAAAATGATATATCCGGGTTGGAGCGCGGTATTGTTGGTCGTAATGCTGGTAATTGTGGAAGTCTGCATATTTAAACTTGCCATCTGGCTTTGCAATACGCCGTTAAGGCCAATATAAGTCATCATGATGGCGACGACCATTACATCGGCCATGCTCCATTTGCTCGACTTAAACGCGAAAAATTGCATGACGCGATTCCCCGCAAGTTTTCCCGGACCGAGTACCAAAATGGCGCTCGATAATAGCTTCCCGATTGGGAAGAAGACGCTGAAACAAAGTATGAGAAAGCCCACGATGACCATATCAACTTTGCCGGTACTTATCAAAATCCTGACCACACTCAATATGCTTTTGCTCTGAAAAAAAAGTACTTCGTTGTCAAAACGGACGGGCGAACCAACGATCTGGAAACTTAATGATTTCAGGCGGGCATCCAATTCTATCATGGTGGTTGTAACGCCCACCAGCAAAAGAATAGAGGCAGTTGCCAGCGAAAAAACGAAAACAATCTTGGCCATTGCCTTGTCTTTTCGCAACCAGAACCAGGCACCCAGCATCAGGACGACCATACCCAACATGACATAGGCATAGTTATAGGTTAGCTGGCGCAAAGAGACAAGCATATCGTCTGTTTTTTTGTCAAAGCTGTTTTTTTCATTGACAGCATAAAATTGAAATACGGAATCCAAGGTATGCTTCATGTCATTCGCGGAACTGTCGTAAGTCTGTTGACTAAGTTGCTCGAGTTTTGATTGGGCGATGTCCTTTATTTTTTCTTTACTTGACGGTTTGGTTACCTGGTCGATTATTTTTTGAGCGAAGGCGGGCACCTGTGCATGGATGCTGTTGGTATCGACGATCGTTTTGAATGCGAGTTTTTTGAGTTTGCCTCCGAAGGTTTTTGGCGTTTTATTAATTTTTCTGACGGCTTCTGAGATGAGTGTATGCAATAATTCTTCAATTTCTGTTTTTAACTCCTGCTTTTGAGAAGCTGTGAGGTTAAAATTCTCAATCCTTTTGCCAATGATCACTTCGACCTGGTCGCGCCAGTTGCTAACGGAGAGCAACCCGAAAGAGACATTATTAATGATGCTGTAGTCGCGTTTGACCTTTTCCTGTTTTTCGGACAGTGTATGAATCTTGTACCCGCAAAACCCACAAATGACGAGTACTATCAAAAGACAGCCCGTAATGAAAGTTCTGTTAGGCATGTTCGTTTTCAACCAGTCTGCCAAAAACATGCCGCTGTGTTTTGGGTCTGTGGTCTCGGCAGTACTGAATTGATGATTCGATAGATTGCGGAAATATATCCACACTCAGCCTTTCACGTCTGGCTTGTTATCAATTACCGTGGAAGGAAACGATTCACAGTAATTGACTTTTCGGTTACTCCTTTCGTGTTAGAATTTCGAGGCGTTATCCTTTTACGTAGGCAAGTTTTTCTGCCACCTTTCCCTCTTTTACCCTGAATATATCGACGCCGCGCAAATGCCAGGTATGGCCTTCCCTGGTTTTGCGATAGATCCACCGTACTATGCACCGGTCGTCAGCAGTGATGACCTCTTCTGCCTCAAAAGACGCGTCGGGATTCGCGGAAAAGAATTTTTCCCAGCAACTCCTGACAGCCTGCTGCCCTTCGTAACGGGCGCCATCAGGTGCCGGATTTGTATTTTCGAAAATGCAGTCTTCTGTCATGAGTTTCATTACTTCGTCGACATCATGTCGATTGAACGCGTTGTTGAATGCATTGACCGTATCGGTTGTCAGGGAGTTGTTGTCGTTCATTGGTTAAAGTTTTATTGTGCCATTACATAAAGGCTACTAAGCTACACACTTTTAAAGGGTTAGGGAATCATTTATAGGGAAGTTGCTGGCATACGCTTTGCACTTATTCCTAATCCGCATCCTAACTTTTACTTATGAATACCAAAAAAATTTTCATTGTCGCTCTATTCACATGCTTGAGCCTGGTTGGAATTTCGCAAACTATCGGAATAGTTGACAAACGATCCAGGGAATTCACCGTACCGCGCGATTTAAAAGTCGATTACCAGGTTTTTGGATATCAATTCCCGAATATTACGACGCGAAAAATGATTTGCTTTTCTTCCCATGTGGCAGACGTGAAGGACAACTTCAACCAATGCCCGCTTGGTGCTTATTTCGATACAGGTAAGATGAGGCCGGATGATAAGATTGTTTATGCGGGCCAGGCAGGCAAATTCGCAAGAATGGTTTACGTTACGGGTAGCGGGAAGAAAACCGTATTTTATCTCTCCAAGTCAAGTTTTATGATCAAATAGGGGTACAATTGTTCATGAATGCTTCCCGCATTTTTAGCGCAGGGCATTGCCCGATTCCGCACTCCTGATTACCTTTGTGTAAACTCTGCTGTAGAAATGCGATTAACACCTGCGATTTTGCTCGTTACGCTGACCTTAATTTTCGCCAGCCAAATTGTTTACGCGCAGCACTATTCTCTGCTGATTAAGGGCGGCAGGGTAGTGGATCCCAAAGACAATATTGATACGGAAATGGATGTTGCCATCGATAAGGGCAGGATTTCTGCGATTGCCCATGACATCAATCCGATCAACGCTGATAAGGTTGTGGATGCAAGAGGACTATACGTAGTCCCCGGCATGATCGACATTCACACGCATGTTTTTCACGGAATAAAAAATGGCGATAATTTATGCAATGGATCGGCGTCTGCTATCGCTGATAGTTTCAGCTTTCGTTCAGGAGTTACCACTATTGTTGACGCAGGCAGCTCAGGCTGGAGAAACTTTCCCATCTTCAAAAGAAACGTAATTGATAAATCGAAAACAAGAATCTATGCTTTTTTGAACATTGAAGGTTTTGGCATGCGCGGCGAGCCGTTTGAGCAGGACACAACCGACATGGATCCCGAAATGGCTGCATCCATTGCAAAGAAGTATCGACAAGATATTGTCGGCATTAAAATCGCCCATTTCGAAGAATCAGAATGGCTCGCACTCGATTCCGCGGAAAAAGCAGGTCGTCTCGCCAGCCTCCCGGTAATGGTAGATTTTGGCAGCAGTTCCCGGCCTTTGTCGTTAAAGACGCTTTGCACGCGGCATTTGCGTCCCGGTGACATCTTCACGCACTGTTTTGCTGAAGTACGGGGCAGAGAATCAATTGTTGATACAGCAACAAAAAAAATCGCACCATATCTTCAACTGGCGCGCAAAAAAGGCATAGACTTCGACGTCGGATATGGAAAAATCAGTTTTGATTTTTCCCAGGCGCTCCCTGCCGTGCATACGGGATTTTATCCCAGCTCCATCAGCACGGATATGCAGAGTCCTGAGCGTGGTGATACCGTCAAGAACTTACTCAATATCATGTCCAGGTTCCTGGCAATGGGAATGCCATTGCGAGAGATCATTGCGTCTTGCACCATGAATCCGGCGAGAGAAATCCGGCACGAGGAGTTGGGAGGCATTGCCCCTGGAACTGTTGCTGATCTTGCCATTCTTGAATTGGAAAAAGGTAAGTTTAGTTTCTTTGATCGCCGCAGACAGATGGTGCAGGGGGATGAGAGATTTCGTTGCCGGATGACGATCCGCCAGGGCGAAATTGTGTACCGCGAACGCAGGTCGGATTAATAGAATCTTTTCCAAAATGATTTCAGATCCCGGATCATCGCTTATTCATTTTCTTTTTTGGACCGGATATCATTTCAAAATAATAACTTGGGCGGTTATTCTTATTTTTCCTGAAAGTAAAATGCACGCAAATGGTAGAAAAACTGACCTGGGAAACAGTGCCAACGGAAAAAGTAAATCCTTCAATGTCGAGAAAGATTGTTACCGGCGAAAAATTGATGATCGCGAAATTAAAATTTCAGGACGGTTTCGTGGTGCCACTTCACCAGCATGAGCATGAACAGGTGACTCAACTCGTGTCCGGTCAAATGCGCTTCTGGTTCGGGAAAAATAGAGACCAGGTCATGGACCTTTATCCCGGAGACGTGATTGTCATTCCGTCCAACCTACCCCATGAAGCGTTGATGATCGGAGAAGTAGAAGAAATTGATACCTGGGCCCCACCGCGGCAGGATTGGCTCGACAAGACAGATGACTATTTAAGGAGATGATTAATGGATCTTGGAATTAAAGATAAGGTTGCGTTTGTTGCGGCGTCCAGCAAGGGCCTCGGAAAAGCAGTTGCTTTGGAGCTTGCTGTTGAAGGCGTAAAGGTCATTATTTCAGGACGCAACGCCGGTGATCTTGAAAAAACACGATTAGAAATTAAGGCCAGAACATCGATTGATCCCCTGGCTATCACATGTGATCTTTCTGTATCGTCAGAGCGGCAGCTTGCGATTGAAAGAGCGTTGGACGTTCATGGCAACGTCGATATCCTCGTAACCAATAGTGGAGGACCCCCCGCCGGAAGTTTTGACGATTTTAGCGATTCGGATTGGAGCAAAGCTTATCAGCAGCTATTACCCGGCGTTATCGGTCTTATTCGAGGATTTTCATTGGGCATGAAACAAAAAAAATGGGGTAGAATTGTTTGCATAACTTCAATGGCAGTCAGGCAACCCGTGAATCGCCTGGTGCTTTCTAATGCCATTCGCCTGTCGATTGTAGGCTTAACTAAAACTTTGTCAACCGAAATGGCCCCTTCTAATATTACCGTGAATAATATCATGCCAGGTTATACTGAAACAGAAAGATTAAAGGAACTGGTTAAAAGCGAGGACTCTTTCAGGGCGGCCATGTCGGAGATCCCGCTCGGGCGGTTCGCAAAACCGGATGAATTCGCCGCCGCCGTTGCATTCTTGTGCAGCGATCGGGCATCCTATATCACTGGAACCTCTCTTCCGGTCGACGGAGGATGGATAAAAGGTATCTTTTGAAATCAAGCGGCCCAAGAGTCTCAGAAAAAAATAAAAGCTTGAAATTTGAGCGCATGGCCAAAATCGACCGCCAGGTGTATCACAACCGCACAGATCGCCATGTTCGATTATGGTTATGATCCAAATTTTCACCTCCCGATTGAGTCGGCATGCCTTTGGTAGGAAATCAATCTTGAATAATTTAAAATAAAATAATGAAAAAAATTGCCGTTGTCTTTATGCTTGTTGCGACGCACTTTGTTTCGCAAGCGCAGAATTATGAATCAAAATATCTCTATACAACCAAAGAATTCAAAGATGCCTCACCTAAAAAGATAACGGTGACCACCAGTCATGGCAACATATCTGTCTCGGAGTCTCCTGCCTCTCAAACCAGGGTGGAGGTATATGTTCATGGCAATTATAATGGCCAGGACCTGACCAAAGACGAAATCCAAAGAAAACTGGATGAATACTATTCCATGGAAATTTCCTTATCCGGCGATGTACTGAATGCTTCGGTGCGCGAGAAAAAGGAGCTTCCATTCATCCAATCAAGACTTAGCATATCATTTAATGTATACGCACCGAAGAACGCATCAAGCACCTTGAAGACCGACCACGGAAACATTGATCTCTCGGGATTAACAGGCAACCAGGAGGCAGTGACCAGCCATGGGAATATCGATCTTGATAGAATAACAGGCAAATTGACGGGGCGAACTTCGCATGGGAACGTTTCCACAACCGATTGCAGCAATGACGTCGACGTAAGCACAGACCACGGAAACATTATGGCTAAAAACTGCAGTGGCACAATAAAGCTGCTTACCTCCAGTGGAAATCTCGATTTAAGCAACCTGAAGGGCAAAGTGCATGCGGGTACGGAACATGGAAATGTATCGGCGAATATTATTGTGGGCGATTTAACCGCGTCCACAACGCATGGCGATGTTAGGCTGGACGCCATTTCCGGCAGTGTCGATGCTTCCACTGATCACGGCAATATTTCACTAAAGATGGAAGAAATTAAGGGGCATGTCGTGTTAGGTAATGTCAATGGCAATATCTCCATTGAACTTTCAAAGGGGAAGGGGCTTGACCTGGACCTGCGGGGCAGGAGGGTAACGGTGGATGGTATGCAGAATTTTTCGGGTTCCCAGTCAAAAGATTTGGTTAAAGGATCAACCAATGGCGGGGGTATCAAAGTTTCTGCCAAGACTGACAAGGAGGTAAGCCTGACATTCAGGTGAGTTAGGTTAATTGGTCAATGTCATTCGATATCTATGTCCGCAGGGGTTATATGTTCAACTCTCGAATAAATTTTGCAACGAACGGGTTGAACAGTGGAATAGATTTTTGTCAGTAAGTTACATGATGTTATGTGCCATTTTATAGACTACCCCGCACTAATAGAAACCGAATGAATAACCAGACTAAACTGACCATCCTATTTTTTTGTATTTTAAAACTAACTCTTCATTTAATTGCAGATAGCCATTCAGGTTTTCAGAGCGATGAATTTTTGTATATTGAATCGGGTCGCCATCTTGCTTTTGGATATATGGAATTTCCCCCGTTGACAGGTTTGCTAGCCTTTATCCAAAACCTGTTTCATTCCCATTCAGTTTTCGTTTATCATATTTTTCCGCACATTGCCATGCTGCTCATTGTTATTTATGTGGGCAAAATAACGGTAGAACTCGGCGGCAAAAACATAGCAGTATTTATTTCATTATCTTGCCTTTTGATTGCACCGGGATTTGAAGGGTCTCAACAACCATTTGAGCCCGTTGTATTTAATCAATTGTTTTGGGTACTATGCTTTTATCAACTCACAAGGTTCATAAAACACTGCAATAGAAAATATTTATGGTATTTGACTCTATCCAGTGCTCTATTTTTTCTGACTAAATATGACGCCTTATTCTTCGTTTTTGGGTTATTGTCTTTATTGTTCTTTGGGAAAACAAGGGTTGCGTTAATCAAAGGCAAATATTGGCAATCATTGATTATCTCATTTTTGATTTTATTGCCGAATATTATTTGGCAATATGTAAATGACTGGCCTGCACTACTAATGTTTCATCGGCTGTACGAAACCCAATTGGATGATTTAGCACCGATGCGCGTACTGCGCGATTTATTTTTATCCGTTAATCCGATTGCTTTTATCCTGATGCTGCCCGCTTTTGTTTTTATGTTTGTCAATAAAAGAA
The DNA here is from genome assembly GCA_021324175.1 of Chitinophagia bacterium. Taxonomy (GTDB): domain Bacteria; phylum Bacteroidota; class Bacteroidia; order Chitinophagales; family Chitinophagaceae; genus Puia. The sequence continues at coordinate 10,116 of JAJPJP010000240.1, forward strand.
ATAAAAGCCTTAATTTCCCACTTGCCTGTTCAATTTTATTATCCGCATTATTTCTCATTTGTAGTAAAGGGAAAGCCTATTATTTCTTTCCGATTGTTCTTACCATACTTCCATTCTGCGGTATCTTTTGGGAGGGTCTCTTACTACCGAAAAGGAAATGGTTATTATATCCTCTGAGCCTTATTTTATTAATCGGCGCACTATTGATTCCTTTCGGAATGCCAGTCTATTCTTTTTCTCATTATCTTAATTCAGTTTTTAAATACTCCCCAAAAGAAAAGAAAAACGGAAAAGACGTACTTCCTATGAATTTTCAAGAATATACTGCAAAAGAAAGATGGAAAACGATGATGCAACAATTGCAATCTGTGTATGACAGCCTACCCGAAAATGAAAAAAAGAATTGCTTAATCTGGGGGAAACATTATTCGCAGGCAGGA
>JAJPJP010000051.1 GCA_021324175.1 Chitinophagia bacterium
CACAGCCCACGGGCAATCAAAAAGGCTGCACAGGCTTTTCATCATCTGACGCTTCAGTCTTTCACTTCCTATCCTTTCGACCTGGTTAGACTCGAAAAGAAATAAAATATGAAGAAACTGTTGCGATATTGGTTAGCAGGATCAGCTGAAATTTGCGAGTATCCCACGGTGACGGTTGACAATGCCATTGTCGAACATGTGTTCCTGAGGACCAGGGACAAAATTCTCCATATCAGCGAAACCCATGGGGTTTTCTGTCTTCGCCCCATTGTTTTTGGAATTTGGCTGGCTGACGAAGACGCAAGAGCCGTTCTTCAATCCGATTCACCTGAAATCAATTTCTGCAACCCAGGAAGCCCAAGCCGGATCCACGATGTGGTCGCCAGGGGAAAATTAAAATATGTTGATCAGATCGTTTGCGACGGAGGCTCCCTGCTGTTGTTCCGTCTTGAAGCATGCAGGATATACCATCTGAATTTCATCAAAACGCGCGCGCTGTACCTGCGCTATTACAAAAAGCCGACCCTTGATTTTGCGGGATTTAAATTCCTGGTCACTGCCTACAGTTACCCCCGAAGGGTCAGGATCGTTTCATTCCGGGACGAGGGATTCTACAATATCTTCCCGATGGATCTCCTGGGCGAAATTCCCACGGCGCACAAACAGATTTTTGGTCTCCGGCATACCAACATCACGCTGCAAAAGATCATCCATGCGGGTAAAATTGCCATCGCAGAAGTACCCTTTCGCTACAAGGATATCATTTACGAACTGGGGAAGCATCATGGATCGAATCCCCCTGTCCTGGCATCGCTGCCCTTTGGAACAATCGAAACGGCAAACTGGGGATTTTATCTTCCCGAATGGGCCGAGAGCTATAAGGAAATTGAAATCACCAGGTCGATTGACCTGGGCAGTCATATGTTACTATGGGGCGACATCGTTTACGAGCATCGGTTGAAAGAATCCTCAGGGAACCTCTATCACATCCACTTTCTCGAATGGCTGTGCCAGCGAAATAAAGGGAAATTCTATCCCTTGGTTTAATGCTGAATGCGAAATATATGATATTGGAAGGCTGTCGTATCGAAGGTGTAATTCTTCGCGACCATTTCGTCGACAAAGTCCCGGATATCCTGGTCGACCAGGTTGCGATACCCGGGAAAGCCCGGCACCGCAATTAATTCGGGCTTGTCGTGATCCAGGTCTGAAAAAAGTTGCTTTTTGGCAGCGGGGGTCTGTGTCACATTGAAATAGATGCTGGGGGAAAGGCGTTCCGCATAAGCCTGCGCCTGCGCACTATACCCGGCAATATAAACTTTCTGGGTGGCTGCGGTATGCCGTTTTATCCAGAGCCCGAGCTGCTCTTTATCTTCTTCGTTTCCGGCAGGCGACCGAACAACAATCTGCTTGCTTAAAATTGATTTAACCGCCAATACCGGCTCTGAAAAAGAAGGCAGGAAAATGATTATCAGGACGAGTATGGCCTGCCAATCGCGCAACGGGCAGCGCTCCAGCGCCCAATTGGCAACGAACCCGCTGATGATCGCCAGAGGCGGCAGTAATTCACGAAGATGGGTATGCGCAAACATTCCGATCGCGGCAATGCCAAGGAAACCAAGGATCAGCCAAAGCAGAAAAAGATCGACGCGCTTCTTCAGCAAAATATACGCAATCAGGAAAGGATAGAAAATGGCGATTCCTGAAAACAGAAACTGGCTGGCAAATTGGTTCAGCTTCCAGGCTAATGGATGGCTGGAAACACCCCCCTGGGCAAAATTTTCAAGCAACCCGTATTGTATAAAATCGCCCATGGGAATGCCAGCGATCAAGATCAGGAAAAAATATACCACCATCGAGACCAATACGCCTGCGGCATAAGTTCCTGTTTTCTTTCGCCTGCGCAGCATGGCAAGGAAAATCACCGCGACCATGACCATTCCCGATAACCGGAACGCAACGCCAAGTCCCGCCAACATGCCGCATAAAAAAAATGTACTGCTTTTTGTTGCCCTGAAAAATGCGTAGAGCGCGACCATCGAGAGCGTCACTTCGTAAGTCTGTGTAAGGGAAAGGTTTTTGCCTTCCACGCTGTGCCAAAGAAGCGACAAACCATAAATCAGCATCGCCATAAAGCCTGCCCTCGAACCATTCACCCATGTAGCAATGCGCCAGAGATAGAAAATTCCGAGCGTTTGTGCGGCGATGGCGATGAGTCGTGCAAACCAGAAGTTGACTCCAAACAGCGTGTCAGAGAAACCGTATAGTGCGAACATCAGCGGCGACTTGTTGTCCACGCCTCCCCGGTAAGGTGGGAGCCCGTTGCGAAACCAGTTTCGCCCGATATATTGCCAAATCGCCTCGTCAAATCCAAGCCCCCGGTAGATCGTCAGGAAGGTGAAGCACAATTGCAGCAGCACAAAAATTGCCAGTATTTTCCATGCGAGTCGAGCGCTGTAAGGGTTTCTGTTCATGACATGTTCAGTCAGGTTATCTCGCAAATTTTGCCCGATACCAAAGCCACTGCCCTTTCCAATACCATTTCAGGCGAATATCTCGACAAGCAATGGGTGTCGCCATATTTACATAACTCCTGCATGCAACTGCCACAGGGCAGGTCCGAGGAATCCATGAAATAACTCCTGTCTCCGAGGGGTCTCGCGTGATCGCTCCTGGTCGAACCGAATAGGGCAAATGTGGCCACACCCGAGACCCACGCCATATGCATGAGACCGGAGTCTTCGGTCAGCACGAGTTTCACCCGCTGAATAAGGGCAAAGGCTTGGGCCATGGTCGTTTTGCCGACGAGGTTGACCAGGTTTTCGCCGAGTCGGCTTTTGAAGTAATCCGCTTTTATAGCAATGTTCTCTGTACCCAAAACGAGAAACTGGGTATGGGGAAAAATTTTCTTCCAGCCCCGGGCAAATTCAACATAATTCCCGAGCGGCCAGTTCCGGGTTTCAAAAGCACCCGCAGGATTCAGTACGACGAGGTCATTCCCTGCAAACCATCCTGCTTGTCCCAGCATGGATTCCGTATTCACCGGCGATTTAAGCGCTAACCCGGTATTTATATGAATTTCACCTATACCCACCGCGTTCATCGTCTGCTGGGTCCTCATTCCCGCAGGAATTGGGGAAAACCGGTCAAATGTCGTCCAGGCGCGCGGAAAAATCAATTTTCGGACCAGCCGGCTGATCACGGCATCCTGGAGGTCAAGCACGACCTCATAGCGCCGGAAAAGCAACTGTGGTAAAAAAAGGACTGCCTGAGTAAATTGCTTTTTGAAATTACGCCCCCCTCCGATCACATATACGCGGTCAAAAAGGTTAAGGCTTTGCGGGATGCCCGCGCATTCTTCAATCGTCATCAGGTCCAGTCTCGTATCGCTGGGAAGCATGTTGCGCAGATGTTGAAGGTAAGGCAGCGTGATCACCACGTCCCCAATGGCGTGAAGCCTGATCGCCAGAATGCGTTTTGGCGGCCTGGTCTTCTTCCAGGCCCTCACTCTTTTATCTTTGCCGGAATGCTGGGTCATCATTTCTTGAATTTCCAGGGCATTTTTCCCTGGTTAAGCCATATCTACCGGAAACCGAATTTCCGGATTATATTTTTTGATGTCATTCATGAGTCCTGGTAAGTTCCCATGCACCAGCTTTCTCCTGCTTCCGATTCCGATTCGAACAGATCCGTCGAGAAGCTGATGCAGCCCGGCTTTTTCCAGTTTCCCTTCAAGGCTTTCGTCGGCTACGATCACCTGGCCATGTTTTAATACCAGCAGGATATTTTCGGGGTTGAGTTCCGACCACCTCTCCTTATGATCTGCAATCACGATGTCGGCCAGCTTGCCATCGTTAATAGAACCGCGGTCATGTAAATTCCAGACGGAGGCCGGAATTGAGCTGAGCATCGCCATCAATTCCTTGCCATCGATGGCAGCGGTCCTTTCGGCAAGCCTGAGATGATCCCAGAGGTTCCAGGAGGAAGTCAGCGTCGAGTCAGTTCCCAAAACGACCGGTAAAATATCCTTCAGCCGGCTAACCTGCGCCGTCCCACCGAGCATGAATTCGTTGGAGGCAGGGCACCAAACAAGCGCTTTGAACGATCGCGCCTGCGCCGCGGTCATAGCCACACCGTGAACGGCAACGAGTTCCCTGCCCAGCAGGTTCCAGCGGATGAGCCGGTCGATCTCATTCCGCGAAAATTCGTCCCTGCCTTCACCGACATGAATGACAACGGGCCGCGACTTTGGCGCCCTGAACAATTTGAGCTTCCAGTTTTTTTCAAAAGCCAGCGAGTGCAGGAAATGGTATTCCTGGTACACGTCGATCACCGGATGGTCGATTTCAATTTTCTCACCATGGTGGACTACCGTCGTGACACCGGCCAGCAGGTTTTTGTACAGCCCCCATCTGACCCGCAATGACCTGGGTATTTTCGTGATATCGCCGATCTGCGCCTTAAAGTTCGCCTGGATATCATGTCCCCACTCGGTGTAATTCCGGTAAATCCCTGACGAATATTGCGGAAACAGGTCAAAATCCAGGTGATCGTGCGAATTAACCAGGCCTGGAAATGCCATGGCCTCATCGAATTGCAATGCCGGACCCCCGCCGCCGATCATGCTGCCGGTTTCCTGGATAGAAGAGATCAGGCGACCATCCGTATGGATATCCTTGCGGCCGGTTTCGCCCGCGATTCGCACATTTTTTAGAATCATGATTTGCGCCAATGCATTCCATAGATTACCGGGGAACCTCTAAACTTTTCAAAAATACGCAGTGCTTTTTTGTTCTCGTAATAATGTCTCACCTGTTCATCAATTTGCCTTTCGACTGTCATTTCAAGATGAAAGCCCAGATGCTGCAATAGCGATATGACCTCCTCTATGGGATGAACCCAATTCAATACCGACACCTGGCGACCACCCGCCGTGAAAGTTCTTTTTCCGCCGCGTTTCAAAAGTTCCGGATGGAAGTCGGTGATGATCAGTTCGCCCCGGGGTTTCAATATTCTTGCCCAGCCGGCAAAAGCTTCGGCAAGATTGCAGATATGCGCAACCGTCAGCGTCGAAATCAGCAAATCATAGTAACCCGCAGGTTCATCACTAAAAAGGTTGTCGTCGATTTTCCTGGTCATTGAGCCCGGAAATTTTCTTTCGAGCTGCTCCAGCATCTTTTCCGAGATATCAAACCCGGTAAGCGATGCCGGTCGCTTCGACCAGATTTTCGGCCAGTGCCTGCCGGTGCCACATCCAATGTCTGCTACCACCCGGCCTTCTACCTGCAAGCCGTCAAGCAATGCAGAACAAATCAGTTCATCCAGATCCAGCATCAGGTTCCCCGGTTGCCGGTCGTAGCTTGAGGCCCAGAGATCATAGGCCTCCCCTGCACTTTTTTCCGTGCTGTCCTGACGCATACCGGTCACCAGATTTCTTAAAGGTGTGAACATGATCCGGGGCAAACTTTTAACAAAACGTATAATGAATACTTATTCACAAAGGTAGTTCGATAGACCACCGGCGCCGGTGAGATGAAGGATATTCCCTTGGTTAACATACGTCCGCGTTCAGAATTGGTTGCTTTACAATGAGATTGGGGAGTATCGGGGCAACTTCGCCTAAAAAAAAACGTATACTATTGTTGCGGTGATCTCTTGAAAAAACCTGATGATGCGAAAGATTTTATTATTCAACCCGCGAAGTGCAAACGCTAAATATAGAATCCCAAACTCCATTCTGAATATTGCCGCTTCCATCGAAGGCAAATACGAGTGGATGATCGTTGACGGCAATCGCGAAGATGATTCCTTTGATAAAATTGCGTCCTGCCTGAAAAGCGGCCAGATCAGGTACCTGGGCTTTACCGTCATGCCCGGCCCGCAAATGAAACAGTCGATACCGCTCGCCAAAAAAATCAAGGAACATTTTCCTGCAACCGTTATGATCTGGGGAGGGTATTTCCCTACGAATCATTACAAGGTCGTGCTGGAATCGGGTTATGTTGATTTTGTTATCTGTGGTCCGGGCGACAACGCATTTCCCCAGCTCATTGACGCGCTGGAAAATAATACGCCCTATGAGTTCATCAGGAACCTGGCTTATCGAACCGGAAGTGGAGTTATCAAGAACGGGAAGGAAGAGTTGATCGATCAGGAAACGTTACCGCCGTTACCCTATGATAAACTGAATGGATTCTATTCCATCGAAAAATATCTCGGCAAAACATACCTCGGCAATAAGACCCTGGCCTATCATTCGAGCATCGGCTGTCCTTTCACCTGTTCATTTTGCGCAGTGGTCCCGATATATGAGGCAAGATGGAAGGCGAAATCGGCACAGTCCGTATACAGGGACATTAAATATATCAAAGACAAATGGGGCGCGGATGCGATTGAATTCCACGACAATAATTTCTTTGTCTCTGAAAAAAGGACCGTTGAATTTGCCCGGCTGATCAGGCCTGAAAAGATGAACTGGTGGGGAATGGCGCGAATCGACACCATGCACCGGTTTTCAGACCAATCGCTGGCGCTCATCCGCGAAGCGGGGTGCAAGATCATTTTTTTTGGCGCAGAAAGCGGGAATGACCGGATACTCAAGCTACTGGATAAAGGGGGTACGCAATCCGGAAAGCAAATAGAAGAATTTGCGGCGCGGCTGAAGAAATTCGACATTATACCCGAATATTCATTCGTTCTCGGCACGCCGGCACCCAGTTCCAAAGAAGTCATGGCGCAAATCGATTTTGACATCAACTTCATCCGTAAAATAAAATCGATCAACCCAAAGACTGAAATCGTATTGTATACCTACAGCCCCGTACCCACTGAGGGGTCGGAACTTTACGAAGAAGTCCTGGCCAAAGGGTTTGAGTTCCCGAAAAAACTGGAGGACTGGGTTAATCCCCAGTGGGAAAACTTCGATATGCGAAAAAATCCCCTTACCCCCTGGCTGGAACCGGAGATGATTGATAAAATCCGGAATTTCGAAACCGTGCTCAACGGTTATTATCCGACGGTTTCCGACATTCGACTCAGCAACCTGAAAAAAAAGATCTTGCGAATGACTGCGGGCCTCCGCTATAAAATCAATTTTTACAGACATCCCTATGAATTAAAGCTGTTGCAAAAGGTGTGGAAATACAGGCAACCCGAAATTCAGGGATTTTAGCACAGAGGACCAACAACAATACGCGATGCAAATCGAACCTGCTCAGATTGATCGTAAGGACGCCAACGTCAGGGAGGACACCATGAATGACAAAAAAACGATAGAAAAAAATGACGATTTTTTTGATAGCCACTATTACCATCTTCGGTTAAGAGAGCAACGCATTTACACAAACCGGCAGATCGCGAGCCTTCCCGAAATTGAGCCCGGCCATGTTCATCACAAAGAATGGGTTCTTCGCAAAAAATCTTCGGATAAACTAATCAGCCTATTGAGCGGTAAAAAAAGGCCGTTAAAAATATTGGAGGCAGGATGCGGAAACGGATGGCTTTCCGCGAGGATGGCAAAAATTCCACAGGCCACGGTAACGGGCATTGATCTGAACCGGCATGAATTAATGCAGGCCGTTACCACATTCGACAAAACAGACAATCTTTTTTTTGCTTACGGCGATATCAGAACTTACCAGGCCAAACCCGGGGGATATGATATCATTGTTTTTGCTTCCTCGCTCCAGTATCTCCCTTCGGTAACAGCCGTGATGGAACGGGCGCTGAGCCTTCTGGCAGAAGAAGGAGAAATTCATATTTTGGATACGCCATTTTACGATAAAAATGAAGTCGGGGAGGCCGCCGAAAGGTCCAGGAATTATTATCGGTCACTCGGATTTGAGCAGATGACCAGTCATTATTTCCACCACCTCCTGTCAGATATTTTTCCATTCAATTATGCCATCCTGCACAGGCCGAAGAATTCACTTTTCACATGGGGAAAAAACAGCTCGCCATTTTACCATATTCTCATCAAACACAAAAATCATTAGTTGCAATCACTTCTTGACACATACCAGCGATTCCGGACGTTGAAAACCAACCGAATTTCCGCGTTGCCCATTGTGATTCTTATGCCCCACAGCGCATGTAACTGCCGCTGCATCATGTGCGATATTTGGAAAGACAACCGCAATCTCAAACAACTTTCCGAAAAAGACCTTCGGCAATTACTTGACACGTTCAAAAGACTCGGAACCCGGCAGGTCGTCATGTCCGGAGGGGAAGCGTCATTGCACCCCAACTTTTTCCGGTTCTGCGAGATACTTCGGGGCGTTGGAATCCGCGTAACCCTTCTGACTACCGACCTGACGATAAAAAAAAATGCGGAGCAGCTGATGAAGTGGGTCAATGACCTGATCGTCTCGATTGATGGCACCGGGCCGGTTCACGACCTCATCAGAAATTTGCCCGGGGCTTTTGAAAAAATCAGGGAAGGAGTGCAGCACATTAAACACAGCGCGCCTGGTTATCAAATTACGGCCCGCACGGTGATCCACAAACTCAATTATCGAATTTGGCCGTCCATCATTGAATGTGCCGGTGACATGGGCCTGGACCAGATCAGCTTTTTGCCCGCGGATGTAAGCAGTCATGCATTTAACCGGGAGGTCTTGTGGTCGCCGGCGAAACAACACGAATTATTGCTTGACAGGGATGAATTGCCGGATCTCAAAAATATCATTGAATCGATCATCTCGCGGTTTGGGGACGAGATCCGCAGAGGGTTCGTTTCGGAATCTCCCGAAAAATTAATGAAGGTGCATCAATATTATGCAGCATTTTACGGCCTCAGCCAGTTTCCTTATAAAAAATGCAACGCGCCCTGGGTATCCACCGTCATCGAAGCAGACGGGACGGTTCGTCCCTGCTTTTTTCACGCCCGGATTGGCAACATTCATGACGAGTCGCTGGAAGATGTCCTGAATGGGGAGCGTGGCATGCAGTTCCGGGAGTCACTGGATATCCAAACTGATTCCACCTGCAAAAAATGCGTTTGTTACCTGAATCTGCCTGCGGGCGCAAGCGTCTCATCCAATGAAAATCTCAACCGATGAGCAGCATTCTTTTTTCACATTCTTATTTTCTTCGGCTCGACCCGAAGCAATGGAAAATTGGTCGTCCGTATCCACCCATCGGCACGCTTTACGCCGCCGCCTTGATGCGGCAACACGGCTATTTGGTCGACTTTTATGACACCATGTTTGCACGGTCACCGGATGAGCTTGCTGCATCCCTGGAATCCGTGCGGCCGGAATTTTTCGTGCTCTTCGACGATGGATTTAATTACCTCACAAAAATGTGTCTGACCAATATGCGCGAGGCCGCCTTTCGCATGATCGGCCTTGCCAAGTCGCGTGGTTGCACCGTCGTCGTCTCCAGTTCAGATTCAACCGACCATTACGAAGAATATCTCCGGAGGGGAGCCGATTTTATTCTGCTGGGTGAAGGCGAACTGACCTTGCTCGAATTGATTGGCGGGCTTGAGCAGGGTAAAAACGATATGGCTTCGATCTGCGGCCTTGCCTATCTGGCGAATGACAAGCCGGTCGTTTCATCCAGGAGAAATGTGCTGCGCGACCTGGACTCCCTTCCCTTCCCGGCATGGGACCTGGTGGATCTTCTTCCGTACCGGCATAGCTGGGAAAAGAATGTGGGATATTTTTCAATCAACCTGGCGACTACCCGCGGTTGTCCATTCAAATGTAATTGGTGCGCCAAGCCGATTTATGGCAACCGGTACAATTCCAGGAGCCCCGAGAATGTCGTAGCAGAAATTAAATGGCTGAAGAGCCTTCACGGGTTCGACCACATTTGGTTTTGCGATGATATTTTCGGATTGAAACCCGGTTGGGTGCGCGCGTTCGCTGACCTCATCCAGAGAGAGGGCCTTTTGCTGCGATATAAGATTCAGTGCCGTGCAGACCTGCTCCTGCAGGAGGATTATGTTGCCGATCTTGCGCGATCGGGGTGCGAGAACATCTGGATGGGCGCTGAAAGCGGATCGCAAAAGATCCTCGATGCCATGGACAAAGGGACCACTGTCGAACAAATCTACGAAGCGACCCGTCTTCTGAAAAAGTATGGCATAAGGCCGGCATTTTTTATCCAGTTCGGTTATTTGGGCGAAACCAGGGAAGACATCGACAAGACGATCAGGATGATCAATGAACTCCTACCGGCCGAAATTGGCATTTCCGTTTCTTATCCGCTGCCCGGTACGGTTTTTTATCAAAGGGTGAAGGATGACCTGCAAAAAAAAGCGAACTGGACGGATTCCAACGATCTCGCCCTGATGTTTCGAAATACTTATCAGCCTGCTTTCTATCGCCGCTTGCACCAGTATGTTCATCACAGTTACCGGCGGCAACTTGCGCTGGAATACCTGGCGGATAGCCGCTTCCGAATCAGCCTGGTCTCGATAAGAAAGATCTTGTCGGCGGCGTTCTATGGATTGAAAAGCTATTTTTCAAAACTCGAACTCCAAAGGCTGGAAAAACACCCTGCATGAACGCTTCAGCCCGCGATACGAACGAACAAATCGCCGCAAAGGCTTTTTCACTGCAGGCAGCCTCATTCGACGGCATCTACTCGGGCGACCCAATCATCGCCTACAAAAGACAGCGTGTCAGGGATCATGTTTTGGCGATGCTTCCTGAGAACAGTCATATTCTCGAATTGAACGCTGGAACGGGTGAGGATGCCATTTTTTTTGCGGAACATGGACACCGGGTCCATGCCACGGATATTTCACAATCGATGGTGGATGTGATCAGGCAAAAAACAGAAACCCGCGGGTTAAGTTCGATGATCAGGATCGAGCAGCGATCATTTACCGCGCTGGACGACCTGGGCAAAAATGAGAAGTATGACCTGGTCTTTTCAAATTTTGCAGGTCTGAATTGTACGGGCCGACTGGCTGATGTGCTGCGATCGATTGGAGGCCTGGTTAAACCTGGCGGTATGGTCACCCTCGTTATCCTGCCGCGATTTTGCCTCTGGGAAATCCTGCTTGTTGGAAAGGGGAAATTAAAAACGGCGACCAGGAGAATATTTGCCGGTAAACGCGGAATAGATGCGCGTGTAGAGGGTGTTCATTTCAAATGCTGGTACTATAACCCTGCATTGGTGAAAGAAGCGCTATCCAATGCATTCGATCTGCTCGGTATCGAAGGACTGTGTACATTTGTGCCGCCATCGTATATCGAAGGCTTTGCTCAGCGATATCCGCGCACCTTTGGGTGGCTCTGCCGAAAAGAAGATCTATTCAAATCACGCTGGCCCTGGCGCTCGATCGGCGATTATTATATCATTTCATTCAAAAAGAAACCGGCTAGTGGCTAAGCATCTGGAGATAATAGTATTTGAGCCAGGTATAATATGCAGCCGAACGCGCAATGTCAAACCCTTCCCTGCCATCCAGGAATCCGAATCGGAAAATATAACCGCTGAGAAAGCTGAATACAGGTGACAAGAACATCTTGATCACGCTCGCTTTCCGGCCGAGAAGACAATATTTACTTGCGCAAAGCTTGGCATACCTGATCATTTTTTCGCGGTTCCTGTCAATGCTTTTGGTAATATAGTGCTCCAGGTTTCCGCGAATAATCCGCTTCCTCGTATGCACACCGGTCATGAGCGCTTCGTGTACCGGGAATAGATTCCAGGCGGTTCTGTCCCGCCGGTAAATCCGGTATACCCGGTCCCGTCCCCAGTCTCCGAAACGGATTTTCTTTGAGACCAGGTAGCTCTGTCGTTTAAATCCATAAATGACAGACGGATCCTCCGGTTCAAGACGTCGAATGGATTCAACGAGGGAAGAGCTGATTCGTTCGTCGGCGTCCAGTGAAAAAATCCAGTCGTGCTTTGCGGACTTTGCTCCTGCGTTGCGTGCGTTTCCAAAACCATCCCATCGCTGGGCAACGATCGTGGCGCCGTTGCGCATGGCAATGCTTACGGTTTCGTCTGCGCTGCCCGAATCGACCACAACGATGTCATTGCTCAGCTGCCGGGCGCTTTCAATACATTCGCTGATGTTCGCCGCTTCGTTTTTTGTAATGATGACAACCGAAATATTCATCCGAAACCATTTTTTATTGAATAGCCTATTTAACTATTGCGTAATCCGCCTCAAACTGCTTTGCCAACTGCTCTATCTTTTCCGCGTACTGCTTAAGCAGGCCCTCTTGAAAAAAAGCGGGGTCCGGCTTGGCCAGGTGTTTTCTTGCAATCATGCTCATGGTCACTCCCCTGCTGTTCTTTTGATTATTCAAGGTCTTTTCCCTCCATCTGCGATTCGTCATTTCCATCAGGTAATCATCCAACCGGTTGCCCTGTCTTCCGCCCAGCGCTTTTTCCACTAACCATGGCACAGGTTGAACTTTCCGATTCGCAGCCGACGAAACGCGCAAAAAATGATGTGGCAAAAAAGATTTTGTCCACGCGTTCGCCGCAAAGAATTCCTTGAATGCGGTTTCGCCCTGCATGGGTATCAGCGTGGCGACTTCAGTTGCGGTGTATATATTTTTTTCTTCGATCTCGAGTTGTTGCTGGTCGACGAAATAGTTCATGCAGTAGAGGTGCTGCCGGTTAAAAATGAACGTCAGCTTCTTAAAGCCATGAAGAATGGTACGGGCCAGCCAAAGCCTGTTGGGCGCTGTGATGATGAACAGATCGATATCCGAAGAATCATTGGCAAAATTTTTAGAGAGGGAGCCCGAAACGCCGACGCCGCGAACAAATGGAAACAGCGAGACCAGTTTGGCGACCTTTCTGGCTTTCCTGAGCAGGATAACGGCTTTTTTATTTCCTTCGCTTCTCGAAGCAAAATCACCCGGCTCATGCCGCAGGCTGTAGAATTCGCCGAACTTGTTGACAACCGCCCGCTGGACAAGGCCTGACAAAGCTTCGCCAAATTGGCGGTATGGTGCAGGGTGCTGCAGGAAAAGCCAGATTTCCCGCTGCGTCAAAGGATAGTTAAAAAGATCAAAGTACCCAAGCGCTGAAATTATAGCGGATTTTGTGTGCATAAATTCGGAAATAAACCTTCATGGGACCTGGCACCAAGTATACTAATACAAAACGGATTTTTCAATCAATGGTTGCCCATTTCCAACCGGTCGCCGGGTAACGCCCATGTTTATCTTTTTTTCCCGCGATCCTGAAAAAACAAAAAAAGAAATAAAAAAACTGTAAAAAAATATGCCCTTATTGACATCCAGGATGTTCTCGGACATCGACGTTATTCCAATGATGATCATAAATCCAAAAAAAAGAAAGTCCCTGGATTTTGCTGCTTTATAAAATCCAAATCCCAGCGTAAACAGGTAGACTGCCAGTCCGGCTATTCCGGCTCGCAATAAATAACCCAGGTATTGATTGTGCGTGTTTAAGCCCAGCGTCCAGGCCACGTAAAATTTTTTTTCCAGATATTTTTTTTTAAGGACGTTGGTTTCGGAACCTGTTCCGTAACCGATAAGCGGCTTTTGTCGAATCAGGTCAACAATGGCGAGCCATCGGGATGCCCGGCTCTCCGTTTGGTCAGCCGGTTGCAGGTCTTTTCGGAATTCATTGATATAGCGCGCGTGCAATGAGTCGTTATACCCGATGCACAAACCAATTCCTGCAAATAGAAATCCCGTCAATGCCAAAAAAAGAAACCTCCTCCGCCTCTGCAAAACCAGGAAAGGGAACACGGCGATCACCGTCACAACAACCCCGATGATCACTGCACGCGATGCCAGCTGGAAAAGCGAAGCAACAAGCAATAATACGGCGGCGAGCATCAGGAATCGTTCGACGGATCGATGGAGTTTTTTAAACCGGTCAAGGGCAAAAAATAAAGCGACGGCGACATACATGGAAAGATAGGTTGCATGAAGTTGCAGTGGTTCGGAGAAATGTTGATTCAAAAAGCTTTCCGAAAAAATGAATGATGCCGGCATCTTATAATATAAAATGACACGGAACGCATCCGCAAAAAGAAAAACCACCGTTGCCACGCAGCTGATCAAAAAGAAAGTAAGCAGGTTGTTCCGGTATTTCCGCAGGTCTATCGGCTGAAGCACAAAAACAATTGGGAAAATGATTATTCCCAATTCCTTGGTCAGGTCAAATAAGGCTTCCTGCGGGTTTACAGAATACAATGACGCTGCAAGGGACAAAATATAGAGTGCGGCGAGGATGAACACTCTTTTGTCTGCGAGTTTCCGCCACTGTTGTTTCCTTGCGTGTATCGCGGTATGGATGCAAAGGCTGATCAGGATCAGCCTGGTATAAAAGGAGTCGAATGGCAGTGCGGCCAGGAAAAGCGCCAAATGAAAGTAGCTGATCCTGCCCGCAAGACTTTCGTCAATGAGAAATAGTTTTTTCATTTCTTTTTTCCTTCAAAACAGCCATATATAAATTCTTCATACCGGTCAACGACGGCGTCCCAGTTAAATTCATGGCAGATCTTTTTCAGGTTATTCGAAACCATGTCTTTTTCCCTGGACCCCAGGCTGGTTTGTTCGATAATGTCCCTCACGTCAGGTACACTGGAGAAATACAGGGCATCATCCTGCAAAACGGCGTGGTTGAAGGCATTTTCATGCGACGCGATCAGTGCCCTGTTCGCCATGGCCTGAAGCAGGGAGGGATTAGTTCCACCCACACTATGGCCGTGAAAATAGATATAGGTCCCCGCAAAGAGGCGGCCGATCTGTCCCCGGTCAAATATCGAACCAGCAAATCTGATGCGGGATTCATTTCGGAACAGATTGACAAGGTATTTGCCGAATCGATTCTCCGTATTGCCGACGACCACGAAGTTCTTTTTTGAACGGCTGTGATGAAAACCGGTCAAAATGGTTTCCACGTTGTTTTCCGGCTCCATTCTCGCCATCAGCATATAATATTTTTCCCGGGCATCATCCTGTAATTCAGGCAAGGGATGGGCATCCGCTCCGTAGGGAATATACACCGGATCGATCCGGTATTTTTCGCGGAGGTAATCCCTGATGATGATCGAGTCAGCAATATAAAAATCACTATACCTGACCGCCAGCCTTTCTGCAACCTTCAGGAATAATCGGAGAGGCTTAGAATATTTTTCCCTTTTCCACTCGAGGCCGTCCATGTTCGAGATGACAATGCCGTCGCGAGGAAACCACTTTCCCCATACAGAACTGCTGGTATAACCCATCATCAAAATAATATCGTATCCCCGCCGGCGCGCATCGCGAATACAGTTGAAATCATACACAAACTGGCCGATCGTTCCCACCTTATTTTCCGGGTCTGCGCAGCGAATAATCCGCACGCCATTCCATCGATCGCCCCGGTAGGGATGTTTATCCGAATTGTACACGGTCATTTCGTGCCCCCGCAAGGCAAGCCCGGCCGAGATTTTTTCGGCGGCATATTCAAAACCCCCGTAGTGATTGGGTATGCCCCTGGTGCCGAGAATGCCAATGTTTAGTTTTCTCATGTCCGGCTCGTGTTCATTAAATTAAAAAAAAGAGCAGCGCTGCGGTTCCACGAATAGCGGGCACTGGCTTCAAATTGCGCGTTTTTAATAAATGATTCGCCCGGAGGTGATTCAATTGCCCGCAAAAACTTATTCTCGAACTCCGGCTCATCCTCAGGGTCAAACCGGTGCGGTTCAAAAAAATCATATTCACGCATCGCGGCGGCATTCGAGCAAAGTACCGGTGCTCCACAGCCGATCGCTTCCAAGGGAGGTATCCCAAAGCCTTCGGCCCGCGACGGGTACACGAAAAGCCTGCAGGCCCTGTACAGGTCGATGAGGTCTTCCTGGCTTACCTGGTCAATCCAGTGTACCATTTCTCTTTGCCTGGCAGGCAGCGAACCAGCAAATCCTTCAAGCTGCGGCACGTCCAGCGATTTTTTGCCGACAAAAACCAGGTGTATGCCACTGTTGTACAAACCCAGTTTCGTGTAAGTTTTAAGCAATAGCAGGTGATTCTTGCGTGGCTCTATCCTGCTTACGCAAAGGATAAAATTGTCGAACCCAAATTTTTTCAGCATGTTTGCGCGTGCCTGCCGGGGAGGAGACGGTTTATCTTCGGATGGCCACCGCGCCCCGTTTGGAATGACGTGAATCTCTCCCGGGTCGATCAGGAATTGCGAACTTATTCTTTCGCGCGAATAGGCGGAAACCGAGGTTTTGATCGCAGCAGCTGCGATACTTCTTTTAAACAGGTATTCCCTTGTCTTTCGATAGAAAAATGGGAAGTCGCCGGGATAATCCCGAAAGATGATATCATGAAGGGTAACGATCGATTGGCAACCATTTTGACGCGCCATGGAAAGATTTTGAAAATGCGCGAAATCAAACTTGTATTCCCTCACATAGCGCGGAATATCAATAAAAAAACGTCCCAGGCCCCCACCGGTCTTGCCATAGGGAAGTATGTTCGCATCCGGAAAAATTGCCGACACCTTTCCAACGTCCCTGGCTCCAAAAAATAGATCGAAATCACTCCCATATAGATTCATCATTGACGTGTACAGGCCCTGAACAAATGTCCGGGTGCCCTGGTATTCGCGATCAAAACAGTGGGCATCGACAAAGAGCCGTATTTTTCGTTTCGTTTTCATCCAAATTGTTCATCATTATAGGCTTCCCGGTATCTTAAGTCGGATTTCGATGGAAGATTTTCGACGCCGGTTGTTCCATATGCCGGCTTGATCGTCATATACAAAGCTGAAACGACGCTGCGCGGCAGAAAGCTCATGAGATAGATCGCGTAATTGTCCAGCTGTCGTTGGTTCGACCCGATGGCTTTTTTGATATGGACGCGTGCCAGCGCCGGCTGGTAATTGTTAAAGAGAAACTTTTTTGCCAGCAATGCATGGTAGGCGCCGTCTTTGATCGCCTCGTTCTCCTGATCTTTCATCATGCGCAGCAGAATCTCGCCTTCTATCCTGGATATTTTTCGGTCCCGAAGCGCTTTGGATTTCATGGAAAGAAATGATCTTGATCGCCACCGCTCGTCAATCGTCAGCGAACGCGGATTGAGCCTGACGCGGATCAGCCTGCGCGATATGTTGAAAAAAGCGCCTGCCCCGGCCATCTGCAGCCACAGGAGATGGTCTTCAAAAGTATGCGCATGCGCGTTATAACCACCAACTGCCAACACCGCCGTTTTTCTATAAGTCACGCTGGAATGAATAAAAGGGCATACCGGGTAAGGAAGCGCTTTGATTTGCTTGTCTGTACAGGCCGGGGGTAAATGCGAATAAATAAACCTGTTCGACTCATCCACATAGTCTACCGCTGACCCCACGACAATACATCGGGGGTTATCCCCCATGAATTGATATTGGGTCTTCAGCCTGTCAGGGTAACAGATGTCATCCGCATCAAAGCGCGCGATAAGGGGCGCCCTGGCGAGCTTCAGACCGTGATTCAATGCGCCGCCGATACCCGTATTTTTTTGTGAAACCAGGACAATTCTGGAATCATTAAAGCTCCTGATGATCTCAGCCGTTTCGTCTGTTGAACCATCATCGACGATGACCAGTTCAAAATCAGGGAATGACTGTTCAAGCACCGACTGGATCGCTTCGGCGATATAGCCGCCAGCATTGTATGCCGGCATCAGGACGGTCATTTTGATCTGGTCACTCTGCATGAATGATATTGTATTTGCGTTGCTCTTTTAGAATAAGAAAAAAAAGTAATTCAAACAGGGGCACAATGGAGAATTGTTCGAACCAGTACCCCGCGAAAAAGACGCCGCCCAGCAAACCGACAAGGGCAAGCGCCGTCATGCCATGGATTCTGCGGATAAAAAACCCGAAATAGCACACAACCAAAACCGTTAGTCCTGCCAGACCATATTCACCCAAAAGCTGATCATATACTGAATCCGGCGTGTTGATAACAGAATGAAGTGCCTTTTGCCTGCTGAAGTAATAGAGGTAAAGATCGAGGTGGTTAATGAGGTATTCGGGGCTGATATAGGCAAGCGATGCCGGGTATCCGCCATCCGTGTGAAGGCCGGTTGCCCTCAGCGCCAGTTTTGATGAAAATTTGCCTGCGCCGTCACCAAATAAAGCAAGCTGCGGGTGGGTTTTAAGGTATTCGAGCGTCTGTCTTGCCCCTACAAGCTTCCCTGGCGGCAGGCCCGCAATTTCGCTGGCGCTTGATGCCAAAGGAAGATGATCACGATGGTTGTCGATAAACTCCAGCAGTTTTTTTCTGGTTTCCGTCGTGTCATTGACCGCCTGGTAAGGAGCATTGTTGATGTTTGGTCCAGGTATGAATGGTCGCTTCCCCGCCTGGATGAACAGGAAAATTGGCGATTGCCTGGGAACTTCGAAATTTCTTAGCTCTGATTCTTTTAGCCGCCTGGTGTCCGGATTTCCCGGATGAGTAGGAAGGGGCGGAACCGGATTTGCGCGATTGTTGGCCGGCCCGACGCCGGAGATTTGGGTTTCTGCCGGTTTCGATGGAGTAATTTTTGCCAATATCTCAGCCGCATAGCTGTCATTCTGCGGAGAAATTTTGGCCATGAAGACCACCAGCATGAAAAAACAAATGAAAATGAGGCTTTTTTGTTCCCTGCCGGAGCCGAAGACCAGCAGGCATGCAAAAACTGCGAGCAATATCAGGCTGGTCAAATTACTGGCAGTCAGTACGACAACAGACATGCAAAGCAAAACCATGCCCGCATTTTTACGAGACAGGAAATAGATCACGCCAAAGGCATTGAGAATGGCGTTGGTGACTGACGTATCAAAAGGGACTCCCTTGATATAGTCCCCGGTACTCACAAAAAACAACTGGTGTTGACCCTGGTACAGGTAGGGGTTGAGCGATCCCGTCCTGATCATGATCAGAACAAGGGTTCCCAGGGAAACGGCAGCATTAATCAGGAAATACACCACCATGGTCTGCCTGGTAACCTCTTCATCGTTTCGGTCGACAAAAAGCCGGATCTGGTGAATGGCAAGGAAAGCCATCAGCCATCCCCCCACGGCGGTCAAAAAAACAACACCATAGTGCGGACTCAGGCCGCCATTAAATAACAACCCAACCAGGCTGATTAAGATGACCAATGGATAAAATAAAGGCAGGCGGGAGTGCTTTAACCTCAGGCCAAAACGGAAATTCCAGTGAAGCAGGCAAATCACGACAATCGCTGCTACTTTTACAGCGAGTTTGACCTGGAGGAAAACAAGCAAGAATAAAAGAAGTTGCCAGTCGATTCTTTTGGCCAATTTTACTGGGATACCTGCTTCCAACTTCATTTCATTTTATTAAGCGACTCATGTGGTTGGAAATTGTCAGTCCGGAGGCTGGGTGGGGATAATCCGGTCTCACTTCCTAGATACGTATCAAACGGCCATGGGTTGCCTGATAAACCTTTAATAATCACATAGCAATATGAAATTTAACGCTTGATCATGCCGGCGATTTTTTTGAAATCACTGCGCCTGATTTGAAGGGTTGCCACAAGCATCAGCAGGAAGATGAACAAAGTGGACGGGACCATTTTCCAATCGCTGCCGAAAACATCATGGCTGGCTATTCCGGCAACAATCGCGCAGACAGGGCAGAGAACCAGGGGGGTCCAACCGCCCCGGAACCATTCGAACCGGGATTTTCGGAGATACAGGAAGGATTGAACAAAGACTGCCAAAATAAAAGCGAACGCCGCTCCTTCATTTTTAAAAAAAGGTATGAGGGCCAAATCACCCGCAAGATTCAGGCAGAAAGTGACAGCAAAAATGAAAAATATCTGCTTCAGGTTTCCCAGGGCAAAATGAATGCTCCACAAAAAGTTGTTCAGGTAAAGCGCAGGGATGCAAAAAGAAAGAATCAAAATCGTATGGACATTGACCAGCCCATACTTTCCCTGTGTCAGCGGATCAATGACGGGTATCCAAAGCAGGTTCAGCAGCAGGGCCGTCAGTGAAGCCATGAGCATTTCCGCCCGGAAAAGCAGCCTGAGGTTTCCGATCGCACCGATGCTTCTTTCTTTGGCAGCTTTGAAAAAAAGCGCAAAAAATGGTAAAAGCAGGGGCGCAATGGCCAATAACGGAAGCGTCGAAACCTCAAAGATCTTGTAAGCAAAACTATACTCCGCCAACTTGACGTCGGACACGAAAAGACCGATAAATATCCAATCGAACCTGGCGATGGCGGTAGTAAAAACAACTACGCCGATTTGCGGCCAGGATTCCCGCAAAAGGTTAATGTAGTCTTCCCTGTTCCATGATTTCAAACCTGAATTTGACTGTGTTCGCCCCAAGGCAATGCATACCAACAATTCAAGCAAATCTCCTGCAATAAAAATAACGATGACTTCATGGAGCGTCACCGTACCGGTCAATGAGATAATCAGCAGGCCCAGCCCCCTGGATACATTCGAACAAATCGACATGTAAAGAAGAAGGTTAAATTTTTGCATGCCCGTCACGAGTTGCTTGAATGGCGTGGAAAAGAAAATCATCAGCTTGCCTATTCCAATCAGCAGGAGAAGATGATGCTGCACGAAAAACCCGGGAAAAATAAATGAGGCCAGCAGGAGAATTCCATAAAATAGCAATCCACCGATGAGTGTATGAAAAACATAAAGTGATAACAGCAATCGCGTCTTCCCGCCTTCCGCAATTCTTTTGACGATCACCTGGTCGATTCCGAAAGACAGAACATTAAAAGTGCTCAACAATACCGCGAGGGTCCAATTCAATTCACCAAAGCTGGATTTGCCCAGGTCGCGCGAGAGCACGTAAAATATCACGAAGCCGAATAGCTGGTTGAGGGCAAGCTGTACCGAATTTGCCGATAGTCCTTTTATGATTGTCTGCTTTTGCATGACCTGTCACAATGCTACAGTAATTGCCGCACAAAATATTTATGAATTACTTAGCGATTATTTCTTCATATAATCGCCTGAATATTCGCGATACCCGTTACCTTCGCGTGCCTTTAACCGCGAGCCGGTTTTTTATTTAATTCAAGGTTAAGGCCATTTACAATTATGCCGATTCTCATTTTTTTCCTGTGCCATTGGTTTGGCTCCCTTTTTTGCCAGACCTTTTTTCTGCACCGTTATTCTTCCCACAAGATGTTTGCAATGAATAAATTTTGGGAGCGCTTCTTTTATGGTTTCACCATTCTGGTGCAGGGGTCCTCATTCCTTAACCCCCGGGCTTACGCCATCATGCACCGCATGCACCATGCCTATAGCGATACCGAAAAAGATCCGCATTCACCGCATTTTTTCAGGGATGTCTGGGAGATGACCATGCATACCAAGCAGATATATCTTAACTACGCAAAATACAACGTCGAGCCGGAAAAGCCATTCCGGGGGAAATATCCCGAATGGCCTCTCATGGACAAAATCGGCAATTCCTGGCTTGTCAGAATACTTTTTGGGATTGGTTATTTTCTTTTCTACCTGGCATTCGCTACGCACTGGTGGATGTTCCTCCTCCTGCCCATTCATTTTTTCATGGGTCCGATCCACGGGGCATTGGTAAACTGGTGCGGACATAAATACGGATATGCGAACTATGATAACGAGGATCATAGCAAAAACACCGTGCCGCTTGACTTTCTTTTGATGGGAGAGCTTATGCAAAACAATCATCACAAAAGCCCCAACAGCGTCAACTTTGCAAAAAAGTGGTTTGAAATCGACCCCACTTATCCGCTCATTCGCCTGCTTGCCCTGCTCAGGATCATACAGTTGAAGAGAACCTAGGGAATCAGTCCCGCCTGCCGATGCCAGGCTTTCCAAAAAAAAATTAAAAAAATTTGCGTAACCCAAAAGTTACTTATTATATTTGGGTAACTTAAAAGTTACATAAAATGAATCGCACTATTCAACACACCATTTTTTATGCTCATGCCCCCGAAATTGTTTGGAATTACCTGACGCAATCAGAACTGATGGCCGAATGGCTGATGGAAAACGATTTTCGTCCTCAGCCGGGTCATGAATTTCAATTTAGAATTCGACCGATTCCCGATTTTGAATTTGACGGCATCGTTCATTGCAAGGTTTTGGAGATTATTCCGCACAAAAGGCTTTCATATTCCTGGAAGGGAGGCCCGGGGGACGGAAAAATAAATATGGATTCTGTTGTGACCTGGACCCTGACGGCAAAGGAAGGAGGAACCGAAGTATCGCTCATCCATTCCGGCTTCATAGAAAACCAGGGCATCTTTAACTCGATGCGGGAAGGCTGGCTGAAGAATATGCGGAAAATTGCCGCGTTGATCAGTCCCGGCATTCAGAGCGACTCAAAAGGCTGAAATTTTTGCCAGACATTTTCTTAAACAAAAATTCGAGTTCAACATGGACCAAAAAGATTACCAGGCAAGCATCGCCGTGCAGGCAGATGCAAAAAAAGCCTTTAACGACGTCTGCCATGTCAGTGACTGGTGGGCGAAAAATTTCACGGGAGCGTCCCAAAAATTGAACGACGTTTTCACCGTTCGTTTTGGTGAGACCTTTGTCACCTTCCGCCTCACTGAAGCCGTGCCGGGAAAAAAAGTGGTATGGCTCGTCACGGACTGCAATCTCCATTGGCTAAAGGATAAGAAGGAATGGAGGGGAACAAGCGTGGTTTTCGAATTCTCGGAAACGGCGGGTGAAACCAGGATCAGGATGACCCATCGGGGCCTGGTGCCGGGTATTGAATGTTTCCCCGATTGCAAGAAGGGCTGGGATGGTTTTATAAAAGAAAGTTTGCCTAACCTCGTTAATATGGGCAAAGGAATGCCTGAATAAATTCCGCGAAATGAATTTTTAGCGCAGTCCGCTTCGGGCTAATCAAATCATAAAGTTTGTCTGGCTCGCAATTTGCCAAATACAGTTCGCTAAATTGCAGTGTTATCATGTGGCGATTTCAGCATACCGAATATTTGGCCGGACTGCCGGCAATCATCCTGCTGGTCTTACTCTTCATTTTTATTCTTCGATGGAAAAAATTGACCGTGCGCCGTATCGGAGACACCAGGCTGGTGAAAAGGCTCATGAAAAATTATTCACCGGTTAAGTTCCTGATCAAGTTTGCAGTCGTCGTACTCGCCTTCGCAGCGATCGTCGTCGGGGCGGCGAATCCTCAGCAGCCGGGGAAATCAGAGAACATCAACCGTCAAGGTGTGGACGTCATGGTGGTGCTTGACGTCAGCAAGAGTATGCTGACAACCGATGTCAAGCCCAGCCGTCTTGAAAAAGCTAAACAGCTTTTGAGTAAACTCCTTGATAAATTGCAAAACGACCGTGTGGGCCTCGTGCTTTTTGCGGGGAGGGCTTATATGCAAATGCCACTGACGATTGATCACGGCGCTGCGCGAATGTATATCCAGGAAGCAAGTCCAGAAGTTGTACCAACCCAGGGCACCGTGATCGCCGATGCCCTGCAAATGGCGAACGCAGCCTTTGACAGCAAAGAAAAAAAATATAAGACCATTTTGTTGATCTCGGACGGGGAAGACCATGATCCGAATGCCGCAAAGGTCGCGCAGGGCCTCGCGAAGAACGGCGTTGTCATTAATACCGTTGGAATCGGATCACCGGAAGGCACGACCCTCATTGATCCCGAAACGAAGGAGCTGAAAAAGGATGCAGAGGGCCAGACGGTGATTTCAAAATTGAATGAGGCTGAGCTCCAGCAATTGTCCAACGAGTCTAGCGGAATCTATGTCCGGCTCGACAATATGGACGACGCACTGATCACGTTGTCGCAGCAGATCGACAGCATCGAAAAAAAATCCCTGAGCGACTCGGAGTTTATTGACTATGATAGTTACTTCCAGTGGCTACTGGGGGGAGCGCTGGTTCTGCTGCTCCTCGAATTTGTTTTACCTGAAAAAAGACCCAGCATCGCATGAAAAGAGCAAATCCATCCAATGGTGGTGAATCCTGGCGCCGGTTCATTGGCCGGTCGCTGATGTTGGTTACTGTCGCCCTGGCTGTTTCCGCGGGACTTCATGCGCAGAAGGAAAACGTTTTGATCAACAAGGGTAACCAGTATTATAAACTCAAGAAATTTGACGAGTCGCAGGAAGCATACCAGAAAGCTATCGGCGACGCGCCGACCAACCCGACCGCAAATTACAACCTGGGCGATGCCCAGTTCCGAAAAAATAGTTTTGAAGATGCATCGAAATCTTTTGATGTTTCGGTTGGCCACGCCGCTGACAAAAATGTAAAGGAAAAAGGATACTACAACAAGGGAGTTGCGCTGATCAAGCAGCAAAAAACCGACGAAAGCATTGACGCCTGGAAAAATGCGCTCAAATTGGATCCCAATGACGAAGATGCCCGCGAAAATTTGGAAAAAGCGCTACTGGAAAAAAAATCCCGGCAGCCGAAAGACCAAAAGCAAAACCAGCAGCAAAACAAGCAAAATCAACAACAAAAGCAGCAGCAGCCACCGCATAGCAAGCTGAACAAACAGCAGGTAGATCAGCTGCTCAGAGCCCTGCAGCAGCGCGAGAATGAGGCGCAGCAGAAAATGAACCAAAACAAGCCTCATGCGCTTTCACAGCCTGACAAGGATTGGTAGGAATTTATTTCCGGTCAGTAAGAAATGGCGAGTTTTCCAGGAACAATTTGAAGATATCGGGATCAAAGATGATCGTATTGTGTTCGCGTGTAGAATGAATAAATACGATGGGGTGATCGCGGAGCAGCAAGGGCGTCAGGCCGGGTTCCTCGGTGAAAGCCGGCGTCAATCCCTGCTTTTTCAAGTCCAGCATCATTTGTTCCGAGGGTTCCCTGGTTCCTTCGCCGCTGTCGGTGTACAGGTTCACCAATTTGCCCTTGGGCGTTTTTTTGATCCACGCAAGGAATTTGTCCGTTTGCCCGTACAATGCATCAAAAAGATCCACTTCGTTCACCTTGACGCCGCCGTTTTGGAGTATGAATGCAATGACCCGGTATGCACCGCTGTGACCCGCAAGCACGATATTTCCCGCACGGCAGTCTTTGCTTATCACACCTTGTTCCCGCAGCTGCCTCATGACATCATCGAGGAGTTTGGCAAAATCGCCGGGCTGTTCAAGTTTTCCGCCGTATGAGTCAGGCGCATTTTTGGCGGCCTCTGCCAGTACCAAAACGGCATTTTTACCAGAAGAAGCGAATTGTTTCGCCAGATGATAATAGTCAAGCGCCGTATCGATATTATTGTGCCATCCGTGAAACCAGCATACGACATCGACTGTTCCGTTTATGCATTTCAATTTGTCAGGAACGACCATCAATACCGAGCTGTCGCTGTAGTGACCGGGTGCATCAAAGAAAACGTTGTCATAGAGGTATCCTTTATTGCGGGCCGATTCCGGGAAACTGGTATAAGCTGAGGTAAAATGGTAAACTTTATATTCATTTCCCGGCTTTGCCTGCGCCTGCGTGATGTAATGGCCAAAAACAAGGAGGAACATCAACCATATCGCGCCGCAATTGTTAATTTTGTGCATACCTGAAATTAGCCTTTTTATGGAAGTTTATTGCGAATCGCTCAGGGAGTACCGCAGGCTGAAAACCCTGGAGGCACGGGTTGGAGATCTCGCGATCGGAAATTTTCATCCCGTTCGCGTCCAGACCATGACGACCACGGATACAATGGATACCGCCGCGACGGTCGGGCAGACTATTCGCTGTATTGAAGCAGGCGCAGAACTGGTCAGGATTACTGCACCAAGCAAACGGGAGGCAGAAAATCTCCTCGCCATAAAAAAAGAACTGCACAGGCGGGGTTATTTCGTCCCGCTGGTTGCCGACATCCATTTCACGCCCAATGCCGCTGAAATCGCGGCGCGGATCGTCGAAAAGGTCCGTATCAATCCAGGTAATTATATCGACAAGAAGAAATTTGAATTCATCGACTATACTGATGCAGAATATCGTGAAGAAGTCGAACGGATTCGGCAACGGTTCATGCCGCTGGTTAAAATCTGCAAAGAATATGGAACGGCTATGCGCATCGGAACCAACCACGGATCCCTGAGCGATCGTATCATGAGCCGCTATGGAGATACGCCGATGGGCATGGTTGAAAGCGCGATGGAATTTCTGCGCGTGGCAAGGGATGAAAGCTTTCACAATATCATCCTGAGCATGAAATCAAGCAACCCGCTCGTCATGGTCGAAGCCTATCGCTTGTTGATCAGCCGGATGTTTGAGGAGTTTGATGCCTGTTACCCGCTTCACCTGGGCGTTACCGAAGCGGGCGATGGAGAAGACGGCAGGATCAAATCGGCGATTGGAATCGGGACCCTGATGGAAGACGGCATTGGAGACACGATCAGGGTGTCGCTGACGGAGGATCCCGAATTAGAAATCCCGGTCTGCAGGGACCTGGTCGCGCGCTACGTGGAAAGGGAAAAGAATTCCGCCCGTAACCATGTCAGCCAGGAGCCCAAATCTGAAACTCCGGTGGCAAAGCTCCCGTACTCTCCCTTCTCGTACAGGAGAAGGCCAACCATTCCTGTCGACCTGATTGGCGATGGGCATGTGCCTGTGGTCGTCGCCGATTTTTCAGGTGCAGATACACTTGAGCCAGCCGACCTGGAATCCATTGGATACCGCTATGAAAGCTTCACAGATAAATGGCATATCGGCGATACCGCAGCCGATTTTATATACACTGGAGAAAAAATTCCCGGATTTGCTTTGCCCGGAACGCTCAGGATGATCTGCGACTATACGATTTGGACTGCAGCGCCACGGGCTGAAAATCTTTTCCCGCTGCTCACCGCTCGGGAATATATCGATGCAAAAGATTCCAAAGCCAATTTGCATTTCATTGACCTGGATACGAGTGACGAGAAAGAATCCGCCGAGTTGAGAAAATTCATGAACAAAAAAAACGATGTTGTTCTGGTCCTTCGGTCCCCATCGAAAAATCCGGTCGCCGAAATGCGTCAATTCGTTGCGCGGCTCATGGAAGAAGGCATTGATTGTCCACTGGTCATATCGGTTCATAGCAGCGAAAAAAGCGTTGAGGAGACATTGATTCGATTTTCTGTGGAAACCGGGGCCGTATTCCTGGAAGGGATGGGAGATGGCATTTGGCTCACCAATGAACCTTCGCTGATGAACAGCGCGCGGGTAAGCGGGCGCACTTACCTGGAATCAACCAACAATCATCAGTTCATCAACAACACGTCTTTCTCGATCCTCCAGGCGACGCGCACGAGGATATCCAAAACAGAATACATATCCTGCCCTTCCTGCGGACGGACCTTGTTTGATTTGCAGGAGACGACAGCGCGGATTCGCACGGTCACCAGTCACCTGAAAGGCGTGAAAATAGCGATCATGGGTTGCATCGTTAACGGGCCCGGCGAAATGGCTGACGCTGATTTCGGATATGTTGGAAGCGGGGTTGGTAAAATCACGCTTTATCGGGGCAAGGATATTGTCAAGCGCAACGTGGAGTCCGTTGTGGCCGTTGAGGAACTGGTCAATCTCTTAAAAGAAAGTGGCGCGTGGACAGAACCAGTGATCCAGGAACCCGCCTTGTCCGCATGATGTCAACATGAAAAACAAAAACGCGTTTCTGTTCCTCTTTGATGGATTCGCTGACTGGGAACCTGCTTTGGCGCTGGCAAACCTGAACGCGCATTCCGAATATGCAGTCCACACATTTTCAGTGAATGGCCTCCGGGTTCGTTCCATGGCGGGAATAGAAGTCCTTCCCAAAATGCCCCTGGAAAATGTTGCTGTCAATGAAGTTGATCTTCTTATCCTCCCGGGAGGCGACCCTTGGGAAAAGGGCGGCAACGCCGAAATCATTCCGCTCATCAATCAAGTCATCAATACGCCAATTACCATCGCTGCCATATGCGGTGCTACGCTGTTTTTGGCGGAAAATTCATGGCTTGACAAACGTCCGCATACCTCTAACGGGCTGGAGTATCTCAAAAGGCTGGCGCCTCACTATCAAGGCGCAGAATTCTATCGCCATGCTCCCTGTGTCACCGATGATAACCTCATCACGGCAAACGGCGCTGCGATGATTGATTTCGCTATGGCGATCTTCCGCAAATGCGAAATCGCTGATCCCCATACCCTGGATAAGGTGGCTGATCTCTATCATAGCAGCGGGATGAACAATCGGCTCTCGGACTAATTCTTTTCGGCCCGTGGCCAGGGACGTTTATTCAACCCGTTCCGCGCCTTCCCCAATCGCCGTCATGTATATATCCGGCTGTTTATTAAAACGCGATTCGTAGGCCGGGCGAACATGGGATAGGAACTCCTCAAGGGCCGGCCGCTCGACCAGGTTGATGGTACAGCCGCCAAACCCCCCGCCCATTTGCCTCGCGCCTTTCACTCCGGGAAAGCCTTTGGCGAGGGAAACGAGGAAATCGGATTCGGTGCAACTGATTTCATACAGTTCGCTTAATCCCGCATGGGCTTCCAGCATCATTTCGCCAAAAGCAGCAAGGTCATGTTGCCTGAGATATTCGCAGGACCGGAGAACGCGCTCATTTTCTGAAACGACAAAGCTGCAACGCCTGAAGATAATCGGCGGGAGTTCATTTTTGTGGAGGGAAAGCCGGCTGAAACTTAGGTCACGCAAGGATTCAATTTCGGGGTATCTTTTTTTCAAGATGCTCACCCCCTCTTCACATTGTTTTCTCCGGGTGTTATATTCAGTAGCGGCCAGTGAATGCTGCACCATCGTATTCACCAGGACAATGGCATGATCAGGATAATCGAAGGGCACATATTCAAATTCAAGATTGCGGCAATCCAGCCTGATGAGCTGACCTTTCTTCCCGTGAAGGCTGGCAAACTCGTCCATGATCCCGCAATTGACGCCTGCGAATTCGTGTTCTGTCTGTTGCCCCATGCGGGCCAATTCCAGGCGGGAAAGTTCCAGCTCAAATAACTGATCCAACGCCAGCCCAAAGGCTGAACATAGCGCCGCAGAAGAACTCATACCTGCTCCTAACGGTATATCACCACCGATCACGACGTCCACGCCGCCAATGTCGAGACGACGTTCTCTTATTTGCTGGGCCATTCCCGCAACATAGGTGGCCCATCCCGGGAGTGGTCGAAGATTTTGGAGGTCAACGGTCAGCGCCTGGTCATACTGGCAGGCATAGAGCCGCATCAAATTGCTTCCGTTGGCTGCGATGGCCACATATATTTTTTTGTCGATCGCTCCAGGCAAAACAAAACCGTTGTTGTAATCGGTATGCTCGCCGATGAGGTTGACTCGCCCCGGCGCTGCAAATATTTTGGGGACCTTTTTAAACCGGGCCGTAAACTCATCCCGGACTTTATTTTCCATGGCTGAAAAATTACGATTTTATCTACATTGCAAGGTCAATCAACACCATGCCTTTTTCCGTTTCGACAAGATGCGAACAGGGTTTCGACCTTTTTCTTTTAAAAGATTCACTGAGCGGCGCGGAAGTGGCACTGCTGCCGCAATTCG
Organism: Chitinophagia bacterium; assembly: GCA_021324175.1. Lineage (GTDB taxonomy): Bacteria > Bacteroidota > Bacteroidia > Chitinophagales > Chitinophagaceae > Puia. The sequence goes on from JAJPJP010000051.1 coordinate 29,431, forward strand.
GCGCGCTGATTCACTCCTTTACGCTGCCGCTGGTGGATGAGGAATTTAATATTATCGACAACTATCCGGATGCCGCGACGCTCAAAAAAACACTCGATACCTCCTACAAGGGATCAAAGCTCTCACCTTTTCCCTGCCGGATCCAAAACGGTCGGTACAGGTTTGAAGGAAGGGATTTCAATTTTGAAAAAAAATTCCCGGACGGCTCCGCCATCCACGGCCTGTTGTTTGACCGTGCATTTCGCGTGACTGAACACGCATCACATCCCGAAAGCGCTACCATCTCGATGGAGTATGCCTATGCAAAGGATGACCGCGCTTACCCGTTTGAATACACCTGTCAGGTCAATTATGTCCTGGAGAAAAATAGGCTGCTCACGGTGACTACGACCGTAACCAATGATGGCAATCAATCCCTTCCTATCGCAGATGGCTGGCATCCTTATTTCCGGCTGGGCGGCAAAGTCGACCAATGGCAAATGCGCTTTGATGCCGGGTCCATGGTGGAATTCGATGACGCGCTGATACCGACCGGAAGTTTTTTACCCTTTGAAGGCTTTGCCAGTTTACGGACCATCGGAAACAGGCAATTTGACAATTGCTTTCTCCTCGACCCCGGATCCACGCCGCCCCAGTGCACACTAAAGAATCCAATAAACGGTTTGTCCATCGATTTCTTTGCTGTCGCCAACTATCCATATTTGCAGATTTACACGCCACCGCACCGGCAAAGTATCGCGATCGAGAACCTCAGCGCTGCTCCGGACTCGCTCAACAACCACCTGGGGCTTACCGTCCTCGCGCCCAAACAATCAGAAAGTTTTACACTGAAGTACCAGCCCCGCTTAGACTAAATCTGCTATCTTGCGGTCTAAAATTATCTATGATGAAATGGGCAAGATTTCTCCTTCCGCTGGTCCTGCTTTTTGGCTTTGCCGGCTGTTTTGATATCGATGAAGAAATTGATGTAAAGACAAATGGCAGCGGTGAATGGAAAATGAACATTGACATGAGCCAGCTGGTGGATATTATGCAGACCTATATGGGAAAGGAAGAACTGGAAAAACAACTTCCGCAAAGAAAGATGGACACGACACTCCATATGAAAGACCTCATTGATACCGTCAGCGGCATCCCTGCCGACAAAAAGGCACTTTTACGCGAAGGGCAGGTGCACGTTCAGCTGAACATGGACGAAAAGATATTCAAGACCAATACCGAGTTCCCTTTCAAAAATGTCAGTGACCTGGAAAAATTAAGGAATGTCGCCGGCAGCAATTCCTTCGGTGCCGGCAAGCTGCTCAAGGGCTTTGGAGGAGACAAGTCCGGCGGCGATAGTTCACAGGGCCCGGACTTAAGTATGTTCGGTTCCATTTACGAATTCAGGATCACGGATGGCCAGATCAGCAGCAAGCTGAACAAACCCAAATGGGACTCGTTGCAGAATAATCCCCAGTTCGCGCAAATTAAGGCGGCGGGCGGCTCAGGGATCGACGTGCCTTATTCCATGACCATCAGGCTACCGCGGCC
>JAJPJP010000292.1 GCA_021324175.1 Chitinophagia bacterium
ATTTTTGTTCCATCCGGGCTAAAGCGGGCCCCATTCAGCCACCCAGTATGGCCTTTCAGCACCTGCAGCTGCCGGCCGGTTTGATCATCCCAGATGATTGCCTTTCCGTCTTCAGAGGCGCTTACCAACAATTTTTTATCCTGGCCGGGCGAGACCGATTTGACAGGACCGAGGTGGCCCCGCAGGATCATGTTCTGCGAACTCCCTCCGATGCCCCATATCCTTACCGTGCTGTCATCGGAACAGGATAAGAGTTGCCCAGGACCTCCGAACACCACGTCATTAACCGGACCCTGATGACCAACAAATTCGGACAGCGACAGACCCCCGTTAACTCGCCAAAGCCTGACGGTACTGTCCGCAGAAGCAGTAGCCGCGAAATTCCCGTCTGCGCTGAAGCGGGCCCCCCGTATCGCCCCACGGTGTCCCAGCAGGCGGTACAGCAAATAACCACCCTGTATGTCCCAGATCGCCGCGGTGTGGTCACTCGAGGCGGTAAGCAATTTATCGGACGCGGTTGAAAAATCAATGGTCACAATGGACCCGGTATGAGCGTCAATCCGGTGCAGCAATTTTCCGTCTGCTGCCTGCCAGATGATGCACTGCCCGTCTAAGGAGGCGGTTGCGGCAAACCTTCCGTCCGGGCTAAAGGCGCCGGCATTCACCACGTCTTTATGACCTTTCAGCCGCGCGCGCAGGCCGCCTGTCTGGGCATCCCAGAGCAGGGCGAGCCCGTCTTTTGATGTCGTAAGGATTAATTTGGAATCCGGGCTGAACGAGGCTGAGGTAACAGAGCCGGTATGCGCTTTTAATTCAAATAACAGTCTGCCATCGGCGGCCTGCCAGACCCTGGCCACATTGTCCCAGCCGGCGGTAACGATATATTTCCCGTTGGGGCTATACCTGGCATCCACCACAATGCTGGTATGGCCGGCCGGTATGACGAGCCTCGGCAATTGCGCAGCGGCGTCAGTAATTGAAAAAAGGAGAATCGTCAGGAAAAGGCTTAACCTGATTTCGGGAAAGTAGTTTGGCGTCACAAGTGTCATATAGTCTCAACTAAATTAAGCTGAATGGTCAACAAAATTGAAACCGGTGCGCAATCATCACAGGAAGTTAGGGATGCAAATCAAATAAAACCATGACTAATAACGGAGAGCCAAATTTTCCACTTTCGCAAAATACTCCATCTTAGGTATTGGCTGCTATATTCAAATTAGTAATTTCGACATAGCACAAACGCCAATCCAATTGATAAAACTGTCTCTGGCCACTGACCGAACAACGAATTAGCAACCACCTGTTTATTACTAAATAACTGCATATGCGTAAAATAATGTTGCCTTTCGTGCTGCTAATTGCAGGAATAGGCCTGATTGTTTATCCGCATCTTTTTTCCAGCGGATCCGTTGACCTGAAGATTGAGCCGGTTGGTTTCATCATGCCGGCTGCGTATAAAGTGTATGCGAACCCCGATGTCGCCGGAGGCCGCTACAATCTTTTCAAAGCGGTCATCAAAAACACAGGCAGCGCGCCCCTGGAAAATCTGAAAGTCCAGTACAGGATTCCCAAATATATTGACGATTGGACGGATGTTCCCTCCACCCAGAACCTTTTGCCGGGAGAAACGGCAGTGGTCACCTGTTTCCCGGTATTCAACACGAATATTACCGACAAATCAACAACATCCAGGGAGACGGCCAATATCAAGATTACCTATGGCTCCAAATCCAGCCCCAGCGAGAGAGATGAGAATTTTGCTTTTGACATGCTTTCAGTCAACGATGTTGTATTCTCAGACATGAAGGATAAGGATAAAGCGTTCCCTATAGACTACGCGGAAAACGCTGTGCTGTATGCATGCTATGTGACCGCGGAGGACCCGATTGTCAAATACTATGCGCAGCAGATCCAGCAGAAAGTATTAAAGGGCGAAACGGCAGCAGGAGTAGGTGGCAACAGCCAGGTGGGGGAAAAGCAATTGAATGAAGCCTATCGTGCGCTTGCCGGCGTCTACAATGCCATGCTCTTGGACAAAATGGTATACAGCGAAACGTCAACCAACTACACCACTTACGGGGGATCAAACAGCTCGTCCTCCGAACATATCCGATTGCCACGGGAAGTAATTACCGGCAATACGGGTCTTTGCATCGAACTGGCATTACTGCATTGCAGTGTTTATAGGGCGATGGGTTTAAGCCCGGTGCTATTTCTCATCCCGGGTCATGCTTACCCAGCCATCAAGATGGGAAATAATATCATTCCCATTGAGGCAACCGGGGTAGGAGGAGAAGGCATCGGCGGCAGGATGTCTGCCATTGACGCGCTGAAGGCCGGACAAAAGGAGATGTCCGATGCATTTGCTGCCATGCAAAAAGGCCAGCCCGGATATTATATGCTCGATATCGATCAGCTTTATAACCAGGGTTACAAAGACATGGAGTTAAAGGATGACCAGTACCTGCGCGGTAAGATCGATGCCCTGGCGCAGGCATTCGAACCGCAGACACACGCGACAGAAAATTATGCGCGCGCCGAAACCAGGGCTCGCCCGGCCTATACCAATACGGCAACAACGGGGATGCTTACCTATAGCGGCACGATCAGTTTCAGCTATCCACGCAATTGGGCAGTCAGAAATTATCCGATCGCCCAGCTGCCGATTCTCACCACGGCAATCTACTCTCCAAACCAGGCTGATGCGATTGAAGTGTATTCCGTTCAGGGAGCGCAAAACCCCAACCAGGCGATGGCCTATATCCGCCAGTCGCTCTACAGGCTCGGAGTTAACGTCTCAGCCAATTATAGCGGGGAACAAAACGGGCTTTACCGGTACACAGGCCAGTCGAATTCTTCTAATGGCACGGCCAACTGGGTCGCTTATTTTCGGATGGTGACAGCTGGTGTGCAGGGAGTGGTCGTGGGAACAAGGGGAGGCGCTTCGCCCACATTACAACAAATTATCAGTTCTATTAATTAAGTTGAAAAGTCAATCTTTATGACAACGCATATAAAAAACTTGATTTTTACCTGCCTGTCTGTTGTCAGCGTTCTGCTCGTTCGTGGACAGGTGCCTCAGCAGGATCCTACGAATTTGACGCAGGAATTTTCCATCAAATTGGACAAATTGGGCGACGCAACGGTGGAGCTCACTCAGAAAATGAATGCTGCCCAGTGGGAGAATTTCCGTCAAAGCGCGCTGATGAACGATGTGGCGATCGCCAAAAGAGACCTCGACAGGTCGATGTCGACTTATCTGCTGGATGACTTTAAGCGAGAAATCGACGAAATGAACAGGTCAGTAAAAATGACGGTGACGATCAGGGGATACGCGAAATATGACGGCGGCGGCAATTGGGAAGTAAAGAGTGATACCAAGAATCCGCAGGTCACCAAACTCACCGACAATGCGTACATGATTATTGGCAATGCCGCATATTCAGGTCAGCTTGTCCAGCAAATCACCAAGGTCTTTTTCCCCGATGGTTCGGCGAACGTGCAACAGAGCACGGACGCATTTGGCAGTACGATTTTTACCTATAAACTTGGCGGCGGGGTCGAGTCGCTCGCGAGCTGGAACAATATCGTAGGCTTGTTGCTCATACTAGCAGCCATCGGGCTATTCATTAAGGGGTCGCGCGTGGTGCCGTTAAAAAAAGCATGATGTCCTCCAAATTTCTTCCGTTCGTTCGCCGCATGCCGGCGTTGCTGTCTCTTGTTGTGGCCTGTCACGTGCAAAGCCAAACAAGCATAGTCGTTAAGGGAGATACGCTCATCATGGAGAGTGGTGCCAAGTGCTGGATTGGGGAAGAATTGACACTTGGGAAAGGCTCCGCCATTGACAACAGTTTTGTCTATGTCTACGAATCACCCTTGGCATTTAAGAACGTTTTAAACCGCAAGAAAAAGCCGGCTCCGATTCCCACCCTTTACGCCGGCCATACGTGCATGGTCAAAAAATTTGAGAAAGATGCGAATTACAAAAACTCCTATAGCTTTAACATTCTGGTACTGCAATTTATCGATGGCAAAACCTACTGGTGCGATGTTGACAATGCCTTAAAGGCAAACGAACTTGCTTCCAGGCCGGAGGGGACAGCCCAGCCGCCCGCCGTCAACAAACCTGTGCCGAAGAAAACGGACCAGCCAAAGACCGCTCCAAATATCTTTTAGCCTCCTGTGAGCGGGCAAAAGGGCCGGCCCCTGACTGCCCCCGGGGCTTGAGTCATCTTTCAAACTATCTTGGCGGAAAGTCGCATGATGTTTCGTCGATAGATGCAATTCTTTCGAAGATTTCACAAACAAAATCGAGATAAGCAGGCATAAAGTGCTAACAAAAGGCTGATTATCAATATAATTATCTTTAACCTAGTTGCTGTTTATTTCGGGGAAAAATCAAAGAGCCGACCCCGTTAGTACCTTTATTGTAAATAATTGCCAAAAAAACTAACAAACGTTAGTTTGTTTGCTTATAATTTTTACTTTTGCATTGGCATAGGGCGGAAAGCCCAGTAGTTTGTTTTTTCTAACGATTGTTTGTCAGTATTACCAGGCAATAAAGTAGTGATTATTGCCTGGTTCTTTTTATTTTACTTCTGAATCATTTTCCAATGAATTTTTCGACAGATGAGCTAACGCAACAGGTTGCACATACGGCGCGTGATTTCGCATTGAAATATATCAAGCCGCATGTGATGGAATGGGACGAGGCACAGATATTTCCGGCAGATGTTTTAAGGGAACTTGGAAAATTGGGTTTGATGGGCGTAGTAGTACCCGAAAAATTCGGTGGTGCAGGCATGTCTTATACAGAATATGTCCATGTCATCATTGAAATATCCAAAGTCTGCGGCTCAATCGGACTTAGCGTGGCTGCACATAACTCACTTTGTACAGGTCATATTTTGGCTTTCGCAAACGATACTCAAAAAGAAAAATATCTTCCATCACTGGCCACCGGGGAATCCATTGGCGCATGGGGGTTGACTGAAGCAAATACAGGGAGTGATGCAGGCAACATGCAATGCACGGCCATAAAGGAGGGAGATGACTGGATAATAAATGGTACAAAATGCTGGATCACCCACGGGAAGAGTGCAGATATAGCTGTGCTCATTGCACGAACCGGAGAACCCAGAACAAGAAATAATGCCACTGCATTTATTGTCGAGCGTGGAATGAAAGGATTTAGCGGCGGCAAAAAAGAAAACAAACTGGGAATGCGCGCAAGCGAGACGGCTGAAATGATTTTTGACAATTGCCGTATCCCGGATAAAAACCGCATCGGGAATGTCGGAGAGGGTTTCAAGCAGTCGCTTCATGTCCTCGATGGCGGAAGGATATCCATTGCCGCCTTATCCGTTGGTATTGCAAAGGGCGCATACGAAGCGGCGCTTCAATATTCAAAAGAACGCCACCAATTCGATCAGCCGATTTCCAATTTCCAGGGTATTGCTTTCAAGCTTGCAGATATGGCCACCGAAATTATGGCTGCGGAATTACTGACCTTCCAGGCGGCCGACAGGAAGAATAGAAAATTAGAGCTAAGCAAGGAAAGCGCCATGGCCAAATATTATGCGAGCGAAGTTGCCGTGAAAGTATCCACCGATGCAGTCCAGATTTTCGGCGGATATGGCTATACGAAGGATTTTCCGGTTGAAAAATTCTACCGGGACAGCAAGCTCTGTACAATTGGAGAGGGCACCAGTGAAATTCAGAAAATTGTAATTGCTAGAGAGGCACTTAGATAATAAATGCCTTTTGCAAATTCAGCTTCAAACGGCTGCCCCTGGCGTAAGTATCGGCATTTTTTTCACAAAAGCTTGCATATTCAAAGTTTAGTCTCTATGTTTGTCCCCGTTGATTATCCCCTTTAAGCGTTGAACTTATTTGCTTCTGTTTCACTTAAAGAAATCCATTCTTATTATAACTCCGGTTGCTCAGTTGACTTCCTTTAGGCTAGATACAGCATGAACATTTTTTGTGCAGGTTCCACTGGTATCATTGCTGCAATTTAATCCATTCTTATTGATGGCTTCGTTGGTTTGAACTCTCCAGGAGTTACTTACTTACAATCATAAAAAGAAAACAATGAGACATCATTTACTCTCTAAAAATCTTGTATTTGCAACGGTCCTCGTGCTTGGGATGGTCTCGGTGGCGCTGGCCAACGTATCAATCACCCCGGCAACCGGAGGTACCAACATCAGCGCAGATAAGGCAGCCAATGCCTCTTCGGGTAATTTTACCTTGCTTGGCAACATTATTATTTCGGAAAACTCTTACAGTGATTTTAATACCAGCGCGACCAAGATCGTGCTGAACGCTCCAACCGGTTGGACTTTTCAGCAAAGTGGCGTGACGGCCACCGCGCAATTCGGTGGGAACCTCTCGGTAGGATCGATTAGCTACACGGCAACCACGATCACGATCAATATTTCGGTAAGCGGTACAACGAAGCCAGACAAATTAACGATTGCCGGGGTTGCTGTTCAGGCAACTGACGGACATAGCATTCCCGCAAGCGGTAATATTACGCCGACGATAACCGGAACAATTGCCGGGTTAAATTCTTTTTCCAACCTCGGCTCACTTTCGCAGGAGGGTGGAAGGGCGACAACGCTTAATTATTCGCCCGTCATTTCAAGCCCACAGACAAGAAACAGTCCATTCACCATATCGGTTTCAGGGAAAGACCAGTTCGGCGATAATGCCACGGATACACTGACGATGTCAGTCAACTCAGGTACAATCAGCCCTACTTCCGCCAATATGGCCAACGGAACAGCTACAATAAATAGTGCGACTCTGACTGGTGCTGGCAGCGTAACCATCAAGGCAACGGGACTTTCCGGAGCCAGCGTTTCGCAGACAATTAACGTTAACTACGCGACTTCCTCTTCAGACTACTTCAGGTCGCAGACCTCAGGAAGCTGGTCCACTGCGTCTACGTGGCAGGGATCCGGCGATAATATCAACTGGTTCACGGCAACCGCTGCACCGACCAGTTCTGCATCGGGTATTGAGATTAAGGGAGGTAATACGGTTACGGTATCTTCAACAGCTACCGGTGTAAAGATTGTCGTTGACGCTTCGGGCGAACTTGATATGAATAATGGTGGTACACTCACAACTTCCGGTACAACGAATATTAACGGTTTAGTCCAGGTAAATTCCGGCGGTACGCTGAAAAACCAGGGGACCATTAGCGCCAACGCAACGACGCTGTTTGTCAATTCCAATGGAACTTATCAACACGCGCAGGACGGCGGAATTATTCCGACTGCGACCTGGGATGCTAATTCGTCGATTAATGTCAGCGGTATAACAAGTACTGCGCCGTCGGGCCTCGGCCAGAGTTTCGGCAACGTCAACTGGACCAGCAACCTGTCTTCAGCACTTAGCCTGAACGGCGCGCTGACTACCATCAGAGGGAATTTCACCTTCAATGGATCAGGCAGCAGCATGCGGTTTACTTCAAATACATCGATGACCCTGAATATCGGCGGTAGCGTCAATGCGTCGGGCGGTACTTTCCGGTTCACGGATGGTTCGTCAAACCCAACGGTAAATATTGCAGGTGATTTCAACGTCAGCGGCGGATCGCCCACTTTTGACTTTGCGAATGGTAATGGCAAGGTGACTGTCAATGTTGGCGGCGACGTAAATCTTTCCAGTGGCAGCCTGACTCCGAATAATGGATCGAGCACGAACCATTTGCTCAATGTCCAGGGAAACTGGATCTATAGCGGATCTGCGACTTTTTTCACAGCCGGGTCAAGCACGGTGATCTTTGACGGCTCATCAGCGCAGACGATCGGCGGGACAAAAGGCACGAGCTTTAACAATCTTACAATCAGCAATACGAGCGGAAACGTGATGCTTGGACAATCGACCAGCGTTACAGGGTTACTGTCTTTCACGAGTGGCAAGCTCGATGCGAGCAGCGCAACACTGACCTATGGGCCTACGTTCAGTGGAAACCCCACAGCGATTGCTGGTGCAGGTGCGAATTCCTATATTATTACCGGCAACGGGTCAGGAACTGGTAAACTGACGGTAAATCGTGTTCCTTCGGGATCGACATTTACATTCCCAATCGGCACCGCCAACGACTATTTGCCCGCATCTGTAAATCCTAATACAACCAATCTGAACTGGTCGGCAAACGTATTTACTCCTGCGACTACTGATGCAACCTATGGTTCAGGAAATGTTTTTACCGGCACTTCACTTGGTGATATCGTTAACGCAGTTTGGGTCATCACGCCGAGCACATCAAGCACGACGGCGACCCTAACCCTGAATTGGACATCTGACCTCGAAGGATCTGCATTCTCAGGATTCACGAGCAGCAATATTGGTCTGTCCCACTACAATTCCTCTATCCAGGTTTGGCAGAATTCCACAGCCACAGGCGGAGCAAGCAATATTACAAAAACCGTGACTTCGCAGTTTACAAGTTTCTCGCCATTCGGCGTAGGATCGATCGGTACACCACTTCCGGTGTCACTGATTAATTTCGATGCGGTATTGAAATCAAACAACACCGTAGCATTGACCTGGCAGACGGCAGAAGAAGAAAATTCTAATCATTTTGATGTTGAGCGCAGCGCTGACGGTGTTAATTGGCATGTGATTGGATCCGTGGCTGCAAAGGGTAATTCACAAGTCATAACCAATTACTCGTTCATGGATGCATCACCGGTCAGTGGTGCCAACTACTACAGGCTAAATATGGTCGACGAAAATGGCTCACACAGCTATTCCGACGTTAAATTAATATCGATGAATTCAATCGCTGAATTCCGGGTATTCCCTAATCCGGCCCGGGATTATGTCAACATTTCGCTGGGTCATGTTGGCGGTAATGCCACGATCCGCATGTTGAACTTTGGCGGCCAGGTGATCTTCCTGCAGAAATTAGGGTCTCAGGCAGGAAGCACGATGACTATCCCGGTCCAGAATCTTGCAGCAGGAAGCTACCTGGTGCAGGTTCTCGGTTCGGATGGATCGCAAAAAACCGGCAAAGTGGTAATCATCAGATAACCATTAAAACCACCCATAAAAACCAAAGCGGTCCGACGGGACCGCTTTTTTTGTATAATTCAATGATAATCAATATCAACAAATTCAATCTGATCAAGCGACTTTGAGGAGGCTCATCTTGCTCTTATCAAACTTCTTCCGGGCGTATTCGAGTGTGAGGTGGAACTTGGATTCTTTCGATGAGGGCAACTCGAACATCGCATCTGTAAGGAGGTTTTCAAATATGCTTCTGAGTCCGCGGGCGCCAAGTTTGAATTCAACTGCCTTGTCAACCATAAAATCAAGCACCTCATTGTCGATCTGGAGGTGGATATTTTCCAGCTCGAACAATTTCTTGTATTGCCGGACGAGAGAATTCTTCGGCTCCGTCAGAATCAACCGGAGCGTCGGCTTGTCGAGCGGGTTAAGATGAGTTACGATGGGCAATCGTCCTAAAAGTTCGGGGATCAATCCAAACGACTTGAGGTCGGTCGCATTCACAAATTGAAGCAGATTTTTTTTGGCGGCCTCCTGGTGTTCTTTGTTGACGTTAAAGCCAATGGCATTGGTATTTACACGACGAGCGATAATCTTGTCGACGCCATCGAATGCGCCACCACAAACGAAGAGGATGTTCTGCGTGTTGATCTTGACCAATTTTTGCTCGGGATGTTTTCTTCCACCCTGGGGCGGAACCAGGACATCCGTGCCTTCCAGCAGCTTGAGCAATCCCTGTTGCACGCCTTCGCCACTCACGTCACGGGTGATGGAAGGGTTATCTCCCTTCCGGGCGATCTTATCAATTTCATCAATATAGACAATCCCTCTCTCGGCGGCCGGCACATCGTAGTTACAAACCTGCAACAAGCGCGTTAGAATGCTCTCCACATCCTCGCCCACGTACCCTGCTTCCGTGAAAACCGTCGCGTCGACAATGGCAAAGGGGACGTTCAGCAATTTGGCGATCGTTTTTGCAAGCAGGGTTTTACCCGTGCCAGTTTCGCCAACCATAATGATGTTGCTCTTTTCTATCTCGACTTCGTTTTCGCTGATCTTTTGCTGCAGTCTTTTATAATGGTTGTAAACGGCAACCGCCAATACTTTCTTGGCGTCATCCTGGCCAATTACATATTCGTCGAGGAATCGTTTGATCTCAGCTGGCTTCTTTACTGTGAGTTTGAAAGCTGTATTGGTACTGGGGTTCTCGTCGCGGATTATAAGCTCCTGCTGGATGATCTCCTGGGCATGTTCGACACAGTTTTCGCAGATATGTCCTTCCTGTCCGGCGATCAGGATCTTCACTTCATCTCGGCTGCGCCCGCAAAAGGAACAGTGCAATGTATTTTTCGCCATGATTGGATATTAATGCAAAGTTATTCAACTTCTTTGCCAAACACAACTAAAAGTCGTAAAGTGCCGGGGATGCGGAGAGCGCGTACCCTACGGGAATGATTACAATTTGTCAATAAGCTGATCGACAATGCCATATTCTACCGCCTCCTTGGCGTCCATCCAGTAATCGCGGTCAAATTCCTTCATCACCTGCTCGATTTTTTTTCCGCAGTTTTCAGCCAGTATCCTTGCCCCGATTTCTTTCGTCTTCCTGATCTGTTTTGCCTGGATTTCCAGGTCGGCGCTTACCGCCTGGTAGCTCCCTCCAATACTCGGCTGGTGGATCATGACCTCCGCATGGGGAAATATAAAGCGTTTGCCTTTAGCACCTCCGCTTAAAAGGATCGAGCCCATGGAAGCAGCAAGACCTATACATACCGTATTGACCGGGCTTTTCAGCATTCTCATGGTATCGTAAATGACCATGCCGCTGGTCACCATGCCTCCGGGGCTGTTGATATAAAATTTGATATCTTCCCCCGGTTTGTCCGCTTCCAGGAGTAAAAACTTATTGACGACATCCTTGGCCGAGCGGTCATCCACGGGCCCCCACAATTGGACTATCCTTGTTTCAAAAAAATATTTTTCGAGTTTCTTGGTCAGCATTCCCAATTCAGGGCCCTTTTCTTCTTTTGGCTCCTGTTCGGGCTCGTCGTCATCCAGTCTAAATGGTCTTACATCGTATCTTGAATTCATTTTCGAAATTTTAATTAGTCAGCATTTGTAAATTTTGGCGCGGTTGGAACTAGTCTTTCTTTTCTTTCCGGGGATTGAGGATAAGCACTTCATCAACCAGGCCATATTCCTTGGCCTCTTCGGAAGTGAGCCAGTAATCTCTGTCCATATCCTTTTCCAACTGTTTCATCGTCTTATCGGTATGAAAGGCGTAAATATCGTAAAGCTCCTTTTTTACTTTTTTTATCTCATTCACCGTGATCTCAATGTCGGTCGCCTGACCGCCGATCGCGCCGGTTGGCTGGTGTATCATAATTCGGCTGTGCTTCAAGGCCGTGCGTTTGCCCTTGGTTCCCGCGCTTAGCAGGATTGAACCCATCGACGCGGCCATGCCGATGCAAATCGTCGAAATATCGGGGCTTACATATTGCATCGTATCGTACATCCCCAATCCTGAATAAACACTTCCGCCCGGGCAGTTGATGTACATCTGGATATCACGGTGGCGGTCGGTGCTGTCAAGAAAAAGCAGTTGCGCGATGATGATGTTCGCTACCTCGTCATTAATAGGGTAACCTAAAAATATAATGCGGTCCATCATCAGCCGGCTGTAAACGTCCATAACGGCTACATTCATCGGCCTTTCTTCGATGATATTGGGCGTGAGGTTGGTGATCTCGTATTTATTGTAATCGTTTAGCGTATTGCTGGAAATGCCCCGGTGCTTGATAGCGTATTTTTCGAACTCATTCTGAAATTTCATATTA
>JAJPJP010000279.1 GCA_021324175.1 Chitinophagia bacterium
TCAAAAAATACGCGGACTAATCGCTGATTTTTTGAGACCAACCCTGTTAGGACCCTTACCTGGGCGCTGAGTAAATTTTTTAACTGCAGAAAAAATTGTAGCTTTTCTTTGTGGGAATACTGGAGCGTATCATAAGTAACGACGGTGCGGCTGTATCTTTTAAAAGACAACTTCGGAATGTTTTGGGCTTCAGCCCCGGCAAATCGGTTCTCTACAGGACGGCCCTGACCCATCGTTCCCTCAAGGATGGCGCCGACGAGAATAACGAGCGGCTTGAATATCTTGGAGATGCCGTTTTGAGCGCCATCGTGGCCGATTTCCTTTTCAAAAAATATCCCTATAAAGAAGAAGGGTTCCTCACCGAAATGCGGAGTAAGATGGTTAACCGCAACCAGCTAAACGAGATCGCGATCAAGATGGGGCTTCGTAAAATTACGCAATTCAACAAATTTGACAATTCGCTCAAAATGAGCCAGATATTTGGCAATACTCTGGAAGCAGTGGTCGGTGCCATATACCTTGACAAAGGTTTCATTAAGACCAAACGATGGGTCGTGGAACGGATCATACAGCCTCACTTGTTTTTGGAGGAGCTCGAAAACCTTGAAATCAACCACAAAAACAAATTATATGGCTGGGCCAACCGAAATGGCAAGAATCTTGATTTTGAAACACTTGAAGAAAGGATAGAGAGCGGACGCCGGTTGTTCACCGTCGGTGCCGTCGTCGACGGCGAATTGATTGCGCAGGGAAGGGCATATAATAAAAAAGATGCAAGTCAAATCGCCGCGCAGGTCGCCATCGATAAACTCGGCTTAAACAAAGTCGATAACGCGGAGGAATAACCGAGGTTCATTAACGAAAATTCCGCGATTTAATCAAAAAAAATATTCACATTACTTGCAAGTTTCTGAATTATTGCCGTATTTTACGGTAGGTTTTAGTCTCGATCCCCCTTTATATCTACGTACCCCCACAAATTTATTGAGCATCGAACATGGTGAATTGATTTTGCCGTCTTTGTGCTTACTTATCCAATTTTCTGTGCGTGCCACAAATAAGTTTAGTTCAAACAAATTAATGAATCATGAAAAAATTTTACATTATTGCAATTGCAGTATGTGGGGCCTTATGCCTACAATCCGCCGCCCTGTTCGCACAGATTCCAGCATCGACTTATTCAGTAACTGTCACTAAGACCTGGACACAAGAATTCACCGAGCCGGTGAATAACGCTTGTAATGGTTGTACTATCGACATTACGGGTGCTGCGGTCTTCACCGTTAATGAGTCAGTTACACTTACCAACTCGGTGATTAATGTGGAGAACAATACGCAACTTAATATTGGCGCAGGGGTCACGCTGACGCTGATCAACAGCCAGATCATTGTTGGAGATAAGAATTCAACGACAAGTACGGCCAATGTTTTTGTTTCCAGCGGCGCTTCCATCTCACTTGATGCGACCTCAGTGTTCCGTCTTGGAAATGTTAACAATTTCCTAAGCGGTGGAACGGCTCGCCCGGCAGGCCAGATCACTGCTCCGGTTACGATTTCTATTCTCGGATTCACCTTTACCAGGAACGTAGCTTTTTATACTGCTACCGGTTCTGCCAATAGCAGTCCTTACAACCTGAATTGCAATGGAAGTTTCCCGAACACATGCAAGACGGGTTTTGTATATGGTCCGGTTATTAACGCACCGACTAATCTTGGCGGCTTTATCACCTTCCAGACATTGAGCACAGACGCGCCGCTTCCTGTTGTTCTGGGCAGCTTTAACGCCAGCCTGACAACTGACAACGACGTATTGCTCACATGGTCTACTGATCAGGAAATTAATTCAAGTTATTTCGCCGTTCAACGCAGCAGCAACGGTACCGACTGGTCAACGATTGGCAAAGTTGGTGCAAAGGGTAACTCTGCTACGATAAGCTACTATTCATTTACTGATGACAACGCTGCGAATGGTATTGACTATTACCGTTTGCAGATGGTCAACCTAGATGGTTCATTTGCTTACTCTTATGTAAGTGTAGTCCGCACGACGACCGTTCAGAATATCAGCGTATTCCCGAACCCTGCAAAAGATTACATCAATATCACGCTTGGTGGACGGGTTCCGACGACCGGAGTTCGCCTGATTGACCTAAGCGGTAAAGTTCTTCAGGAACAGAGACTGAATGCCAGCTCTCAGAATACGACGATCACCATGGCGGTTTCCAACTTGCCACAGGGAATATACCTGCTCCAGGCGCTTAAAGCTGATGGAACTAAGTATACAACCAAGGTCACGATTGGCATCCAACAATAAGCTTCGTTAAAGTCATTAATTGAAAAGCGCAGGTTTTCGTACCTGCGCTTTTTTCGTTTTTGACCAATTCCCTTTGCCCGTTCGGATAATTCATTATTCAGCAATTAGTTACTAGGCGGTGATTCAGCGCCTGACTGCCCTAAATTTTGCCGAGAATTAAAAGTTAGCGCAAAAATTTCCTGGTTCCTCTCACAATCAAGAATGGGCGATACGCCAATTTGTATCATTAAAAAAACGGATGATTAACCTAAGTATTAGCCTCTAGACTGCAATAAAATTGCTGTTTCTTAGTTATAAGAAGAGTCCAATAATCCACCGTGTGAAAACCCTAAAAACCCTAACACTCTGTACTTGTATTATCCTTGCGACAGCGGGATTCATCTTCCCAGAATCATCTTTTTCGCAGTGCAATGGAGTTATCAAATCAGTTAGTTATAGTACTGTCCTGACCGGAACTGGAAATGATGAACACGTTTTCCTGTTGCCTCAGTTTGATCCAAGCAAGGGCACACTGGTGGCAGTAAAAATTTCAAATATAATTACCCTTGATTATTCCTTCCAGCTTGAAAATAACAGCCATTCGGCCGTAAGCTACACGCTAGGCGTTGGTCGTAATGACTGGGTCGGCTGCAGCGCCTTGTCTTCGCCGTTAACGAATGCGTCCAATGTGATAGACTTCGGTCCTTATGCACTGGCGGCATCCGACGGCGTTACGGGATCAGGTCCCGACTTTATCTCGGTTCCCCCGTTCAATGTGCTGAACAATTATGCCGACATTACGGATTCGATCACCAGCGGCATGAATGGCTTCATGGGTACAGGCAATGTTTCTTTCGACTATTTTACGACCACTTTTTACCAGCTTAGCGGAAACTATAATTTCAACCAGACGCCCGTTGACACCATGAATTTTAAGATAAGCTACTATTATTGCAGCGTCACGGTCATCGCCTCGAGCATCATGGATTTCCAAGCAGCGTTGCAGAAAGACAATGATATTAACCTGAGCTGGCAAATCGCGAACGAGCACCTGGGAAGAGTTTATGCGACAGAAAAAAGCGCTGACGGCGTCAACTTCACCAGCTTCGGCACTGTTAAATCAAGCGTAGACACCACCGTAGCCAGCTATGCTTATCCTTATACCCTGACTTCAAGCGACAAGAACCGGGTCTATTTCCGGCTTCGCATAACGGACGAAAATAACAATATCAGCTATTCCGGTGTCAGTAAGGTAGATTTGGGCGAACAAAGCGCACAGTTGAGCCTTTATCCGAATCCGGCTCATGATTATATCAACATTCTCTTCCCGAGAACAGTCAATAATATAGCAGTCGACCTACTCAGTTCAAGCGGCGAAACGATCCAACGATATGCATTTAAAAATACCAATATGCCCCGCATCAACGCCATTAGCCAACTGGCGCCAGGGGTGTATTTTATCCACGTTTATGATCTTGACCAGCACAAGAGCTACGTGTTGCCGCTGATGACGCAATAGAAGGCGCTTAAACTGCCTAGATTAATGGCCTTGCGTTCAAAGCCTCCAGGAGAAGCAAAGAGACCGCCGCAAAGTAGATAATTGCGATGGCGATCACCGACTTCTTGTTATTTAAGAAAAAATATCCCAGGATTGGAAGAATTTGAAGTGAATGCATTCCAAAGAAATGTGCGGCGCGAAGATCGCCATAGCCGGTACTCCAGTTTAGATATGGCAGGCCGCTTCCTCCATCGGGCGCGCCGACGGTGTGCCCTCCGTTATGCACAATGACGAACCCTTCAGCAGCAAACGCGACAAAACATAAGAGTCCCAGCCTGATTCCCCACAAATAGGACTCCTTGATTGAAAATTTCTTTTGCTTGAAAAACAGCCAGCACATATAAGCGGTCCAGCAGGTGAAGACCGTAATGCTGGCGCCCATAACGCCAAAGAGTATTCCGTTAAGAGCTGGCGAGTTATTAAAATGCGATCGTTGGCCCCTGGCTGCCTGCTCGGTTATGATGACTAATTCAATCAGCATAGCAACGATCGTTGCACGCGAATATCTGCGAACCGCCTTCTGGTTATCCAGGTAATACAACAACCAAGCGAGGGTCAGCGTGATAATGGCTATCGATAAAAAAAACTTGCTTGGCTTGATAAAGGCATTGATACCGAGCACCTGCGTGTTCGTCAAATAGATGCACGCGAGACAAGTTGCTGCACCAAGGACGCAGAACATTCCCAAATAGAACAGCATAGCATTTCGGCGGCGGAGCTCCTGAAAAAAGTTCATAACCTAGTAATTATCTGCAAAATATTTTTTCGTCGAGGCAAAACGAATGATCAGATAAAGCAATAAACCCGTTGGGCCCAACATGGAATTGAGTATATAACAGGGTATCAGCAGGAGATGGGGTATGCCATGTTTGCGGCCGTTGTTTTTGATCCAGCAGCCTGTTAAGAGATCGAAGGCGATATAGTGGGTCCAGCCTGCAACGACCATCATTGGGTTTTGAAAAAGTTCCATCACGCCGCCAAGCGAATTGAATTTTTTCAGGTCCCCGAAATGAAAGCCGTTAAAGAGGAGAACCGCATAGATGATTGCAAGAATCGTAATGATGACTCCGATGATGAATTTGTCGCTCATTCGCCAGAAAGGCAGGAATATCAGAACGATCCAACCTGGGATTGACAATAGACCAACTATACTGAAAATCGTTTCGGCTGACATATCAATTTGGTTTTAGGTTTAATGAAGCTTTTGATAATCCGGTGACAGGGGCAGGACCCGTAAATTACGATTCTTATTCAAAAGAAATCTACCTTCCAATAAATTATAATTCATTTACGAAATTATTCGTACAATTGCGATAAAAATTCACATGTCGTTCCGATCGTTTTTAGCGACCTGCCTAAGTTTGGGCCTCTGTTTATCAAACCTGGGCGCCCAGCCGCTCACAAGGGATGCGAAGATCTCAGTCATCAATCATTTATCGCAGTCACTGCTTGATAACTATGTATTTGCTGACACGGCGCGACTGATGAAAGTGGCGCTCCAAAAAAATCTTTCAGCAGGCCTCTATGACAGCATCACCAATCCGGCTGCTTTCGCGCAAAAACTGACCCGCGATCTTCGGTCCGTATACAAAGACCTTCATTTGGGGGTGAGATTCGACCCGCAACAGGAAAAAAACCTCTTGGATACTTCTCGTGTCAATGAAGCAGCCGACCGCGCCAGGAATCTTGCGCGGCAGAAGGCGCAGAACTTCGGCTTTAATAAAGTTGAGATTTTGAATGGCAATATTGGTTACGTCCGTTTCGACAGGTTTGCTTCACCGAACGAGGAAGCCAGGGCAACAGTCGGGAATGTATTTGGCTTTTTGAAAAATACAACCGCGCTGATTTTTGACGTTAGGGATAATGGAGGCGGCGACCCCGAGATGGTGAGGTACATTTGCAACTATCTTTTCGACAAGCCCACGCATATCAATGACCTCTACGAACGAAGAAAAAACTCCACCCAGGCATTTTGGACCGAGCAGGTGAAGGGTTCGGAAACCTTCTCCAAATTGCCCGTGTACGTACTAACGAGTGATCATACATTTTCCGGAGCAGAGGAATTTGCCTATGATATCAAATGCCAGCAGAGGGGCGAGATCATCGGCGAAACAACGGGCGGAGGGGCTCATCCTGTCCAGCCACAACCGATCACCAATGGTTTCGTTGGCTTTATCCCTTTTGCCAGAGCGATCAATCCCATTACGAAAACCAATTGGGAAGCTGTTGGGGTAAAACCCGATCTC
Organism: Chitinophagia bacterium; assembly: GCA_021324175.1. Lineage (GTDB taxonomy): Bacteria > Bacteroidota > Bacteroidia > Chitinophagales > Chitinophagaceae > Puia. Next base: position 6,098 of record JAJPJP010000279.1, read on the forward strand.
GCAGTCGCGTCCGACAAAGCATTGGATGAGGCGATGCTGGCGTGCTATGACAAGCAACTTGCAACCACCAGCGATAGCAATAAGATAAAACCTGTTCAATGGTCGCGAAACATTCTTTATGCGAAAATTCATCCTTATTATGTCGACACCGTAAATCTAAAGTCTTACGTTGGGAAGTATGGCGATGGAAGATTTGAATATCGCGATGGCGGTCTATATTTTACTGGGAGAAGCGGCAGGGTATCCAGGCTTGTAGCATTATCCGAACGGACCTTCAAGCCCCAGGACATTGACTACTTTAAATTGGAATTCAAGCAAGACGCTGCCGGAAAAGTAATCAAAGTCCTTTTCACCTTTGACGACGGCTACACAGAACTTCACATGAGGGAATGATAAACCTTCCTCTTATTGTTCTCTAAGTGCTTTTGACTAAGGTCATGTTTTGCGATGACCGCTGTCATGATTTTTGCTCGCTCAAACTTGAATATTTGCATTCTAAAATCAAGTTTATGGAATATATATTCTCCCAATCGGGTTCAGCTGGCTTGTACCAAGGGATGGAAAAGAAGCGGTCTTCATTATCGATTTTTTTTTCTTGGGCCGCCGGCCAGGAATTAGAAAATCATGTAGCATGGGTCGGAATTTCAATAATGTTAATGGCCGCGGTCATCTCGCCAATTGCGATTTCAATTGTCTTACTGAATGGCGCATCATTCAATCTCATTATGGCGACGATGGCAGCCTTAGCCCTGGTTGTAACCAGTAACCTTGCTGCGATGTCAACTAAATACACGATCCCCATATTGCTTCTGGCCACATTGATGGATCTAGGAATTGTTATAGCAAGTTTTATAATTCGATAAACCATAGCCGGTCGAAACAGGAATAAACAACAAACAGCCTAATTGATATCACGTACCACAAGACCTCAATGTCGGCAATGAACTCAAATTACTGATTTAATGAGTTTTCATCGACTGGCACCTCCATGCACAACTCGACAAGGACGCCGCTGGTGTGTTTGGGGTGAAGAAAGCAAATCAGCTTATTGTCGGCCCCCAATTTTGGTTCTTCCTGCAGGAGTAGGAATCCCTGTTCTTTGAGGCGTTTCATTTCGGCGCGGATGTCGTGCACTTCAAAGGCAATATGATGCAAACCTTCGCCTTTTTTGTTAATATAGCCTGCGACGATGCCATCGGCAGAATTGCTTTCGAGAAGTTCAATCTTGGTTTCGCCAACCCTGAAAAACGCGGTATTGACTTGTTCCGAATCAACGGTTTCGGTCTTGTAGCAGGAACTGCCAAACAATTTTTCAAACAGTGGCACCGCGGTGGCAAAATCCCTGACTGCAATGCCGATGTGCTCGACTTTTTGCATTGGCAATTTTACGTAAAAATAGGCATTCAGGACATTCAGCCGCTGTCCATCGTTTGGTCTACCTTTGTGTGACAAGAACAATTTTGAAGTTCCCCATTTACCTGGACAACAACGCCACAACGTGCTGCGACGAGCGGGTACTCGATGCCATGGTCCCTTTTTTTTCCGTCCATTATGGGAATGCAGCAAGCCGGACGCACCTTTTCGGCTGGCAGGCCGAGGAAGCTGTCGAACTGGCGCGTGAACAAATCGCTGCTCTCATTGGCGCAGATTCGAAAGAAATTATTTTCACTTCGGGGGCTACTGAGGGGGATAATCTTGCGATCAAAGGAGTATGCGAATCCTATGCCAGCAAGGGAAATCATATCATTACCGTATCGACAGAACATAAGGCGGTCCTTGACACCTGCAAACATCTTGAAAAAAAAGGAGCGAGGGTAACTTATCTGCCAGTTCAAACCGATGGGACGATCAGCCCTGAAAAGCTTGAAGCGGCGATCACGCCTGATACCGTTCTCATTGTCGTCATGTACGCCAACAATGAAACGGGAGTTGTTCAGCCCGTCAACCAAATTGGCCGAATCGCCCGGCGCCATCAAGTACTACTCTTCACTGATGCCGCTCAGGCCTGTGGCAAAACTCCGATCAACCTCGCCAATGACCCGATAGACATTCTAGCGCTCAGTGCACACAAAATTTACGGTCCCAAGGGAGTGGGGGCATTATATGTCCGTCGGCGGGATCCCCGCGTCAGGCTGGCCTCCCAAATGGATGGCGGGGGCCACGAGAGAGGAATGCGCAGCGGAACGCTCAATGTGCCAGGCATTGTCGGACTTGGCAAGGCATGCGAAATCTGTAGACAGGACATGCAAACCGAGTCAAAAAGGCTCGCAGCGTTAAGAGATAAGCTGGAAACCGGATTATTGTCAGTCGGCGATTCCATGGTCAATGGCAGCCGTGAAAAACGGATGCAGCATGTCACCAATATCTCCTTTGCGGGTGCCGATGCCGGTGCGCTCATGACGGCCTGCCACCAAACCCTCGCGGTTTCTTCTGGTTCGGCGTGCACCTCAGCTTCTATTGAGCCGAGCTATGTCCTGAAAGCGCTCGGCCTTGACGACTCGTTGGCTCACTCATCACTGAGATTCGCGCTTGGCAGATTTACAACCGAAGAAGAGATTGATTTTGCGATTATTGAAATAAAACGGGCGGTTGAAGCCGTCCGTGGGGCCAATGCCATCATCAATAGGATAAAGTCGACGGGGGTCTAATAGCGAAATTCTTTTTCAGACGCCGTAAGTTTGCAAAAAAGTTGTTTTTATGCAGCACCTTGGAACACTGCAATTCGATGAAAAGAAATTTGACCTGGAGCGGGCCACGATATTCGGGATATTCGAACCCTACGGTTATGTGACCTGGGAAATCGAGATCTACCCGCCAGGCGACTCCAACCATTTGATGTTTAGCGCGATTATCATTGAAGGAGTATTTTCTCCTTCACAGTTAAGCGGGCAAGCTTATAAAGGTGAGCGCGACACGCATGACTTATATCAACACGCGGTTAGGGTCGATGGTGAGGGCAGGTTCCTGGAATCGGTGGACATGAATTTTGGAAATTGGGACAGGACGACGCAATCGATCAGGCTTGAAGGGCATGGAACCATCGACGAGGATGACGGTCTGCCGGCAGTCAGGTTCAGGTTTTCCGCCATGCTCAACTTCACAGGGCTCAATCTCTTCGAAACTTCGCGAAATGAGACACAGGAATTTGTTGACAATTATCTCCAGGAGTTCACCGATCATGTCGAAGTAAAATATGAACAGGCCGAAAGTGGTCTTCATGCGATGATCTCCGGCAACTTTTGAATCTATGCAGCGCCAAAAAGAAAAAACCCCGCAATCGCGGGATTTTTCATGCAGTTGGTTTCGGTTAGAAAATTTAAAAAACCTTAACCATAAAAAAGTTTCTTTCTAAGGAAGGTTGACCGTTTGTTTACCAGTGTCGAAATTAGGAGAAAATATAATGTTAAAAAAATTTTATTTTTTTCAAACGGTAATTGTTAATCCCATTTTATTAGCAATCTAAACGGAAAGGCGGTGCGCAAAATCCATATTCCTAATATCGCTTATTTTCGTAGCCATGTGGGCAGTTTGCAAAAAAGAACTCCGGCAATTTTTCAGTAGTCTTACTGGGTATATCGCGATAGCTGTATTTCTGTTGATGAACGGCCTGACACTTTTTGTATTTCCTGCTACCAATATATTTGACTATGGTTATGCCACATTGTCCAATTTCTTCGATCTCGCCCCTTGGATCCTGCTGCTCCTTATCCCTGCTATTACGATGCGCAGCTTTGCGGAGGAATTCCGTACAGGAAGTTTTGAAATACTTCAGACAAGACCCCTGACCAGGTGGCAGGTCGTTTCGGGAAAATACATGGCGAGCTTAATCGTTGTCATCATCGCGCTACTGCCTACCATACTATATTATTTTACCATTCAGAAGCTCTCGGGTCAAAATGGTATCGATACGGGGGCGACAATGGGATCTTATATAGGCCTGATTTTTCTTACGGCAGTGTTTGTTGCAATCGGTATATGCTGCAGCAGTCTGACGAATAATGCCGTCGTGGCATTTATTGCTGCAGCTTTTTTCTGCTTCGTGATTTATAGCGGCTTTAACGCGGCGAGCGCGCTGCCGACTTTTTCGGCGGGGCTTGACTACTATATCGAAATGCTGGGAATCGATTTTCATTACCGCAGCGTCAGCAGGGGCGTGGTCGATCTGCGGGACGTCGTTTATTTTCTCAGTGTAATCGCCTTTTTTTTAATATTCACCAGTAAAAATCTCCTGAAACGATAACCACGGCGCCATGCAAAAAAATCTGAATTCCCATTTATGGTGGCTATGGTTGCTGGTCGTCCTTGTGCTGCTGAACGCGCTGGCTTCGCAGGTGCATTACCGGATTGACCTGACCAAAGAGAAACGCTATACGCTGAGCGAACCTACCAAAAAAATGCTGGCAGGCCTCGATGAAACGGTCCAGGTGGATGTTTATCTTAAGGGAGATTTAAAGGCCGGAATAAAAAAACTTGCGAAAAGCACCGAAGAATTGCTGGAAGAATTTAAGGAGTACGGCAATGGCAAAGTACAGTTTCGCTTTTTTGATCCGCTCACGGAACTGAACGATTCCGCTAAAAAAGCGCTGGTTGATTCGCTAAGCCGGATGGGCATTCAGGCTGAAAACGTAGTCGCGCAATCCAAAAAAGGCGAAGAGCAAAGCGAACGCTTTGTTCTCCCGGGAGCCATGGTGAGATATAAGGACCGACTTTTCCCTGTCGACCTGCTTAAGGGAGTCAACAATGCAGACGAAAACAGTCTTTACAATAATGCGGAAGCGTTGTTGGAATACAAATTCGCCAACGCCATCGACAAGATCACCGAAAAAAGCGAGCCCGCCGTCGCCTACGTGATGGGCAATGGCGAGCCTCTTGATTTCAGCGTTTATAACCTGGTGGAAGGCCTTCACAAAAACTATCGTCTTGCCTTCCTTCGCCTGGACAGCGTTCCCACGATCCCAGCCGAACTTTCGGCCATCATTATCGTAAAACCCACACAGAAATTTACAGACGGCGAAAAACTGAAACTGGACCAGTATGCCATGCACGGCGGTAATATCATTTACATGATCGATGACCTCCATGCGGAAATGGACAGCCTGCGGCTTGACAAGGAAACCATGGCATACGACCGTGGTCTCAATCTCGAAGACCTCATGTTTAAATGCGGGGCGAGGATAAACCAGGATCTGGTGGAAGACCTGCAATGTGCGAGTCTCAACTTCGTGACCGGAAGCGAAGGGGGTAAGCCTCAGATACAACTTCTGCCGTGGCCTTATTTCCCATTGCTCAATGGCAGCTTAACCCAACCGATCTCTAAAAACCTCGATCCTGTATTTGCACGTTTTTGCAATTCCATTGACACTGTCAAAACCCTGGGAATAACTAAGACCGTGCTCCTCCAAACGTCTAAAAATGCTAGGCGCACTGCGACCCCTGCGATCATCAGCTTTGAAAGTGTGAAAATGGCCAGCGATCCGGCAGCATTTAATATACCTGACATCCCGGTGGCAGTCCTTCTCGAAGGTAAATTTCACTCGCTCTACGCCAACAGGATCTCCTCTGCAATAGTAGATACCTTGGCTAATGTCTATAAGCGACCGTTTTTGCCGGCGGGCGAAAAATCGGCAAAAATCATCGTTTGCGCAAGCGCGGGCATCGTGACGAATGAAGTCACGCAGCGCGGGCCTCTGCCGATGGGATATAACAAGGACATCGATTTCACCTTCTCAAACCAGGATTTTATACAGAACTGTTTTGATTATATGGCCGATCCCACCGATATCCTGCAGACGCGCGCCAAAGATTTTACCCTTCGAATGCTTGATCCCAAAAAGGTTGAAGAAGGCCGAGCAACCTGGCAATTTGTAAACCTGGTTCTTCCGCTGGTTCTTGTCGTGCTTTGCGGGCTTCTCTACCAGGCGATTCGCAAAAGAAAATACAGCCATTAAGTCTTACGTATTTTTATTGGATGACCAAAAATCCGCTCAAATGACTTCTAAGTCCAAAATTTTAACACATGAAAAGGATCCATCTGCTGTTACAACTTATAATCGCTTTTCTCCTTACTCTGCCTACCGGCGTCGGAGCCCAGATAGCTAAAAAAATCAGGGTGGTGGTACTCACAGACATTGAAGCTGACCCTGATGATACGGAATCCATGATCCGCTTTCTCACTTATTGTAATCAATGGGATGTTGAAGGCTTGATTGCAGTCACGTCGATTCATCAGAAAACGCGCGTGGCTCCCGAAAGCATTTTGAAAGTCCTGGACGCCTACAATAAAGTTCAGTCGAATTTACTGAAACATGAAGCGGGCTATCCTACTGCTCTCGCACTGAAGGCAAAAGTTAAGCATGGTCTTGCCACTTATGGTATGGCCGGGGTTGGTGAAGGACACGATTCTGAAGGTTCGGAGCTAATCGTAAATGCATTGAAGAAACCGGACACGCGGCCAATCTGGTTTGTTGTTTGGGGAGGCCCGAATACACTTGCACAAGCCCTCTGGAAAATAAAAAGTACTATGCCCGAAGCAGAAGCTGAAAAGATTTATAAAAAAGTCAGGATTTACACGATTTCCGATCAGGATGACAGTGGGCCCTGGATCAGGAAAACTTTTCCATCTATTTTTTTTATTGTAACGCCGGGTTATAACTATACAAGAGCTACCTGGCTCGGAATATCTTTTGGCATGCCGGGATCTGACAAGGAAGTCGTTTCCGCCGAATGGCTTGCCAGGAATATTCAGCAGGGTCATGGCCCATTGGGTGCAGCTTATCCGGATGTTGCTTATGGCATGGAAGGTGATACTCCCAGCTTTCTAAACCTCATCAGCAATGGTCTTAGTGATCCGGAACATCCTGATTATGGCGGATGGGGAGGCAGGTACGAATTTTACCTTCCGCCTTTTGAGGATTCAAATGTCGGCGCATTCCGGAGAGAGAATTGGCCACAAGATCAGCCTGAGACGAGGCCAATCTGGACAAATGCCATTGATTCCGTGGTTTCACCCATCGACAAGATCGCGTATGCCTCCAATCAGGCTACAATTTGGCGCTGGCGTACGGATTTCCAAAACGATTTTGCAGCAAGAATGCTATGGACTACCAAAAGCTATCAGGAATGCAATCACCCGCCCGTCCCAAGACTTGCCTATGGCGATAGACTGTCTGTAAAATCAGGGGAACAATTTCATTTAAGCGCAGCCGGTACGACAGATCCTGATGGCGACTCGATGAGTTACCTTTGGTTCCAATATCCCGAAGCCGGCACGTATAAAGGCCATGTGAGTGTTGCGCCTTATGCGTCGAACCTGTATGATGTGCCGGTCACCGCGCCGCAAGTAGACAGCCCGGTCACCATCCACTTTATTTTGAAAGTAACAGACAAAGGAACTCCGCCATTGGCGAGGTATAAAAGAGTCATCGTTACGGTATTGCCAAAATGATACAGGAATGCGTATAAAAAATTGATTATAAGTGCATTATAAGACATATTTTCGTGAGTGACCTATACGAATTGCCAGCTCAAATTCGTTATATTTGAAGGCGATTTAGCAAAAAAAGCAACCCGCTCGCTAACCTCCCAAGATTAAACCCTGAAATCAAAAACCATGGAAGAGAATATTTTGACCGAACCGCCGGAGTTTAAGCTTTATAAAGAAAGAGCGATTTCCCTTGCAACCTTTTTAGGAGGTCCCTTGGTGGCAGGCTACCTTGCCGCAGAAAATTACCGCCAGCTCGGCGACAAAGCGAAGGTTCGGGGGGCATGGGCAATTGCTATAGTTGCAACAATTATTATTTTCGGCGGCCTGTTCGTGGTGCCTGACATTGAAAAAGTTCCACGATACATCATACCCATTCTTTACATGGTAATAACACAGTCGTTGGTTCAAAAATACCAGGGCGCCGCAATCAAATCCCACATCGAAAAAGGCGGACAAACTTACTCCATCTGGCGCGCGGTTTGGATTGGCCTGGTAGGCCTCGTCGTGTTGTTTGCCATTTTACTTGCCGTGTCGATGATCGTCGGAAACAATGCCCCGCAATAATCTTCTTGACCGCCAGCCAATCGAAAAGTGGGGAATTTTCCGCTTTGGTCGCAACATTCACGAGGGTCGTCGAATTAGGTTAAACCAGCTTAATGCTGATGCTAATTTTGACTCCAGCAGAGTAGTGGTGTAGCATATTAAGGTGGCACTACTACCCACCTGGGAGTGTTTTTACACTCCCTTTCAATTGTGCGACCAATCCTAATTGAAAATAAATCCAAATTGGAAATTTAGCCCGATTGACGTTGGCGCGCTGTTTCCAGCACGAACCGGTAATGAAAGCGCGGCGAAATAATTTACATATTTTGACCGGGCGACGATTTGATTAAATACCGGCGTGAAGCCATATCTTCCGGATGTTTCAAACGCCAGACGCGGAATGATCGTAAATCCGTGGCTAAAGCGGAACATTGGACCTGGATCGAAAAGCAAATTGCTGGTTTTACTAGCGGGGCTCTTGCCAGCGGGATGATTAAAAACGATCGACGGTGTGAACTCATAGCTGAAACCGAATCTTTCACTGTAAATGACATTCACGCCAACAGGAAATCCCACAGTAGTCGCTTCCTTAAAGTTTGGCGTTGTTGTCGTTCCCTGAATGGTGACGATGGGGAATATAAAGCTCAAATAGCCGATCGCTTTTCGTGGTGGAGGCGCGGACTGTTGATCGGACTGCGCATCGCTTTTGCTCGATAATAAAATGGTCAACAAAAATCCAATGCCTGCAACCTTTTTCATAACATGTTTTTTTGTTTTAAGGAAAATAATATCGATATAGCTTAAAAGATATATCGGTGCTAAAAAAAATTTATCTGAATTTTTTTGATTCCTTTTCAAGAAACTCGGTAAACCGCTTCCGCATGGATTCATGATATCCTATCAGAGCCCTGGCTTCGTCAGTAATTGCCGATCCCCCACCTTTTTCGCCACCCTTTTTCACAATCACTAACGGCTGTTTTACCTGCTCATTCAGGGAACTTATCATCTTCCACGCTTTCTTATATGACATTCTCATTTTTTTTGCCGCTTTATAGATGGATCCGGTTTCATCAATATATTTGAGAAGCTCCACGCGTCCCGGGCCAAAAAATCGCTCATTCTGGAATTCGATCCAGAGGCTACCCGTAACTCGGTATCCCATCTTTCTTTTTAGTATACTGCGGAACGGGTTTGGCACCAGTGAAATGTTGTAACCTGAAAGTTATTCAATTTCTAGCATCCAAAAATGATCTCGGGCGAGTGAATGAGATGAAACCGCCTAACTTTGTTCGGGAGCAATTGTTAAATCAATATGGGTACAAAAAGGAAAATGCTATCATCCACATTCGCATTGTTTATGGCGATGGCTGGGCACGCACAAAACAAAATTACGGTTGCCGTTGCGGCCAACATGCAATATACGATGGATGCGCTGAAGGTGGAGTTCAAAAAAACGGATTCGACTGAGATTGAAGTTGTCCTTGGTGCTTCCGGCCAGCTCACCCAGCAAATTATGCAGGGTGCACCCTTTGATATTTTTGTTTCAGCTGATACCGATTACCCCGCCAAGCTGGCTGCGTCAAATTTCGCCGCAGCGAGGCCAGAGATCTATACAAGAGGGGTTCTGGTTTTGTGGAGCGTCAAACCCGGTGTCCAGCTCGATCCCACGCTGAAAAATCTTGTAAGTGAAAATATTCAGCATATCGCAATCGCAAATCCGACAACGGCACCCTATGGAAAAGCTGCCAAGGCACTGATGGAGAAATACAACATTTATGACAAAATTAAAAGCAAAATTGTCACCGGAGAGAGTATTACACAGGCGAGCCAGTTTATCGCGACGAGCGCAGCCGATATCGGGTTTACGGCAAAGTCTATTGTAATATCTAATCAGATGAAGGGCATTGGGCATTGGATCGAACTCAAGGAAGAAGATTATCCGGCGATCCTGCAGGCAGCAGTATTATTAAAGTACGGCCAGGAGAATCGCGCACGCGAATCAAAGAAATTCTATGATTTTCTTGTTTCGCCTCCAGCAAAGGAGATTTATAAAAAATTCGGCTATCTGGCAAAATAAAATGATCGAATTCGAACCATTTTGGCTCACATTCAAGCTGGCGTTTTTTGCGACGGTGATATTGTTTTTGGTTTCAATTCCGCTGGGCAGCTGGTTGTCAAAAAAAGGGAATATTGCGAAGACTTGTGTCGAGGTTTTGGTAAGTATGCCGTTGGTCCTGCCGCCGACGGTTTTCGGATTTTATCTGCTGGTTGCATTCAGCCCTGAAAACGCATTCGGAGGATTCTTAGACCACTGGCTTGGCTTGCGCTTTGTATTTTCGTTTGGCGGTCTCCTGGTTGCTTCTGTGATCTATAGCCTGCCGTTCATGGTTCATCCGATTCAATCGGGATTTTCCTCTTTGCCGCCAAGTTTGAAGGAAGCTGCTTATTCGCTGGGCAAGTCGCGTTGGGACACGTTGATTCACGTGCTGCTCCCCGGAATCAAATCTTCGCTGATTGCGGGGGTTATCCTGACCTTTGCGCACACGGTGGGCGAGTTTGGCGTGGTACTGATGATTGGGGGGAATATTCCGGGGAAAACACGGACGGCCTCAATTGCTATTTATGACGAAGTCGAAGCATTCAGATACGGCAACGCAAATGTGTACGCAGTAATCCTGCTTATTCTTTCTTTTGTGGTGCTTTTTACCATGTATTGGCGCAATCGCAGGACGCAGCAAGTAAGAATTCTATGATCCATTTCGATATAGAAAAGAAATTGCACTCCGCTAACGGTGAATTTATTCTCCATGCAAGTGGAAAAATAGATTCAGGCGCATTCGTTAGTCTTTATGGCGCCTCGGGAGCGGGCAAGACCAGTTTTTTGAGAATGCTTGCAGGTTTGATGAAACCAGACAACGGGTCGATCTGGGCGGATGACATCGCCTGGTATGATGCGCAGAAACGGATCGATATCAGTCCGCAAAAAAGACGAATCGGCCTGGTGTTCCAGGATTATGCTCTTTTCCCGAATATGAACGTTCGGGCCAACATTGCCTTTGCTCTCCCAAAAAATGAGCGGTCATCATTTGTCGATGAATTACTCGAATTGACCAACCTGGTGAATTTGGCTTCGCGAAAAACCGAACATCTTTCGGGAGGAGAACGTCAGCGCGTTGCCCTTGCACGCGCAATCGCGAGAAAGCCCTCGTTATTATTGCTTGATGAACCGCTTTCTGCCATCGACCACGAAATGAGGATGCAGCTTCAGAGTACTTTGCTAAATATTCACCGTAAATTTAAGCTGACCACGATCCTTGTGAGTCATGATGCGGGCGAGATCATTAAATTGAGCGACCGGGTTATTCACCTTAAAGACGGCTTGATGACCCCTTTGCTCGCACCTTCAAGGATGTTCATGAGCAATGGCGACAATTCCATCCTGTTGGGCGACATTGTTGAAATCGAAAGGACCGGGAGTGAATCTTTTGTCGTCGTTCTCTTGAGTGACAGGATGGTGCGTATCAGCTCGGCCGCGTGCGAGCAGGCATTAAGTATAGGCGATTCAATTAAGCTTACCTACGATCGGAATTTTCCGCGAATTACAAAGCTCGAATCTACACCGAGCGATTAAATCTTTAATTTTTCTGATAAACAAAAGTCCATGACACCTAAACTGCTGTTGCGCATCGCATCCCTGGTCATGTTACTCCATACGATAGGCCATTCAATCGGCGCTATTACCTGGAAGCAGGCTCCGAACAAGACAATTGCTGATCTGATTGCCGGAATGGAAAGCAATCATTTTGACTTTTTTGGACGACAGGTCAGCCTGGCAATGTTTTTTGAGGGTTACGGCGTTTTGATGATTCTCGTTCTCCTTTTTATAACCATCCTCTTATGGTTATTAAGTGGCCATACGGGAAACGCATTGACAAGGAAATTGCTTCCGTGGCTTTGTGCTTTCCTCATACTTTTTGGAATTAGCGAATGGTTCTACTTTTTCCCGCTGCCATCTATATTCTCGGTTCTTTCGGGAATTCTTTGTTTATTGGCATGTGCTGGAAAGGCGAAATCTAACCCATCAACCGCCGGATGACAATCGATGGTAATTTGGCGATTCAAGAGATTTTGTGAAGCATGATAAAGCAACACCTTGCGTCTCCCAAGCTTCTACATAACATATTACTTTTTACCTCTCAAGAAATTCAAGAACCTTGTTGATCAGGGAAACCCTCTTGTTGGTAAATGGATGATCAGTTTGCCAGACCTGGTAATCAAAGTAAGCCTTATTTGCATTTCGGATGGCGGCGGCCACTTGCTTGTTCCCCGGGTGTTCATCAAGCATGATGATTTGCTTACCTGCTAACGCGTTGCCGTCATTAATCAGGTTGTAGTAGTCACGATTGCTAATGACTGGGCTAAATAACTCCTTCAGTGATGCATTTAAAACGAAATACCTGCCGCCGGTATTCGGATTATTAGCGAGTTGGAGCAATTCTTTTTCTGTTGTCACCTTTTTGAAGTCATTGCCGATATTCCAGGACGAGAGGGCAAATCCTTTTTTTATCGATGGCAATTTTTGAAGCGCCTTAAGACACACCCAACCTCCCATGCTGTGGCCGAAAAGAACAATGTCCGAGGTATCAATTTTGAGGGAGTCTTCGTATTTTTTGCAAAATGCATAGACATTCACAACATCTTCCACACAGTTTGTAAAACTGAACTTTCCCTGGCTTCCCCAAGATCCGCGGTAGTCAAAATAGATGACGTTCCATCCGTGGCTTCTGACAACCTGCGCCAGGTCGAGATTGCGCTCGTTGCCCGGATAGCCGTGAAGAAGTAGCAAGGTAGGATGCTTTTCAGCGCCATTAGCCCTGTAAATAAATCCGGCCAACAACGAATTGCCTGAGGGTATAAAAAGCTCGGTGAAACCTGCAGGCGATGTTTTGTCCCAATCAAGATCCCTCAGCACGATGCTGTCATTCTGGGCGAAAATATTTGTCGTGACGAAAAGGAGTATCGCGAAAAGAATTTTCGTAGCTGAATTGCGCATAAAGAATTTTAGACAAGATGATCGCCCAAGTTAGCGCAAATTACATTGATATATTAAACCCGGGAATGAAGTGTGTCACTTGAAATGGCCTTTTTCGGAAGACCGAGGGTGAATGCCCTCGATTTGCTCTCGCCCGTATCAACCTTGACTTCTCGTCCGTGCACTTTCAACCTGATATGGCTTAGCAAATGACCCAGGCCGGAACCCCTTCCGATGGTTTGGTTGTAAAATGGCTTGAAGATCTCTTCCACGGTAGAAATGATCACGGCTGAAATTCCGTAAGATCACTTAGCGGAGTGTTACCAGAGAGGCCAAGACCTACGAATCCCCTACCGGAAACAGAAAACCCTATTGCGCCTTGCCGGTTGGCTGGCAACGACGTCATCTCGTTCCACAGATCAGTGGCGAAATTGTAAGCCCAGGTCTGGTTCATCAGCGCCCCGTTGATGCCAGTTGCAATAAAGGCCCTGTCGCCGATTTTGGTATTTTTCAAGACAAAGCCAACGCCATTGCTCCGTTCAATCGTCGTATAGCCGTCATCATATGTGCCGGGGCTGGAATTGGTTATATTCCGTAATTGCCGCCATTGACTAGCGTCATCGAGATTGGGATCAAATCTCCAAAAATCATTGACCACCGAGCCGCTACTGCTACCTGTCACGACATAAGCAGAATCATAATAAACAAAAGCAATGGCCTGCGTCCTGGTGTAACCAGGATAACTAATTGTTGCCGACCAGGAATCACTCGAGGGGTCGTAACGGTAAAAATCTTTTTGGTAGCTGCCGTCGTAGCCTGTTCCGATATAACCATAATTGCCGATTGAAAAGGCTACGGCGTCATATCGCGCCGTGCCAATAAAGGCAGCTTTTTGCGTCCAGGCATTGGCATTGGGGTCGAATTGCCAGCAATCACTGAGCATGTTATAACCGTCGTATCCTGTTGCGATATAACCTTCACCGTTCACACTAAAACCGACTGCGCTATTGCGCGCAATGCCTGCCAGGTTTACCTGTTGCGACCAGGTATTGTTGGAAGGATCAAATCTCCAGAAATCATTCAGGCGTGTAAAATTGCTATCGACACCAGTGCCGACATAAACATAATTTCCAATCACAAAGGCCACTGATTCGCTCCGTCCCTCTGCCGGCATGCCGGGCTGAGCGATCCAGGTGCCGTCTGCAATAGCGGCGGGAATGCCGCAACAAGCATCATGTTTACACGAATTAAATAGGATCGGCGATATCAGTAGGAGAGACAACGTAGAATTTCTGTTCATCGTTTGGTTTTCCATAAAATTATTCGCGTGTGGGGTTAAAACGGTGTTAAACGACTTTCAGGCCGTCCTAAAAAAATGTGAAGGACATTAGCGATCTCGTATTAAGAAGCCATTTATTCAGTCCTCAAGCTCTCGATCGGATTGGCATTCGCCGCGCGGATGGCGCGAACACTGATCGTCGCCAGCGCAATTAGAAGGGTGGCTAAGCCGGCACCGAGGAACACCCACCAGGGAAGGCTTACCCTATATGCAAAATCGCGAAGCCAGCCGTTCATTGCCACCCAACCAAGTGGAGCGGCGATAACAAAAGATATGCAGACAAGTATGAGAAAGCCCTTTGTCAACTGCAGAAAGACTTCCGAAACATTTGCACCCAAAACTTTCCTGATGCCAATTTCCTTGATCCTGGATTGGACGGAGAAGCTGACCAAACCAAAAAGACCCATGCATGCGATGCAAATTCCCCATAGAGCAGCTACGGTAAAAATGTTCACATATTGCCTTTCGGTCGCGTAAAGTTTGTTGAAACTTTCATCAATAAAAAAATAATCAAACGGGTTGCCGGCAAAGCTTGCTCCGTATTCCCTTTCCAGGTTGGCGATCTTTTCAGCAAGATGATCGGGGCTCAGGCGGATGGTATAATAGGCCGTGTTATGCTGGGGATAAAATATCATCGGGCTCACCGCGAATTTGGCGCTTGTGTGATTATAATCGCTGACCACACCGATGACTTCAAACTTTCGTCCATGCCATTTTACCGGAGTGCGAAGGGCATCATCGGGACTATTGAAACCCAGTTGCCTTGCTGCGGCCTCATTGATAAGGATCTTGCTGTTGTCATTCCATTTTACATTGCATTCACGATTCGAAAAGTTTCTACCGGCAAGCAGGTGGATTTGATAAGTTGGGAGATACCTTTCATCGATGATCACAAAAGAGTATGCCTTTACCTCGTCTCCCCGGACGGAAGCTGGTTGCGTAATCCCGCTATTCATGAAATTAAAATTCCCGCTGGGTACGCTTCCGCTGGCGCTGAAGTCCAACACATAATTTGCGCGGGATAATGCTTCTTCAAATGCCGCACGACGAAGATTGAATGTACTGTCGTTTCCGACGAGCGGGCCGCGGATGACGAGTAGTTGATTTGGGTTCAGTCCGAGCTTTTTATTTTGCATATACCCCAACTGGCGATATATGATCATCGTTGCGATAATGAGAAGCATTGAGATCGAGAACTGCGCGACGACCAGCGACTTTCTGAGGAAAATCCCCTTAACCGAGTTAGTAATTTTCCCCTTTAGCGTCTCGACAGGTTTGTAGGCTGACAGGCTAAAGGCAGTATATGCGCCCGAAAGGATTGCGCCTGCAAAAAGAAGGAACAGACCAACAATCCACGCAGGGCTTTGAGTTAACGAGCGCCATGAGAGATGTTTTCCGACAAGGTCGTTGAAAAGCGGCTGAAGCAGGGTAACCAAAATTCCTGCGATGAAAAAAGCAAGGAGATTGGTCACGAGGGATTCTCCCAAAAATTGGACAGCCAGACGGCCCCTGCTGGCGCCCACTACCTTTCTTATACCAACTTCAGAGGCACGACGAAATCCGTTTGCCGTCGAAAGATTGACATAATTGAACCAGGCAATCAATAAAATAAGCAAGGTAATCACTGAAAGCAGATAGACATTTTTGAGACTGCTAGACACCGGGTAATTCTCATCAAGGGATCTTCCAAGGTGAATGTCGGAAAGCGATTGGAGCCTAAAGGCCACGCCGTCTTTTCTCGGTCTTAGCTCGGTCCTTAAAGCGCTCAGCTTATTTTCCAGTGATGGGATGTTCACATTTGGTGCGAGCGCAACATAAGTATTGATGTATTGAGAGCTCAGATTATCCAGGCTTGCCCAGTCGTTGTTGTTAAGGTTTGCCGGGTTTTTTAGCGTTTCCAGCGAGAATAACACATTGAACCGGATATCAGAATTGTCTCCCATATCTGCGTATACGGCACCAACGGTATAGAGTGTGCTGCCAAATTGGTTATTTACAACAAGCGTCTTTCCAATGGGATCTTCGTCACCAAAATATTTGCGTGCCCTTGATTCTGAAAGGAAAATGGTATTCGGTTGAGAAAGTGAAGCCGCATCACCCTTCGTCACGCGAAACGAAAAAAAACGGAAGAAATTACCGTCTGCATAGCCCGTTTCAGACTCACTGAAAGACCGGCCAGAATCTGGTCGGCCGATAATCGTACTGCCAGTTTCTTCGTCGAACCGGCACGCATCTTTGATTTCAGGGAATTGGTGTTTGAAGATGTCCGCCCACCCAGGCTCGGTTTCAGTCCATGTCTTGCCGGTAACGTCCAGATTTATCAACCGGTAAAGATCCGCAAGGTTGCGATGGAAACGATTCACCGACTTTTCAAGGCTGATATATTGCACCAGGAAAAAGAATGCGCAGATACCGAGGGCAAGCCCCGAGATATTAATAAAGGCACTGGTTTTATTGCGTACAATGTTGCGCCACGCCGCTTTCAAAAAAATCTTTGTCATAATTACTTTGTCATTATTTGCAAAGCCTGTTTAAGCTTTTGGCCATTCCCAAATGATGGCTGACGATCCCACAGCCGTCATCCAGGAAATTCCTGTGATCCAGGTTTTTTGCAACGGCCATTGCCATTCTAAACGCCTGAGCCGCCGAATCATGATCAGCGTAAACATCCTGAAGATACATTGTCAGATATATTGTTGTCGCATCCGCAACATGAAATTGAAAGGACGAGCAGGCAGACAACGTTGCACTTTAAACAAAAGGTCTGTTTGACTTTGGACACTAAATCTACAAACAACCTATTACCGCAATTTCGGGGCCAGCATACGGGGAATGCCTTTTTGTATCCGGATTTTCCATTTTCATCTAAACTGGGAAACGATTTGATCATTTCATTTGTAATATTGACGCTCCAAATATTGACCGATTATTAACGCCAAATAAAATCATCGCATGAAAAAGTACATTTTGCTCTGCGCAGTTCTAACCATTGTTGCAGTAATTTCCTACGCCCAGAACAAACCCTCCTATCGGATTAGCGCGTCCTTCCCCATCATGAGTGCCGGTGGCTATGATTATTTGACTGTTGACCAGTCTTCAGACAAGCTGTATGTTTCGCACGGCTCGCAGGTGAATGTCCTGAATAAAATCACGGGGGATTCACTTGGCGTAATAAAAACTGAAAAGGATGTCCATGGTATTGCCCTGGTTCATGACCAGGGAAAAGGTTACATCACTAATGGAAGCATGAATAAAGTCCTGGTTTTTGACCTCGCAACAAACAAAGTCCTTAGATACGTACCGGCTGGGCAATTTGCTGACGGCATTTTCTATGATGACTTCTCGAAAAAAGTAATTTCCTGCAATGGCAGGAGCAAAAATATGACCGTAATCGACCCGGTTACTGATTCGGTAGTTGCAACGATCCAACTAACCGGCTGGCCGGAAACTGCCGTAAGCGATGGGAAGGGAAATATCTACGTCAACAACGCAGAAAAAGGTGAGATGGATGTCATCGACGCACGCACGTTTGTGGTTACGCATAACTGGCCGAACGGCCCGGGCTCTGGTGCATCCGGCCTGGCAATCGACCGTGAGAATATGCGGTTATTCGCCACCTGCGAGAACAAGATGATGATCGTGATGGACGCGACAAACGGAAAAGTGTTGGCCAATTTCCCCACAGGGGAGGGAGCTGATGGCGCGGCGTTTGATAACCAGCTGAAAGCGGCCTACTCTTCGAATGGCGAAGGAACACTGACGGTTATTAAGGAGCTTTCGCCGGATAAATTTGAGCTGGCCGGAAATGTAAAGACCAAAACAGGCGCGAGGACGATCACCGTTGACCAGTCAACTCATCATATTTTTCTTCCCTCTGGTTCGTTTAAGCCGGCGGAAAAAGGGTCCTTCCGACCCCAAATTATTCCCGGAACATTTAAAATTATTGTGGTGGAGCCGCAACCCTGATCGGCAAGCAAGGGGACGGCGGGCCTCTTACTTGAAGATGTTAAGACATATTTAAACTGGAAATGAGTAAGTAGATTCCGTAAATGGTGACGACGAACATGGTCCCAAACGCGATTCCGATGATGCTGAGAACCCTCGAAGTCCTCGTATACTTGCGATCCAGGGCATAAATGTCTGCACTCGAGATCATGGCGGCGGGAATAGATACATGCGACCCCATTTTTTCACTGAAGGAACCTTTCACATAAAGATGTGCCTCATTGAGCACATCGATGTCATCACGCACTTTGAACCTGTTGTGATTTGCCCGTAAGGGATTCAGATACCTGGAATGTTCGCCAATCAGTGTATCAAATTCGCCTTCAAGATTCTTGTCGACCATCCGAGCCCTGGCTAAATGAAAATATCCGGAATCGGTATGCACGACAATATACTCCTCGTCATCTTCCAGGCGCCGAGCCGTAGCCGAATCAATAGTATAAACCGTATTTGTATTGTAATAGTGTAAGAAGCAACTGCTGAAAGAAACGGCTAAAACGGTACACGCCAAAAGCAATAGTGATTTCAACTGGAATGGAAGGTTTTGGTTCATGGAAAAGGCTTTTTGCGATCGCAAGAGCGAGAAGATTGACCTTTCTCTGTTCATCTGATTACGCTGGCTGCAGACCCCTGGTTGCCCGCGGCATAAGTGAAGTGACTTTTTCATTGTGCAATTCTGTTCACTAAGTTTTTCGGGTCTTCGGCGTTTCCGAATTATTGGTATATTACAGCACAGCGACAACAGGCCTATGAATGAATTTGCGGAAATCCACCCGGCGATCATCGAACGACTTCGGAACATGGCTATGCTCAGCGATGACGAAATCAGGGGGACATTGATGTATTTCGAAAAACGTTGCGTCAGGCGAAAAGATTATATACTACGTGCAGGCGAAATCTGCCGCATGCGGAGTTATATTAATAAAGGATGTTTCAGGCGCTATATCATCGATGATCATGGGAAAGAAGTTATTCTAAACTTTGGATTGGAGGAATGGTGGGTCGGCGACCTCGACAGCTTTCAAAATCATAAGCCGAGTATTTATTATGTCCAGGCGCTGGAAGACAGCGAGGTGCTTTGCCTGAACGAGCAAAACCTTGATCGTCTCTACGAAGCGATACCAAAATTCCGGGCATTTGATGACAAAAAAATAGAAAACTCGCATTTTGCCATGCTGAAACGGCTTGCACTGATGCAATCCGCATCTCCCGAAGAAAAGTATAAAGCCGTGTTAGAGCAATACCCGCAGCTATTCCAACGAATCCCCTTGCATTATATCGCCTCTTACCTGGGTATTCAGCCCGAATCGCTCAGCCGCCTTCGAAAACGGCTTTGCCAAAAGAAAGAAAATCTTAACCAAAGTCAAGATTTTTGAACTAATCTCTATCGTACGTTTGCTCCACAAAATATAATAGCATGGAAACTCAAACACTTCAATCCAAGACAAACGAGACGCAGGCAGCCCCCCACCTGACTCCTGAGCACATCATGCAAATCGGCATGGGATTCTGGGCCTCAAAAATTTTGCTGGCTGCAGTCAAATTTGACTTGTTCTCCGAACTTGCCGCCGGCCCACTCACAGGTTCCGCCATACAAAAGAAGCTCGGCTTGCATGAACGCGGTTTATATGATTTCCTGGACACGCTTGTTTCCCTTGGATTTCTACAAAGGGAGGGGATTTGCGATTCCGCCGTCTATAGCAATACGGCCGAAACCGATCTTTTTTTAGACCGAAAAAAGCCTCCTTATATTGGGGGTATCCTTCAAATGGCTAACAACCGGCTTTATTCAGCGTGGGGAACGCTTGAAGATGGATTGATCACCGGAGAGCCTCAAAACGAAATCAAGAACGCCGAGGATGCCAACCCCTTTGATGAATTATACAGTGATCCCCAAAGGCTCCGCGAATTTCTTAATGCGATGACCGGCATTCAGATTGGCGCATTTATGAGTTTTGCAAAGCAATTTGATTTTTCCCGCTACCATTCGTTGACTGATGCAGGTGGCTGCATCGGCGCTCTTTGTGTCCAGGTGGCGCTTAACCAACCCCACATGCACTGTACTGTTTTTGACTTGCCAGCCGTCAAACCAATCGCTGAAGACTACATCAAACAGCACAACCTCTCTGATCGCGTTGACGTCGCAGTCGGCGACTTTTTTAATAAGGATATTCCACAATCCGATGTGATCGTGATGGGAAATATCCTTCATGACTGGTCTGAAAAAGAAAAGCTTCAGCTGATGAAACGGGTATACGATGCCCTGCCTGAGGGAGGTGCATTTGTTTGTATTGAAAATGTGATAGACAACGACCGCAGGAAAAATGCATTCGGCCTGATGATGTCGCTGAATATGCTCATTGAAACGAGGGCGGGATTTAATTTCACCTTTAATGATTTTGATGGCTGGGCCGCTGAAACCGGGTTCAAATCCACAGAGTGGTTACCCCTTGCCGGCCCAACGAGCGCTGCGATTGCTTATAAATAATTTCGGCAAGTATACCCACGGTGTATTCCCCGTCAGGGCTGAACGTGAGTGTTTCACTGATGCCTGTGCTGCCTGGCGTCAGCGTATCTCCGGTCAGGTTCCCGGTGAAGTTTCCTGAATAAAAACCGTTATTGTATTGAAGCACCCAGTTCCAGGTTCCGGTCAGCGAGCCGGTAGTCATGGTATCAACACGATTAATGCTGGTCATCACGCCGCTGCCTCTCGGATTGGCATTCTTGCTGCATGAGTTAATGCCGAAAAAAACAGCGCAAACAGCATCCAACTGTTTTTTATCATTGATGCGATTTTTTGGTTGAAAGTCCACTTAAGCCAATCGTTGCGCCGGGCAAAAGAATTTATTTCTGACCCCTTTATCTGTATACGGAATTCTACCTTCCCGCAATTTAATTTACTACCTGGTGCCTTGCGCCCTATCCACGAAATATTCATTGATTTTTTGCCATAATCCCCAGTCAAATGCTCTTTTATGCTTTCCCGTATCTTTAGGCATGACTCCTTCTCAAGTTACGTACGTGACCTTTGGAGCCCTCCTTATTTTGGCAATCACTTTTGATCTTGACTTGATCAGCCGCAAAGGAACGGTAGTCACGATGAAAAAGGCGCTCCTGCAAACCAGTTTCTGGGTTTTGCTTGCATTGGCATTTTTCGGTTTTCTATGGTATGAGCAGGGACATCAAACAGCCGTTGAATACCTAAGCGCCTACTTAATGGAGTGGAGCCTCAGCATCGATAACATTTTTGTCTTTATTCTGATCTTTACTTTCTTCAAAGTGAAAGAGCAATATTATGCGCGGGTACTTCTTATTGGTATCCTGACAGCGATTGTTTTGCGGATTATCTTTATTACCGTTGGCGTCACCCTGGTTGCCAACTTCCATTGGATTCTCTACCTATTTGGAGCGATACTTATTTACACTGGCTTGCACATGTTCCTCGCTAAAAAAAATGAAGAAGTCCACCTGGAAAACAATAGGATTTACAAAATCCTGAAAAGGCTTCTTCCAATTACCCCCGAAGATGGCGGGGGCAAATGGAAGATCGAAAAGAATGGCAAAAAAGTGTACACCAGCATTTTTGTCGTCGTTATCTTGCTTGCTTCCACCGACATTATTTTCGCTGTTGATTCAATTCCCGCGGTTTTTGGGATTACGCAAAAACAGGTGGTGATTTACACTTCCAACATTTTTGCTGTGCTGGGTTTGCGTTCACTCTTTTTCCTGCTCCGGGGAGCAGTCGACCGGTTTACCTACCTGCAGGAGGGCATTGCGCTTGTGCTGATGTTCATCGGATTAAAAATGCTCTCTGAAATTCTAAAATTTAATATTTCTATTTACGTTTCTTTGCTTGTCATCGTAGCCTGCATCGGCATCTCGATAATGGTTTCGATCCTCAAACCAAGGAAATAAACGAGTTTCGGTCGCACCTTGTCATACAATATTGAACATATCGGTTCTGTCATTTCGGGGCAATGGATGTCTTTTTACCAGGACTCCCCAATAGATCACCTCCTCACCGACAGCCGTCGCCTCATTTTTCCTGCGACGACGCTTTTTTTTGCACTACCCGGCCCAAGGAGAAGCGGAGAACAATTTGTCGATGATCTTTACCAGCGTGGTGTGAGGAATTTTGTAGTCGGCCATGACATCGATGCAAAAAACCTCGAACAGGCGAACGTTCTCCTGGTCAAAAATCCACTTGCCGCTCTTCAACAACTCGCAGCCTTTCACCGCGCACGATTTGATATCCCCGTTATCGGCATCACGGGCAGCAACGGCAAAACCATCGTGAAGGAATGGCTGAATCAACTTCTGCAGGATGACTTCCATATCGTGCGAAGCCCGCGCAGCTACAATTCCCAGGTTGGCGTTCCCCTCAGCGTATGGCAAATGAGCGATTCAAATGAGCTCGGCATTTTTGAGGCGGGTATTTCGCAACCGGATGAAATGAAGAAGCTTGAAAAGATTATCAAGCCCACAATCGGCATTTTCACGAATATCGGCGAAGCGCACAGCGGAGGTTTCAAAAACCGGGCGCAGAAAATTGAAGAAAAGTTAAGGTTGTTCAAAGATGCTTCGGTGCTCATATATAATGGAGACGATGAAGAAATTTCCGAATCGCTGGATGCAAGTCCTTCATTTACAGTTTTTAGCTGGGGAACGAACAAGAATGCAAAAGTTCGTGTGCGGAAAATAGAGAAGACTGCAACCGGCGCAAACCTCGAAATTGAATATAACGCGGAGCAATTTCCAATGTATATCCCATTCAGGGACGACGCATCCATTCAAAATATCGGTACCTGCATCGCGACTCTTCTTTATATGAGGGTTGAGCCGGAAAAAATCCGCGAAAGGCTTTTGTACCTCTCACCCGTGGCCATGCGTCTGGAACTAAAAAGTGGGATCAACCATTGCTCCATTATCAATGACAGTTATAGCACAGACCTGAACTCACTCCGAATTGCCCTTGACTTCCTGCTTCAACAACAGCAACACGCCAGGCGATCGGTCATTCTCTCCGACATCCTGCAGAGTGGCCAAAAAGATAAAAAGCTATATCAGCAAGTGGCTGGTCTGCTCCACGAAAAAAAAGTAGATCGACTCATAGGAATCGGGGAGCATATCAGCGCCGCGCGTGAGTCCTTCGGACAGATCCTGGAAACGGAGTTTTTCCCAACCGTCGAACAGTTCGACAAGAACTTCCATCGAATGCATTTCAATGGAGAGACCATCCTCCTCAAAGGGGCCCGCGTGTTTGAGTTTGAACGGATCGACCGGCTCTTCTCTGCACAGGTTCATCAGACAGTCCTTGAAATAGACCTGAATGCAATGGCTGGAAATCTCAAGGAATTTCAGAAGCTGCTCTGGCCGGAAACGAAAATTATGGCCATGGTCAAGGCTTTCTCCTATGGAGGCGGCAGCTTCGAAATAGCGAACCTGCTTCAATTCCACAAGGTTGATTGGTTAGGTGTTGCATATGCGGATGAAGCAATCGAATTGCGAAAATCGGGGATTGGCCTGCACATGATGGTGATGAACCCTGAACACACTGGCTTCGATTCGTTGCTGCAATACCAGCTTGAGCCCGTGATTTATTCATTCCGCCTATTAGAAGATTTTGAGGAATTCCTGAATAAGCAGGGTGTTCGCCAGTTTCCCGTCCACATCGAGTTGGAGACGGGAATGAACCGGCTGGGGTTTCCTCTTCAAAAACTGGACCTGCTCGGCGACCGCCTCACTGCATCGCCGTTTACTGTTCGCAGTGTGTTTACGCACCTGGCAGCGAGTGAAGAAGCGCAACAGGATTATTTTACGCGCAACCAGGCAGAGCTCTTTATGGGCGCAACGAGCAAGCTTCAGCAAGCCCTTCCATACCCGTTTCTAAAGCATATTGCAAATTCGGCGGCAATCATCCGCTACCCTGAATTCCAGATGGACATGGTTCGACTTGGTATTGGGTTATACGGGATAGACAGTGCGATGTCTGAATCAGTCGACCTCAGAGAAGTGTCGACGCTCAAATCGACCATCGCTCAAATTAAAGAGATCGAGAGCGGTGTAACGGTTGGGTACAACCGAAGATGGGAGGCGCAAGGAAACTGTCGAATCGCGACAGTCGGCATCGGTTATGCAGACGGTTATCCCCGCACCCTTGGCAACGGGAATGGGAAAATGCTGGTGAAGGGCCGGCTCGCTCCGGTTATTGGAACCGTTTGCATGGACATGACGATGATCGATATTACCGGGATTGACGGTGTCTCAGAAGGTGATGAAGTCATCGTCTTTGGAGGCGGCCTGTCGGTGAGTCAGCTGGCTAAATGGGCGCAGACAATTCCATACGAGATCCTGACGGGCGTATCGCAACGGGTGAAACGGGTTTACTATGAAGAGTAAAGGCGCAGAAACCCCGAACTTAAATGTGCTCCCATTGATAAAAGAATTTCATAATTAACATTTCAATAGTAAAACAATGATGTAAAAAGAATATCCTTTGCAGAGCGTCGCCGAATTGTGGTTATGAGGATTCTTTCATCCCAATATTTCCTCAAATGAAAAGCAAGGCACTGAGCTATTCTTCATTCGCCGTCCTGCTGTTCGTCATCGGCTGTACGCTGGTTTTATTCACCAGCTCGATTAGCTCATTAGGATCGTTTGTCTTCTTTAGCCTCCTTGGAATCTGGGGAGCATCATTTTGCCTGGGAATATTCGCAATTGTTAAAGGCTTCCTGCATATCAGGCGAAATGCGGCGCTGCAATTCCTAAATCAGCTCGCGATCCTGATTGGATTCCTTATTTTGGGGATCTATTTATTTCTTGTTTTTGCATTCATCAGCATTATAAGCTAACGCTGTGCGAATTTCATTTTCCTGATTGTTTGATCTCCTAGATTGGTAACATAACTGGAGAAGGTTAGGGTGCTTAAGCCGGTAAACGACCACCGAAAATGGCTATATTTGCCAACTAAAACAGCGAAGTGAAATTAAGAACGGTATTTTTTGTCATCCTGATCATCATTGTTGCCGACCAAATGTTGAAGATCTGGGTGAAGACCCATATGCCCATCAGCCACACTGTGTACCCATTCGAGACTCCGATATCGAAATATGATAACGGGATCAAAGTGATCGGCGAAAAATTTCAAATCTATTTCGTCGAAAATGAAGGAATGGCCTGGGGTTGGCAATTCGGAGGCGACTGGGGCAAGACTGCGCTCACTTTGTTTCGCATGATTGCCGTGATCTTCGGGATCTTCTATATACAGTCAATTGTCAGGAAAAAATATCACCGTGGATTTATTGTATGCGTTGCACTGGTTTTCGCCGGTGCCCTGGGCAACTTGATCGACAGCATGATTTATGGTCTCATCTTTGAAAAAAGCACGGTTGACAACGTTGCGCGAATATTTCCGCGACATGGATACGCCGGCTTTCTCCATGGCCGGGTAGTGGACATGCTTTATTTCCCGATTGTCAGGACGCATTATCCGGGCTGGTTCCCTGTTCTGCATGGACAGGACTTCGAGTTTTTCAGCCCCGTATTTAACATAGCTGATGCTTCTATTTCGGTTGGCGTGATTGCTATACTGCTATTTCAGCGCCGTTTTTTCAAAAAGCATCCCCAGGAGCAGCAGCATAATACGGTTACGACTTCCACCGATGTCAACGACACCTTGCAGGTCAGTTAAGATTTCCTCCGGCCATCCTAATGTTGCTTAAACTTGATCAGTTTTCTGGCTACCATATTGTTTTCATATTTAACCTGCAGGATGTAGGTACCCGGGGGAAGCATATCCAGGTCGTATAGCGTCACGCTGTTGATACCTTCTGTAACCCCCTGGATCTTTTGCTGGATGATCCGCCCAAACAAGTCGCGTATGATAAATGTTGCCTGGTCGGATTGCGGCACATTCAATTGGAAATTGACCGAACTGACAAAAGGATTTTCGAGAGACCGGAAGTCGAACCCGATCGCCGAATTACTAATGAGTATAAGCGTGCTGTATTTATAAAGCTTGTTATTAATCATCTTAATCCGGTAATATGTCGGTCCTTCAATATTTCGACTATCCGTAAACGCATAGGTAGACTGCAATCCAGTTTCCCCATCGCCTTGCAGGGTTCCAATCGTTTCAAAGCTGGTCATGTCAGTGCTGCGTTCGACCGTATACACGGTATTGGGCGATTCATTGGAAACGATCCATTGCAGCGAACCCAACCCGCCCGCGAGCTGTCCCTTGAATGATATGAACGTTGCCGGTAGGACAACCATGCAGTTTACTCCTTTCACAAGCTTTGGCGTCGCAGTTGAAAATGCGCAATTCGAATTGGCGAGATTCGCAACGGTGCTCGCGACCGTGATGCGGTAAAGAATATTCGTATCAACGGCAAGCAATCGATAAAATCGAGAAACTGTATACTCATATTGATTGTCCGCGGCCACGTAGACTGGGACACTAGAGCCGCTGGGCGCCTGCCCTGTCGTGTCAGTCCCTGGCGAAGACCAGGTCGAACCGCCGTTCACACTTTGCTGAAGCTGCCACTGCACATAGTTATTAAAGTATGAATTTACCTGGAACCTCACCGTGTCGTCGGCACCGAGACAAAGTGTATCGGGCTTGTCGGGCGTAAGAAGCATATTGGGCGAGCAGGTCGCTACCCCGATATCATCGATCGCCCAGTCGTTACCGCCGCCACCGGGAGCATTATTGCGGATATAAATGATCATGCTTGTTTGCGTTGGCCCTGTCAGGTAGGTAAATCCTTTCTGCACCCATTGACCCGTATGCGGCATATCACCGGTGGTATAGTAGTCGTATCCGTTGATGGCAAATGTCAGGTTTGGACGCACACCTGATGAGTCGCCAGCGCCGGTCGGTATGTAGCCTGCACTCGTCGCGCCGGTACCATTGGAGTCGCAGCCACATTTGGAACACATATTTCTGAACCAGGCTGCATACTGGTAGTATGTGTTGGGACAAAGATTGTAAACGGTGTCAAGAAAAGCTGTGTCGGTTCTGTAGGACGAGTTGATCACCACCATGTATCCGCCCGTGACACCACTGTTGTCGTCGGTGGCCGGGTTTCCGAGAAGCGGGCTAGCCGCACCGGTATGGTCGCCGATAATATCCCATACGCTGAATATACGATGGGATGGCGCCTGCGAATTATCGGGAAACGCCCACGTATTTAAAGTCGAATAACCTGTTGCGGCCGTTGTTCCGCCACTTGTGTTATTGGATACACCATAATAATAGTCATTCGGCATGCCGGCCGTGCTTGAAAAAGTTGCGTAGGTATAGTTCGAAGGTACTTTACTGGACGCAGCCCTATCCTTTACAGATCCGGAACCAAAAGTACCGCCGAATTCAGAAATGATGGCGTTCGTTCCGACCGTGTTTGCACATATTCCATAATTCTTGTAAGCCATGATCGTATCGGCGCCGAATGAAATCGTGCTCACGACGCCGGCCGCATTGGTATAACGGAACTGACCGTATCCAACAGGCACTGCCGTTCCATAAGGAATCGAACAGTTTACCTGTACGCGGTATGACGCGATCATGATACAGGTGCCGCCATAAAAACTCGGTTTGCTCGTGTTGAGGACGCTTCCACCATTAGTACGGTTTGCGCCCGCACCAATATTTATCGTAACTGTGTTACCGGAAATAGTTCCGCCGTCACCGTCGGCAGCATCGGTAAATTGCTGGTATATCTTTCCTTCATTGGTCAGCACGCGAAGTGTGCCGGGAATATAGGTTGTATTTACCGGGATATTATCTGTGAATGAGGTATTATAGGCGGTGTTTGCACGCACGACGAACGTCGCTCGGATTTCAAGCGTGTCGCAGGGTTCGATGGTACCGCCGCTTGTGCCCTTGCTGACGTTTACATAACTTTTACCCTCGTCCACCGTCGCGGCGGCAGAAGAAGCATCCGCAACGCAAATGCTGAATCCCCATGTTAAGGCGAGGGGAACACCCGTGTTCGTGTTGGTGTAAATCCTGATATAATACGTGTTTCCGACAGTGAGTCCCGCGCCGCCGATCGCTGTGCCGGTATTAAAAGCGAGCGAAGTCCCTGTTGTCGTTCCCATCACACAGCCCAGCGATGTAAACGCCGCGCAGGTTCCTGATAAAACCTGAATGACAGGGGTTGCAGCTTTCAGACTTGCTCCAAGACTGCTGATCGTAATAACGGGATAAGCGTTCGTGGCTACAAATTTGTACCACACATCTGCGGACAATGCGTTGCCACAGGTTCCGGGCACCCCGGCAGTAGCCGTAGCGCTTTTTAGCGTTTGTAAATTGAGATTACTACAGGTAGAATTTTCAGTTAGTAGTGTTGCGGCGCTACAAAGGTCATTCACCGGCTGCGCAACAGAAGCAAGAGATATTAGAAAACAGGTCAGAAAAGTCAAAAATCCCTTGCTATTAAAAATAGAAGGTAAAGTTGTCTTCATGGATGGATTTCTTTTGGTTCACATAGGGTTTACGAACTAATGGGGTAGAAATCAAAACTAAAGCTAATTCGAGCCGCTGGCAATAGTTAAAATTCACTAATATCTACTTAGGAACTTTACTATTCTGAGCGCAGTTTCTTTTGGGTATTTTAGTGCCCGAAATAGCCGCTTGCCGGCTTAAAACCCTAATCCAATGTCCTCTAAGAAAAAGTTTATCCCGCTTTTTTGCCTGCTCCTTATTATGCAGGAGGAACCGGATCTGCTCGCACAAAGTACCGTCACTTATAACAACCAGGTTTTTCTCATCGACACATTATATCCGGCCGCGAAAAACAAAGGAACGTGTAATTGCCAACCCGCGAACAACTGGTATGGGATGAGCTTTCCATGGGAAATTACTTATGGTCCCGACGACTCGCTTTGGGTTACCGAAGCTCATGGCTACAGGATCTTTAAGGTTAACCCCGTGGACAAAGGATACAGACAGGTTTCCGATCTCAACGGCATTAAAGATTTTAATTATTATAAGCCCGTTATTCCCGGCACTGGCACCACAGCGGTGGCGCCGCAAGGTGGTCTCGAAGGCCTTGCCTTGCATCCCTTGTTTATGAACGGGAAGCCATATGTATATATAGTAATGGTATATCACCTGAACAACACGACCGGCGAACCAACAATCGTTTCCGACAGCGGAAGCCTGAGCACCAACAACAATCTTTGTAATGGGACCAGTAATGATGGGCATCCTTGTTTCTATAAGTCTAAGGTCTTACGTTACACGTACAACTTCGCAACAGGGACGCTTGGTTCGATGCAGGTCATGCTTGATGGCCTGGACGGTAGTAACGACCACAATTCAGGCCGATTGAAAGTCAGCCCCACTGGCGCAGAGTCTGACGGCAATTATTATTTGTACTATACCATCGGTGACATGGGCGCTGGCCAGTTTAACAATGCTTCGCGTATCAACAATGCGCAGGACTCCGACATTTATGAAGGCAAGGTGTTGAGACTAAATACCGAACAGGATGGCGATGCTTCCAATCCGCTTGACCCCTACAACCAGTGGATCCCCAATAGTAATCCATTTATCAGTTCGATCACGGGTTTTCGAACGGCCGTCTATTCTTATGGGCACCGAAACAGCCAGGGACTTGTTTGGGCGCAGGTCAATGGCAATTGGATACTTTATAATTCAGAGCATGGAGATAAATCAGATGACGAAGTAAATATTATTGAAAAAGGTCACAACTATGGATGGCCAAAAGTCGCGGGCATGTGCGATGACAATTACAACGACACGGACGCTAATCCAAATAACGATTATCTCGCCAACAAGCTCGTGGTGAATGAGCATAGCTTCTGCCAGACACACACGGTAACAGAACCGATCTTTTCTTTTTTTAACGTCGACGGTCTTAGTGTTCCCTCAAGCAGCGTGAGCAATTACACCTGGCCGACCATTGCACCGTCGAGCATTGACTACTACGGCGCTGGTGCTATCCCCGGCTGGAACAATTCCCTGCTCGTGACTTCGCTCAAACTGGGGATGTACCGGTTAAAACTAAAACCGGATGGCAGCGGGATTGACTCGACGAGCACCCCGCAGATCACAGACACTATTCCGTACCTGCATGGCTACCGCATAAGAAATATCGCGATTTCGCCCACGGGCGATACCTTATTTCTTGCAATCGACAGCACGGGATCAACGTCAGGTCCTACGGGAGGATTCAGCGGCACAACTGTCAATGTCACTAACCCAGGGTTCATCCTGCGGATGATCTTTATCAAAACCCTCGCATTAGAGCCATATACACCAGTACAAAATCCGGTAAATAACCGTACCTCGGTCCTCGTATTTCCAAACCCGGTGACCAAAACATTGAAAATATTGAGCGCTTCGGGTTCCCACAAACCACTCACCGCGCAGTTATTTGACGTATCTGGCAGATTGATGATGGTAAAAGTGACGAGTGACGACAGCTTTACGATGGACGTTGGGAATTTCCCGAATGGCGTCTACATCTTCAGGCTTTACAACGGCTATGGCGCGAACCTCGACACCGAAGAGATATTGAAACAATAGTAATGACCGCATCATGACAATTTTCCAACCATGTTTGCGGGGACGACCCATTCATCAAATTGCTCCGGCGTAACATAGCCCAGCTTAACCGCCATTTCCCTTAGCGTGGTCCCCTCCTTATGCGCCTTTTGCGCAATCTCCGCTGCTTTATAATAGCCGATCTTGGTGTTCAGTGCCGTTACCAGCATGAGGGAGTTATTGACATGTTTGCTGATATTATCCTGGATGGGCTCGATGCCCGCTGCGCATTTGTCATTAAAGGAAACACATCCATCGCCGATAAGCCTTGCGCTGTGCAGGAAATTATAGATCATGACGGGTTTAAATACGTTAAGTTCGAAATGACCCGTGGCGCCAGCGATGTTTATGGTCACGTCGTTCCCTAACACCTGGGCTGCGATCATCGTCAGCGCCTCGCACTGCGTCGGATTGACTTTCCCAGGCATAATTGAAGAGCCTGGCTCGTTATCCGGGATAAAAATTTCACCGATGCCACTGCGCGGCCCGGAGGAAAGCATGCGGATATCATTGGCGATCTTCATCAGGCTGACTGCCACAGTCTTTAGCGCACCGTGTGCCTCCACAATGGCGTCGTGAGCGGCCAATGCTTCGAATTTATTCTCAGCGCTGACAAATGGGAGTCCCGTCAGCCTTGCGATATTTTCAGCCACATTGACGGCATAATTTTCAGGCGTGTTGATACCGGTTCCTACAGCTGTTCCCCCGAGAGCAAGCTCAGAAAGGTGTGGCAGCGAGTTCCTGATGGCCCTGAGACCGTGTTCGAGCTGCGAAGCGTATCCGCTAAATTCCTGCCCGAGCGTCAATGGCGTGGCATCCATGAAATGTGTCCTGCCAATCTTTACGACTTTCATAAAGGCCTTGCTTTTCGCCGAGAGCGTATCGCGCAACCTGGTAATGCCTGGAATAGTCGTTTCCATCAGCATCTTGTAAGCCGCGATATGCATAGCCGTCGGGAAAGTATCGTTGGAGGACTGGGATTTATTCACATCGTCGTTGGGATGCAAGGTCTTTTCCTTGTCCGTCAATTTGCCGCCCGCAAGGACATGACCGCGATAAGCGATCACTTCGTTGACATTCATATTGCTTTGCGTTCCGCTGCCGGTTTGCCAAACAACCAGCGGGAATGCCTGATCGAGTTTTCCCCCAATGATCTCATCGGCTACCTTCCCGATCAGGTCGGACTTTTCCTGCGACAGCACGCCCGCCTGCAGGTTAGTAAGAGCAGCAGCCTTTTTTAGATAAGCGAACGCACGGATTATTTCCTTCGGCATCCTGTTTATGTCCTGGGCAATTCTGAAATTGTCGATGCTTCGTTGGGTCTGGGCTCCATAGTATGCATCTGCGGGCACTTTCACTTCTCCCATCGTGTCTTTTTCTGTCCTGTATTCCATGGGCTGAAATTTCGGCAAGTTTACCCAATTCAAGGCAGGGTGAAAAATGAATTTTGAACGGGCTGGACCACATCTATGACTAATTTTGAGGAATGACAGAATCACTTTTTCAATTATTCAAAGAAAGGAACCTGGACAAAATAAGGAAAGCGCTCGACGCCAATCCATCACTTTCCAACGAAGGCGTCGGGCTTGGCGATACCGGACCATACAAAGGTCACCCCCTGCACCGGTTGTGCGATGCCGTATTTGCGGGAAAGATATCGGATGAAGAGGCAATAGAGGTCGCGAGAATTTTGTTAGAGCACGGTTCAAATGTCGACGGCTACAAATCTTCAGGCGATCTCAATACGCCCCTGATCGCTGCATCTAGCCTTCACGCCGAAAAACTTGGTATATTTTATATCGACTCCGGGGCCGACATCTTCTATGCGGATCCGCGGGATGGTGCGACAGCTTTGCACTGGGCTTCATTTTGCGGGCGCGATCAGCTCGTCGAAAAACTGGTAAAAAATGGCGCCAACATTAATCAGCGCGATAAGACTTACCATGGCACACCTTTAAGCTGGGCGGTCCACATTTTAAAAGACCCGGATGCAGGAAATATGCATCATCAGCGCGAATGTATTTTGATTCTTTTGGGAGCTGGTGCCGAGTGCGATGCGGCCGATTGCGAATTCCTGCATACGCTTAACGACGGGAGAATCAATACACTGCTTACCCGTCAGGCTGAGAATTAAAGAGCAGCTACTGATTCATCGATTTGTAATAGGTTTGTAGGTCATCACGGCATGTGATGAATTTCTAAAACTGCTTGTCATGAAAAAACTTCTTGTCGCTGTCGCGTTATTGATTTCAGTTGCTTCTATCGCTCAAACTTACGAGCCCAACTGGAAAAACCTTGATACCAGGCCAATTCCGGAATGGTACAGGAATGGCAAGTTTGGCATTTTTATCCACTGGGGCGTATATTCGGTGCCCGCGTATTGCGAAAAAGGAAGCTATGCTGAATGGTACCAATACGGACTGATGCATGGCGACACTGCAAGGCTTCGCTTTCACAAAGAAAAATTCGGGAACCGGACCTACTATGATCTCGCGAACGATTTTAAGGCCGAGCTGTACAATCCCGATGAATGGGCACGAGTCATTGAGGCATCCGGAGCAAAATATGTTGTTCTTACGTCCAAGCACCACGACGGCTTTTGCAACTGGCCGAGCAAAGACGCCAGTCGGGATTGGGGATTCGCGTGGAATTCGGTGGATGCCGGACCCCACCGCGACCTGCTGGGTGACCTCTTCACCGCAATCAGGAAAACTTCGGTTCATGCCGGCATGTATTATTCGCTTTATGAATGGTTCAACCCTTTGTGGCTTAAAAACAGGGAAAAATATGTCAGCGATCATATGTGGCCCCAGATGAAGGACCTCGTCAATACATATAAACCCGATGTTTTTTGGACCGACGGTGACTGGGACGCATCTGACACGCTTTGGAAATCCTGCCAATTCCTTGCCTGGCTTTATAATGAAAGCCCGGTGAAAGACAAGGTCGTAACGTATGACCGCTGGGGAAGCGGCGTCAGGTTCCATCATGGAGAAGTATTTACGCCTGAGTACCAGCCCGAGCTGAGTTTTGCCAACCATTACTGGGAAGAAAATCGAGGGATGGGATTTTCGTATGGCTATAACCGTGAGGAAGATGCATGGGATTACAACTCCGCCCAGTCGCTTGTTCTACAATTAATTGATAAAGTGAGCCGAGGAGGAAATTTTCTGCTCGACATAGGACCGGACGAGCACGGGAAGATTCCGCCGATTATGCAGGAGCGCCTGTTGCAAATCGGAGACTGGATGAAAATAAACAATGAAGCGATCTACAACACGGCTGCATGGAGATCCGCGTCGCAGTGGGGTGAAGGTAATAGGAATTATAAGCCGAAGAACAGTAGCGGTGACCTGCTTCTCAAGCTCACCATTGATCCCGACCCGGGATACGCCGTGAAAGAATGCTTTTTTACATACAACCCGGCGAGCAACAATCTTTATGTACTTCTTCCGAAATACCCTTCCGGACGCAAGTTTACGATTCATGATTTGCTGTTGCCGGCTAATACGAAAATGGAACTACTCGAAACCCATGACGCGCTCTCTTGGCATCAGGAGGGAAACGACCTCGTGATCCAGCTTCCCGGATTCGACCCAAACAGGATCAGGAGCCAGTACGCATTTGTCATTAAAATAAATAACGTGGGCGCCTTTGCGCCCGCGACCAATTTTTCGATCGATTACATCGGGAATTCACTGAAGCCTGAAGTGACTTTAAGTTCGGGACCGGGCACAGAGATTCGATACACGCTGGATGGCTCCGTTCCTGATGAGCATTCGACGCTTTACGCCAAACCATTTACAGTGGACGAGTCGTCGAAACTTTCTGCCCGCGCTTTCGTTGCGGGCAAAATGCCCGGAAATGTTGCCACGTCATCTCTTGAAGTCTATTCGTGGAAGGATCCGGAACCAGCCGGGAGCCTTCACAAGGGCCTCAAACTGAGAAAATATGCGTTGAATTCCCCGACAACAGTCAACGATATTGATAAAGCTAGCGCCGCTGTAGTAGCCACCGCCACTTCCATTTCGATCCAAGACACCTTGCGAAGCGAAAATACCGGCCTGGTTTATGAAGGTTTTATTAAGATTCCACACGATGCCTTGTATCACTTCTATCTGAAGTCTGATGATGGCAGCGTCTTGTGGGTTGACGGAAAAAAAATCATCGACAATGACGGGTTACACGGAGATGAAGAAGCATTTGCCGGCATGGAGGCTTTGAAAAAAGGGTATCATTCATTTAAACTTTCGTTCATTCAGGCGAGCGGCCAGTCAGGTCTTTCCCTGCAATGTGCGACTGGTCAGGGTAAGAGGCAGGATATCCCTGCGGCCTGGTTATTTTCTCATCCCTAACTGATTTAAAAAGCAATGTTCAGACGGGCGAGTTGGTTTTTTTTACTTGCGGTTTCTGCCACCAAAATTTATTCGCAACCTGATTGGCTGATCGAAAATTCATCCTACGGCGCCAAGGTCGCAAGATCTGCTGATAAAAGCGAGATTGTTCTTGACAATGGCCTGGTCAGAAGAGCATTTCGAATAAGCCCTAACGCTGCCTGCACAGATTACCGCAATCTCTCAAATGGGCAACAACTTCTTCGTGCAATCAAGCCTGAGGCGAAAGTCATTATCAACGGTATCGAATATGCAATAGGCGGCCTCCATGGCCAGACTGAAAATGCTTACCTGCTGCCGTCCTGGATAAATCAATTTCACGCTGACACTGCTGATTTTACTCTCGATACGACGATGACTGGCGAGCTTCAGCCTTTTATTTCATGGAAACAGTCGACCTGGGCCTCAAACCCAAGGCAGCCAACCGGAAAAATGCTTGTTATGGAATTCAGATCATCGGTGCCTGTAATGCATGACATTGTGGTATCTGTTCACTATGAACTTTACGACGGCATACCGCTTATGATCAAGTGGGTTTCCGTCGAAAATAAATCGAACCATTCAATTACGGTGAACCGCGTCGTCAATGAAGAACTGGCGCTGGTCGAAGAAGAGAGCGCGGTTGTCGGTACCCCGGAACAGATGAAAAAGCAGCACGGTATTTATGTTGAGACAAACTATGCTTTCAACAATGCCATGCGATATGACATCAGCGACCAGACTACGCACTGGAAGACCGATACTGTTTATACTTCCCATGTAAACTATAGTTACTAGACTCCCTGCCTCCTCGAAGTTTATCCTGAAAAAGTGACGGGCGTTGAAGTCTCGCCTGGTGAAGCATTCCGCTCGCCGAGAACTTGCGAACTGCTCATGGACAGTTATGACAGGGAGCGAAGAGGCCTCGCGATTCGCAGAATGTACCGCGTGCTAGCACCATGGACAACGGAGAATCCCATTTTTATGCACCTGGTCAGCAAGAATGACGATGAGGTTCGGACAGCAATCGATCAATGCGCGAAAACAGGCTATGAGGCGCTTATCTTGAGTTTTGGAAGTCATTGCAATATCGAGGATACTTCCGCAGAAAATGTTCGCAAATGGAAATCGCTAAGCGAGTATGCGCACAATCGTCATATCCTGATCGGGGGTTATTCATTATTCAGTTCCAGGAAGATCAGTGATTCGGATGATGTCATCGATCCGGTGTCGGGGAAACCTGATGTCGCTGCGTTTTTTGGCAACGCACCTTGCCTCGGCAGCCGGTGGGGTCTTGCATATCTCGGCAAACTAAAATATTTCCTCTCGCACGCCGCCTTCGATATTCTCGAAAATGACGGCCCTTATCCGGGCGATGTCTGCGCATCGACGACCCATCCTGGTCACAAAAACCTCGATGACAGCCAGTGGAAACAGATGGAGCTAGAAAAAGGCTTTTATCACTGGTGCAGCGAGCATGGAATTTATGTTAACGCGCCCGACTGGTATTTTCTGGACGGCACGAATAAGATCGCGATCGGCTATCGCGAAGTCAATTTTTCTCTTCCGCGCGAGGATCAAAAAATCCTTAACCGTCAGAATATCTTTGACGGCCTTTGGGAAAAGACGCCTTCGATGAGCTGGGGCTTTGTGCCTCTGACGAAATACCAGGGAGGCGGTCCCGAGGCAGTACTCGAGCCGCTGTCAGAACACCTCGACGATTACAGGCAACTCATGATGCAATATTATGGTGCCGGTGTTCAGGCATGCTATCGCGGCCCTCGGCTTTTCGATAAGGACAAGACTGAAAAGACAGTTGCAACCGTGGTTGCCTGGTATAAGGAATACCGCGACATCCTCAATGCGGACATCATCCATCTGCGCCGCGCCGACGGCCGCGACTGGGACGGGTTCATGCACGTTGATCCTCGCGGGCGGTTAAAGGCGATGATCATGCTTTTCAACCCGACGTCACAACCCATTGCCCGGAAAATCAAAATTCCGTTGTATTACACAGGCCTGAAAACAAGCGCAACAATTAAACCGGAAGGCGAGAGAGGCAAAATTTACCAGCTTGATCGAGATTACAGCTTGGAATTAGATGCATCGATCCCGGCGAATGGATACACCTGGTACAGCGTGGAATAATTAGCTGTAAGTTAATATGGGCAGCGCTTTATTTGATCGGCGTAATTTTACATTTACTTTCGGGAAATCATGAATCCCGCAGACATATGGATACCCGACGAAATTTCTTAAAAAAAACACTGCTTGCTTCCGGCGCATTGGGCGTATCCCAATTCATGCCTCACTCTATTCAGCGGGCACTTGCGATCGAACCGGCGCCTGGCAGCTCCTATCTGGATGCAGAATATATTGTTATCCTGATGCAGGAGAACCGCTCCTTCGATCATGCCTACGGTACGCTGCGCGGAGTTCGCGGTTTCAATGACCCGAAAGCCCTTAGATTGCCCGGGAAGAATATTGCGTGGCTCCAAACCAATAAAGCCGGTGCGACTTACTGCCCTTTCCGCCTCGACATAAAAGATACGAAGATCACCTGGATGGGCTCTCTCCCACATGGTCGTAAAAGCCAGATGGATGCGCGGAACGATGGTAACTATGATAACTGGATCGAAGCAAAGAAGTCCGACGATTATGCAGATATGCCGCTGACAATGGGTTACTACACGCGTGAAGATATTCCCTTTTATTACGCCCTTGCGGATGCTTTTACCGTTTGCGACCAGAATTTCTGCTCGTCCCTCACCGGCACTGATCCCAACAGGCTCTACTTTTGGGCAGGAAACGTTCGCGAAAAGCTCCATGAATCGGCCCGTCCATATGTCCAGAACGACGATGTGGAACGCGGTGTCGAGTGGCCAACCTTTCCGGAAAGACTGGAACAAAACGGGATAAGCTGGAAAGTCTACCAGAACGAACTCGCCGTCGACGGTGGATTCACTGAAGAAGAAGATGTATGGCTTGGAAATTTTGGTGATAACCCGCTCGAGTATTTTAAACAATACAATGTCAAGCTCTCTTCGCGTTACCTCGATTACCTGCCAAAGAAAATTGAGCAGTTAACAATAGACATCAAAAACCTGCAGGCAAAAATCCCCACAATAGCCGAAGGGAAAGAAAAAGAAGATGCCGAAAAGGTGCTGGCGGAAAAACAACAGTCGTTAACTGCTGCAAAAGCTGATCGCGAAATTTTCACCAAAGAGAAATATGCCCGGCTGAATGAATTTCATAAAACGATTCACCACAAAGCCTTTGACGTGAACTCGGATGATCCGGACCAACACAAGCTTGAACATTTGCAATACACGGACGGAAGCGAACAGCGGTCAATCAATATTCCAAAAGGAGATATATTCCACCGATTCCGCCAGGACGTGGATTCAGGCAAACTTCCAACCGTTTCCTGGCTGGTTGCACCTGAATATTTTTCAGATCACCCAAGCGCACCATGGTTCGGCTCATGGTATCTCTCCGAAACCATGGACATTCTTACGCATAACCCGGAGGTATGGAAAAAAACAATCTTCATACTTGCTTACGACGAAAACGATGGTTATTTTGATCATATTCCCCCATTCATCGCTCCCGACCCGCAGGACGCGCAGACGGGGAAAGCATCATCGGGGATAGATACCAGCGTGGAGCATGTGAGACTTCCACAGGATTCCCCCGGTTCGATAGGCTTGGGATACAGGGTACCGTTAGTGATCGCTTCACCATGGTCGCGAGGTGGGTATGTCAATTCGCAAATCTTCGACCATACTTCCACTCTGCAATTCCTTGAACATTTTCTGTCAAATAAATATGATAAGAAAATAGAGGAGCCAAATATCAGCCAGTGGCGCAGGACGATCTGTGGTGATCTCAGTTCGGTTTTTCGAGCTGATAACGGCGAAAAGCCAAAGGATCTTCCCTTTGTCGCTAAAGACGCGTTCATTGAAGGCGTACACAAAGCGAAATTCAAAAACCCCCCGGATAATTTTCGTAAACTTTCGGCGGCAGATATTGAAGCGATTAATCACTCACCGTCGTCATCCGGATTGATGCCTGTCCAGGAAAAGGGCGTCAGGCCATCCTGCTCGATTCCGTATGAGCTATATGTTGACGGAAGGCTAAACGATGACAAAAAAACATTTTCGGTCAGGCTCAAGGCAGCAAATGACGTATTTGGGGTGCGCGCCGCAGGGTCGCCTTTCGCCGTTTATGCGCCCGGCAAGAATCAAGGCGATGGCATTCGTTTGTGGTCATTTGGTATAACCGCAGGTGATGAGCTGAAAGAACAATGGCCTTTGCAGGATTTCCCAGCCGGCAAATATCATCTCATTGTTCATGGCCCAAATGGGTTTTTCCGCGAGTTCAGGGGCGACGAACATGATCCCCAGGTTTATTTTTCCGCCAAATACCAGGCAAACGGGAAAAAAATCACCGGCAATATTGATTTGCAGGCTGTCTCCGAAAATTCAGGACCGATCGTCGTCGAAATCACTGACAATTCGTATAAGACGGCCAAGATTTCAAGGACCATTGCCAAAAGCCAGATCGTTTCCCTTGATTGCAGCAAGCAGGATGGCTGGTATGATTTTACCGTACGTATTCGCGGCAATGAAACTTTCGCCATACGCTACGCTGGTCATGTCGAAACAGGAGCTTCTTCCCAAAGCGATCCGCAAATGGGAGGAATAATTTAAAATGACTGATCATTCAAAGATCGAAGTTTTTTTGCGTTGCGATTGATGGTCTGCCTGCCAACTTAGCCTAAATGAATTGCTTGGTCTTTCAAGCAGAAGGATATAAGTACGAAACTCGCGGGCGAGCGGATTGCTGATACTGTCGCGGATTGCAGCCGATTGGAAACCATGTACAAACTTGGAATTCATGATCTCCTTGTAATCGGTGACCAGTATGACCCGATTGGCTTGGTATAGCGTGGGTGAAATCCACAGCAAGAAATTGGCTGCGGTTCCGTTGGCCGGTGGTAGCCCGAACTCAGGGCCATAAAAGTTCACGGCTCCGGCCTCACCGTAATTATCAGTGTCGAGCGCAGTATATTTCCGCTCCGTGGAATCCAGGGATTTATACACTGAAGCCACTTTGGCTGTCATCTCCCTCCAGGAGAGCATATCTGCATAGTCCTGCGGCAAGGGGTGGTCGGCCTGGTCCTCCCAACGCAAAAAGCCCATCTTCCTGAAAAGCCCGTTCGTTGCATAATAATTCGCCAGTTTCCCGGGAGGCAACATCGGAAGGGCTACTGAATCAATAAAACATCCGGCTAAAGCGATAAAAGCGATCGCGGGTATCCTGACCCATCGGTATTTGCTTTGAGTCCACGCCTCTATTTGGCAGGCGCCGAATGCGAACAGCAACGGGTAGGCGCCCATCCCATAATAGCTTTTGCCCTGTGCGAGCAGCAGTATTCCCAAGGCGGCTGCAACGGCAATACCGACAAATCTAAACCGCCTGCCCGCAGGTGCGAACAAGGTCCGGTAAAAGCCAGCAACCCAGGTATAAATGCACGGAAGGTTGTAGAGAAGCTGGTCTTTTAGAAAACCCGCCTGGCTTATATTCTGTAATTGCTGTCTCCGGAGTTCACGCATGTGGTAGACGATCGGGAATCCGTGTTCAAATTGCCAGAAAAAGTTGGGCAGGAAAATAATGAGCCCGATTGCCAGCGCAAAATAGAAATGTCTTGATGTAAAAACGATCCTTGCAGAAGTAACTGCCAAACCGAAAAGCAGGCTTATCCCGAAAAAAGAAACTGAATATTTGCTCATCATCCCCAAACCAAAGGCAATCCCAAAAATGTAGAGCCCCGAGACCCGGCCCGTGTGGCAATAAGATATTAGCCCGTATCCCATCCAGGTCCAGAAAAAAACCTCGAGAAAATTGGGTTGGAACATGAAGTGCACATGGAGATAATAGCCGAAAATGAATGGAAAGAAGCCAAGCAGCAAGGCGAAGGCTCTGCCGCCAAACATGACAATTAATCTCGCGACTAGCAAATAGGTAATCGATCCGAATATTGAAGGCCAGAACTTGATCCAAAAAAAGGTGCCGCCCATCCGCTCAGCGAGCCACGCGAGTCCAGACATCATAGGAGGCACTTCGAGGTAGCCCCATGCCATATGATGCGCTTCAATCATATATAAGAATTCATCGCGATGAGGTTCGTAAGTGCGGTCCTGTAAGATATAGGCAAGGATAAATTTTATTAATGCCAGCACAGTGATCAACGGCCAGTATTTCCGGAATCGCGATTTCTCCGATGGGTTGGAAGACAACTGATGGATTCTTACTTGGCCCATATCCGACAAATTAGGCAATTTCCAAATGACCAGTTGGTGAATATCTCCGGCAAATTGCCAACTTTCGATAAATCCTTACAGATGCGCGTTATTAGATTTGGCGCATGAAAAAAATCATGATGGCATCTTTAATTTATACAATGGCCTCATCACAGAATTTTTCCAGCGTGAAAGCTCAATCCTTCGTATCTGTCCAATATAGCGATTCGGCATCGATTGAATTGGATGCGCGAATAGACAACGTCTTTCCGCTTTTTGGCGCGTTTGAAGAAAGAAAATGGGCAGCGGGTTGGAGTCCAAAAGTCATTTATCCCCAAACAGAAGTAATGCAAAAAGGAACAACATTTCAAACAGCTGGCCATGTTCCCGGGGAACCCGACATGATTTGGACCGTAACAAAGTTTGACATGGCCTCGCACGAAGCCCAGTATTTCATATATTCGACGAACCGCGTTGTCATTCTCGATATCAATTGCAGGAGCATTGCGGGAGGCAAAACGGCCGCGACGATTAAGTATACCTTCACCGGCCTTGATTCTGACGGAAATGAGATTTCGCATCATTTATTGAAGAAGGTATATAGTCGCCGACTGGAGGACTGGCGTGACGCAATCAATAAATATCTGAAAACTGAAAGATGATGCCGATTCTTGCATTTTGCTTACGTGATTATATCAGATAATTTGCGATTGATCGCGTGCTGATTTAATTCAATCTCGACAGATGGTGATAAAAGAACTTCCAAATCCCGAGGGTTTCGACTGCGGATCAAGCAACGATAGGAATACAGTAATTTGGGCGAGTTCATCGACGGCTTACAATTATCCCAAGCATGATACACCTTACCTGTTCCTCGCTAATTTCAAGAGTGCCGGGAATTATCTTTTGAACAAGCAGCACGTCTCCATTTCAGAGCATTTCTTTTATTTTCTCAACAAAGGGGACAACCTGGAAATAACCTTTCGTGGCAAAGAACCCATTGAAACCGTTTTTATCATGTTCTCGCCATTTTTAATCGATGAGGTTGCGGCATGCATATATGATTCGCCGGCTGCCCTGCTTGAGAATCCTAAACGGGTATGCACGGGTAAACCTCTCATACCGTCCATTCCATTTGACTACTGCGAAGCATTAACAACGAAGCTCAAAACCCTCAAACATGTTGGGCGATTTGAAA
Source organism: Chitinophagia bacterium (assembly GCA_021324175.1). Classification (GTDB taxonomy): domain Bacteria; phylum Bacteroidota; class Bacteroidia; order Chitinophagales; family Chitinophagaceae; genus Puia. Next base: position 48,950 of record JAJPJP010000279.1, read on the forward strand.
GTGAAGACGAATTTTACTATGATTTCGCCGAATCCCTGCTGACGCAGGTCGCTAAGGAATGCAAAAAAGCGAACGGGCTGCCGGCGATCCGTCAATCGACCCGCGAAGAACTTTTTCGCAGGGTCATGATTGGAAAGGCCTTTATGCATGATAATTTTGACCGCAGGCTGGGTGTTGAAGAAATAGCTGTGACGGCCTGCTTGAACAAGTTCCACTTTATTAAGATCTTCAAATCGGCAAATGGGCTCACTCCACATCAATACCTGACCAGAATTCGCCTGGATAAGGCACGGCAACTGCTGCTCACAGGCAATTGTTCGGTCAAAGATGTCTCCCAATCTATCGGTTTTGAAAGCCTCGCAAGTTTTACTAATCTTTATAAAACGCATTTTGGCCGCGTCCCTTCTCGCGAACGCCTTATTTAGATTTATAATGGACAGAATTTCCACCTGACCGGGGAAAATCGCATGATGTGATTAAATCAAGGAATATTGAATTATTCAGGACGGATAAACGCCCTTCGGCGACCAATCGTAAATAGACCTTCAATCTACCCTTAACGCTTTTACCGGAATTGCCGGCGCACCTGAAAAACAGTTTGCCCAGGTTAAAATGGCTTGCCGAAGGAGATCCGGAAAGAAAAAAGGAAGCAACAACCGAAAATCAGTAAAATGTTTGGCCAGATTGCAAGAAAAAATAACAAACCAGCTTGCAGATCAAATACACAAAATCACGCACGAGTTGACTCATGACAGCCAAGTGAACAGCATCGTGGTGGAAGATTTACATGTTGCCGGTATGTTCAAAAACAGAAAACTAAGTCAAGCCATTTCAGATGTTGGATTTGCAGAATTTGTGCGCCAGCTAAAATAAAAATGCGATTGGTATGGGCCGTTTTGAACCGTCAAGCGAAAGGTGCAGTGAGTGTGGGTCAGCATATAAAGAACTGACCTTGAGTGACACAGAGTGGATTTGCGAAAATTGTGGTACCTTTCATGATCGGGGTCTCAACGCAGCCAAAAACTTCCTAGAGATAGGACTACATAATCATTCAACAGGGACGGGCAGCTCCGGAGATCCTGTCGAGAAGCGATGGTTGCGCCGTTCGGTGAAAATGCCTGCGTGTAAGCAGGTATGATTGCGATTTGTACGCTTGATAAAAATTGCTTGCGGTCGATGCCAGTTCTGAGGAGTAAAATATTTTTAATCATCCTGTTTATTTCGGCGGCCATTGGAGTCTACTATTTAACCGCAGGCCAAAAGTCCGTCGACTTCAACACGCAGGTAAAGCCCATCTTCAACAAAAAATGCATCACTTGCCATGGCGGGGTGCGGCGTAAGGCCGGCTTTAGCTTACTGTTCCGCTCTGAGGCGTTGATGAAGAATGAATCCGGCAAGCCTGCCATCATTCCTGGCGATCCCGACCATAGTGAAATGATTCGTCGCTTGACACTAAAAGACCCGGAAGAACGCATGCCATACAAGCATGAACGGCTTAGCGAAGAAGAGATCAGCATGCTGAAGAAATGGATCAGGGAAGGTGCTCCCTGGGGAGACCATTGGGCATATGTTGCGGTGCAGCCTGTCGAGGTTCCGAAACCAGCATCGTCCCTGTTCGGATTAATTCCCGCAAAAAAAATTGACTGGGTCAAAAATGATATTGATTATTTCATTGCTGATAAACTAAACCAGGAAAAGCTCACGCATTCACCAGAGGCAGACAAGGCCACCCTATTGAGAAGAGTGAGCCTCGACCTGATTGGAATGCCCGCTCCCGAAAGCCTCGCAAAAAAATATTTGCAGGATGGTAATGAGAATGCTTACAACGTTCTCGTCGATTCGCTCCTTGCGTCGCCACATTATGGTGAACATTGGGCATCCATGTGGCTCGATCTTGCACGTTATGCCGATACAAAGGGCTATGAACGCGATGACAGCCGCAGTATATGGCGCTACCGTGACTGGTTGATCCATGCGTTTAATAAAAATGAACCCTATGACCAGTTTCTCATTGACCAGATTGCCGGTGATCTTCTTCCGAACCCGTCAGACGCGCAATATATCGCCACTGCTTTTCATCGCAATACGATGACCAATGATGAAGGAGGTACAGACAACGAGGAGTTTAGGACAGCAGCTGTTCTTGACCGCGTCAATACGACCTGGGAAGCGATATTGGGAACAACATTCGCCTGCGTGCAATGCCATAGTCATCCCTATGACCCCTTCACGCATGACGAATACTACAAGTTCATGGCCTTTTTCAATGACACCCGTGATGAAGACTCCTATGGTGATTACCCGCTTTTCAGAAGCTACAATGATTCGGCGTTACAGGCGCTCAACCGCGTCGTCAGCTGGCTTAGCGCCAACGTTTCGACCGAAAAAGCGAAACAGGCCTATACTTTCTTAAAGACCTGGCAGCCTTCTTACAACTCCCTTAATTGCGACAGCTTTACCAATAGTGAACTGGCGGACACCAAGTGGGCGGCTTTCCGTGATCATGCTGTCTGCAGGCTGAGGCACGTAGACTTGGATAATCGAAACCGTCTTATTTATCGGTTCCAGGCTTATGTCAACGACGGGGATTGGCAGATTCACCGTGACAACCCCGAAGGGCCATTGCTTGCCAAGATTCGATTGGACACGGCGAAAGGCGACGACTGGCAAATTGCCGAGACGCCGCTCGCCGCTTCGGAAGGCACGCATGATTTATTTTTTACTTACAGCAGCACTAAGCTGAAAAAGCCGACTGACAACGGCGCAATGCTGGATTGGCTTTATTTCACCGAAGAATTCCCGGGGAAAGACAAACCGGGTTATCGGGCCATTAAAGAATCTTACGAAAAGCTGATCCGGGCGAATGTTCCAACGACTCCCGTGATGATGGACAACCCGCCATTCATGCACCGTGTTTCCAATGTATTTGAACGCGGCAATTGGCTGGTCAAAGGCGAGTTTGTTCAGCCGGACGTGCCCCATGCGCTCAATCCGCTTCCAAAAAATGCGCCGCACAACCGCCTTGGAATGGCGATGTGGCTTGTCGATAAGAAAAACCCGCTGGTTTCAAGAACAATCATAAACCGCTTGTGGGAACAACTCTTTGGTACCGGCTTGGCAGAAACGCTCGAGGACCTGGGTACTCAGGGCGTCCAACCAACACACCGTGAACTTTTGGACTTTCTCTCGTGGCAACTGATGAACGACGATCACTGGAGTCTCAAAACCATGATCAAAGAAATGGTTGAGTCGGCGACCTACAGGCAGGATTCGAAACTGACTAAGGAAGATCAGGAAAAAGATCCCTTTGATAAATTTTACGAACGTGGCCCCAGAGTGAGACTTTCTGCCGAACAGGTCCGTGACCAGGCACTCGTGATCAGTGGAACATTGAATGAAAAAGTGTATGGGCCGAGCGTTTTCCCTTTTCAGCCAAAAGGTATCTGGCTTTCGCCATGGAACGGACAGGATTGGGAGATGAGCAAGGGAGCTAATCAATACCGCCGGGCGCTTTATACATACTGGAAACGCACTTCCAGTTATCCGGCGATGGTGACTTTTGATGCAACGTCGCGCGAAGTCTGCACGGCAAGAAGAATCAGGACAAACACGCCGCTTCAGGCCTTGGTCACTTTAAATGATTCATCGTATTTGAATATGGCCCGTCATTTCGCCTATCGGATGCAGGCGGAAGCCGGCGATAATGTGGGACAGGAGATTAGCAAAGGGTATGAACTGGCCATGTATAAATCGATTAGCCCGTCAAAATTGGAGTCGTTAAAGAAACTCTATGACGAGGCGTATGACAAGATGCAGCATGACCCCGATAAGACTTGCGAAATTATCGGTGAAATGGATGAACACGATAATCCAAAAACGGCAGCGCTGGTTGTTGTCGCCAACGCCATGCTGA
>JAJPJP010000350.1 GCA_021324175.1 Chitinophagia bacterium
AATTTAAACTTCAAATTCAACCAATGCTAAAACTTAGTTTGTTCCTAATTGTTGCGTCTTCTTTCATCTCTTGTAGCCAGCCATCGCCTGGAGAGTTAAGTAACAATACCGGATCTTCAGGTTCTTTTAACCTCGGGGGAAGGAAAGTTATTGTCTATACAACCGCCGAGAGCACGAATCTTCACCTTTCCGCTACAGATACGCTGACGTTTGATGATCTTCCGCAGCCAGTCGAAACCCAGGTCTGCGTATTTGTCGATCCGTCCAAGACCTTTCAGACTTTTGCTGGCATCGGGGGAGCCTTGACTGATGCGTCCGCTGAGACGTTTGCAAAAATCCCTAAAGACCGGCAACAGGAATTACTAACAGCTTATTATGATCCTCAACGTGGCATCGGCTACAGCCTTGGGAGGACAAACATTCATAGTTGCGATTTTTCGAGCGCCAGTTACACTTATGTTGCCGACAATGACAGCAATCTAAATTCTTTTAACATCGATCATGATAAGACCTATAGACTGCCATTCATCAAACAGGTGCTGGCGGCAAGCGGAGGTAAATTGCTTTTGTTTTGCAGCCCATGGAGCCCTCCCGGCTGGATGAAAACCAACAATGAAATGGAGCATGGTGGCAAATTAAAGCCCCAGTTTTACCAAGCCTGGGCAAATTATTATGCCAAATTTATTAATGCCTATAAGGCGGAAGGTGTACCGATTTGGGGAACAAGCATTCAGAATGAGCCTATGGCCACTCAAAAATGGGAGTCCTGTATTTATTCGGCGGAAGAAGAGCGTGATTTTTTGAAGAATTTTCTTGGCCCGACACTTTCCAAAGAGGGCTTGGGTAGTGAGAAAATTATAGTGTGGGACCATAACCGTGATTTGATATATCAGCGCGCTTCCACCATCTTGGCGGATCCTGAGGCGCGGAAATATATTTGGGGAATTGGGTTCCATTGGTATGAAGACTGGAGTGGAGGGAGCCAGATGTTTGATAATCTTGCGCGGGTCTACCAGGCATTTCCAGACAAGAACCTGATCTTTACGGAGGGCTGCAATGGGCCGTTCAATATTGATAGTATAGCAACTTGGAAACTGGGTGAACGTTATGGCCGAAGCATGATTAACGACTTTAATGACGGAGCTGTTGGTTGGACCGATTGGAATGTATTGCTCGATGAAAACGGGGGTCCCAATCACGAAAAGAATTATTGTTTTGCACCGATTCATGCAAATACGAAAACAGGGCAATTAATTTACACAAACGCTTATTATTACATTGGACATTTCTCAAAGTTTATAAGGCCTGGTGCAAGAAGAGTTATTAGTGCTTCGAGCAGGAGTCCACTGCTTACTACAGCGTTCTTAAATACAGACGGGAAACTCGCAGTTATTGTAATGAATCAATCCGGCTTGAAGATTCCCTACAAGCTTTGGATTGCCGGGAAGGCCGCAAACGTGACGGCGTTGCCTCATTCAATTGCCAGTCTTATTCTCTAAAAATGCTAGGGTCCGGAATCAACAACAATATGCGGTAGCGATGCTAAAACAATTGTATTAATTTAGAAATTACATTGCAGAGCGGCAGTGTGCCACCTTATGGCAAAAAAAAAATTAAAACGAAAACACCTCAGTAAACAGTCGCGACCCTCCTTCAATGCTGAAGGGAATTCAAAACCGCCTATCAGGGCTGCTTTGAAGAGCCTATGGTCACCCAGGGGTTTTAGGTTTCAGGCCGTATTTCTCACTTTGCTAAGTTTTGCCCTTTACATTAATACTATTCGGAATGAATATGCACTGGATGATGGCCTCGTTATCATTCGCAACGAATATGTACAAGAAGGTCTTGGGGGAATCAGCGATATACTTACAAAGGATGCTTACGACAGCTATTATCGCCAGCTGAACAATACCAACCAGTTGAAAGGAGGACGGTACCGACCACTGTCGATCCTGACTTTTGCAATAGAGCAAGAGTTTATGGGTGCCCCGGATCAGGATAGTGTTGAAGCTAACATGAATCACATCATTCAGTTTGGAATGAATCCCGATCAGCGAAATAGAGTGATACATGAAATGCACATTCGGCATTTTTTCAATATTATCTGGTACACACTATGTGTATTGGCGTTGCTCTATTTTCTTCGCTATATCGTTTTCAGAAATAATCCTATAGTGGCCTTTGTAGCGGCCATAATATTTACTGTTCACCCAATTCATACTGAGGTTGTGGCTAATGTAAAGAGCAGGGATGAGATTATGTCATTGCTTTTTATTTGCCTCACTTTTATCGGCACATTCAAATACCAGGAACTGGGCAAAAAGTGGATTTATGCAGCTGCACTCCTCAGTTATTTTCTTGCGTTGCTCTCCAAGGAATATGCAATTACGCTAGTTATATTACTTCCGCTTTCGCTTTATCTTTTTAATCGGAACTCAATTAGTCGAAGCATGGCGACTTTTGTGCCTTTTCTCATACCCATTGCTGCTTACCTTTATCTTCGCCTGCAAACTTCGGTGTCGGCCAGCGAAACTGCTGATACCGAAGTTTTGAATAATCCCTACTTGTATGCTTCGGCTGCAGACACACTCGCCACCAAAATCGCCACTTCATTTAATTACCTGAGACTTTTGATTTTTCCTCATCCTTTATCGGCGGACTATTCGTACAACTCGATTCCCTACAAAAATTTTTCGAGTCCGCTTGTATGGCTATCTCTCCTCGTTCATTTAGGCTTGCTTGCGGCCATGTTGCGTTTTTTTCCCAGAATACAAGGAACTGCAACGCTCAAAGGTTCGGGAAAGAGAGAGGCTCAACTGACAGACTATCGCAGCATATTATGTTTTGGAATTGCATTTTATCTGTTCAACCTTCTTCTTATCTGCAACATATTTTTCAATATAGGCGGGACGATGGGCGAGAGACTTATTTTTCATTCTTCCGTAGGATTTGCCATTGCCGCAGGCTTCCTTATTTGCAGAGGATTTGAGCTGATTAAAGAAAAGCGGGCGAGAAGATTCTTGTTCATTCCAACGATGGCCATTATTATCCTTTTGTCAGGATATAAAACAATATCGCGCAATGCCGAATGGAAAAATGACGAAACACTTTTTTCTGCTGATCTCAAAACGGTGCCCAACAGCGTGCTTGTTAACGGAAATGTGGTCACAGCGCTCGTAAACGACGCGGATCTTTTACATGACTCGACCAAGCGAAGAGCTTACCTGGTCCGTGCTGTTGCATTAGCCGACCATGCGATCAAACTGGATCCTGTTTATGTGGCTGGATTTTTTAACCGCGGACTTGCGTGGTTTAAGCTTGGTGATCTGGACAAGGCCAAGTCGAACATGGATTCGGTCAAAGCCCATTTCTTCCACTATCCTTTGCTTCCGTTAATGTACCGGCAAATTGCTACAATGTATGGCCAAAAAGGACTTTACCTATATGCCAATGCTGGAAGATGGGCAGATGCGCTCGATGAATATGGAAAAGGAATCAGGGCTGATTCCACAAATGCAGAACTATGGTATCAATCTGGCATAGCTTACTATCAGCTTCAGGATTTGGATCGGGCGGTAACGGCCTGGCAAACTGCCTTAAAATTCAAACCGGGTTATAGTGACGCTCTGCGTAACCTGAATTTTGTTTTGAATTTGAAGAACAACGATGCGCAAAGGCGCAAATAATGGGGACGTCCACGAGGTCTGCTATTGGGATTCATGGTCGGCCTGCGAAGCCCGTTTCTGCGACCACTTAGGTTTGGTCCTGAGTATTTTCTGAAAAATTTTGCAGGTGTTCGAATGGGCGCCTGGAAGATAACCCGTGCTTACCAGAAATTCATTTACGATTTCTCCCCCTGTAAACCTGAATGTTTGCTTAAACAGCTTCATCCACTCGTCCTTTGATCTCGGATGGTGATGATCCAGCCAATTTTCAAAGGACCCAAATTTGTCCTGAATGGAAAGAACCGTCCTGGCGTTTTCAATGGCTGCATCAATTTTTAGTCGATTCCGAATTATGCCGGGATCTCCCAGGAGGCGTGCGCGATCCTTTGGACCATATTTTGCGATCTTTTTGACATTGAAATTCTCGTAAGCCTTTCTAAACCCTTTTTCTTTTTTTAGTATGGTTTCCCAACTTAGCCCTGCCTGGTTTATTTCCAACACAAGACGTCCAAAAAGCTCGTTGTCGTCATGAATGGGGAATCCGTAGAAATTGTCATGATAATTCTTATGAAGTTTTTTCCTTTCCTGGGGCATAAGCTCAATCGCATCGCAGTATGACATATAGTCTAATATTTTAAAATAGTTGCAATATCTACAGTCGCATAATCAGTTACCTGATTATTTCGGATTCGATTTTCTCTTCTTTGATTTGCCCGTTGATCTGACTTATGAAATAGCAGTGGCTTTCAGCATCGAGGGCAACTGATTTTTTCATTTTCCCGTTGATAAATAGTATGGCCGCCATGTCATCGCAGGCGTAACCCGATCCCAATTTCCCGCTAATGACGGCCTGATAGTAGAGGGGCTTTCTCTCTGGCTCACTATGAAAATGCGGACAGTGACTATAAGGCAGCAAACCTAAACCACTGACGATCGAAAGCTTTTTTGGTCGCGAATCCGAGTAGCCTCCATCAAACCAGCACAGTGATCCGGCGCTACCGCCCGCCAGTATAATCCCTTTTTCATACGCTTTTTTGAGAACCGTATCAATGCCCTGGGCCTTCCAAATTGCAATCATGTTGAGTGTATTTCCTCCTCCTACAACAATTGCATCCATGCCCATTAGAAAGTCATCAAACGTTTGCTGTACCGGCGAGGAATTGATGAATGTCCGCAGGACATAAGGTTTAATTGGCAGGTCTTCGCAAGTCTGATACCAATTTACCATGGCTGCCGGATTATCGGCCGATGCAGTAGGGACGTAGCAGATTTTGGGAATTTCTTTTCCTGTCAGGCTTGCCAAATAGCGGACAAAGACCTTATTGAAGCTTCCACCGGTGACAAATATAACCTTATCGTGGAAGGAATTCTGGCCCCTCATTCCTGAAATCAGAAAAAATGCGACCAGGAAATTCAGAAACTTCACGAATGTAGCGCCGAAAACAGGTTTTGAATTGACGACGCGGCCATGCGAATTTCGCGCTAAATGAAGAGGAATGCTGCAGGATTCTCTTATTGTTTTGCTACGCATAAAAACATATTTTGTCCGGAATGCAATTTTAGTAAATGACCTGGATTATGCTTTTTTTTGATCATCTATTTCTGCACCATATTGTGCACTCCCGCAATTATCTCTCAAACACATTGATTTTTTTTTGTTTCGTACTAATGTGGCGTATATTTAGTCAAAGACCGATTTCATGAAATCGCACACCAAAAATGCGAGCCTCGCGGGGGTATTGGTGGCCTTGGGTATTATATATGGTGACATCGGTACATCCCCACTATACACTTTTCAGACGATACTTACTGAAGGTGGTACAGTTTCAAAAGAGCTTGTTTTTGGCGCAATTTCCTGCATATTTTGGACACTGACCCTGCAAACAACATTTAAATATGTGGTCATGACGCTGCAGGCTGATAACCACGGCGAGGGAGGAGTCTTCTCTCTTTATGCGCTGGTAAAACGGTACGGTAAGAATCTTGTTTATCCGGCCATCATTGGTGCAGGCACGTTGCTGGCTGACGGAATTATTACTCCCCCCATAACGGTAACATCGGCCATCGAAGGCTTGAATATGGTCAAAGGCTTTGAGAATTTAATCGTGCCTGGTAACGATCTCGTGCTGGAAATAGTATTGGTCATCCTGCTCCTCCTTTTCATTTTTCAGCGTTTTGGAACAAAAGTCGTCGGCGGCTCTTTTGGCCCTATGATGTTCATGTGGTTTTCTATGTTGGGAATACTTGGGTTGAGCCAAATTGCCCATTTCCCCCGAATCTTTGAAGCGCTCAATCCAATTTACGGAGTAAGACTTCTGATACAGCACCCTCATGGTTTCTGGCTGCTTGGCGCCGTCTTCCTTTGTACGACGGGGGCCGAAGCATTGTACTCCGACCTTGGACACTGCGGAAAGAGTAATATACGTGTAAGCTGGATCTATGTTAAATCCACCCTGGTCCTAAATTACCTTGGGCAGGGTGCCTGGGCCCTGATGCATAATAACCAACCATTAAATGGTATCAACCCTTTCTTTGCCATTGTGCCGTCGTGGTTTCTTTTTCCAAGTGTGATCATTGCGACTGCGGCGTCCATCATTGCGAGCCAGGCACTCATTAGTGGATCGTTTACATTGATCAGTGAAGCGATAAGTCTGGGTTTTTGGCCACGTATTAAAACCAAATATCCAACCGACATCAGAGGACAAATTTATATCCCAAGCATCAATTGGATTCTATTCGTGGGATGCGTACTGGTAGTTTTGTACTTTCGGACGAGTGAAGCTATGACGGCCGCTTATGGTTTTTCCATAACCGTTGCGATGCTTATGACGACACTTTTGATGTTCTATTTCCTAAGGTACATCAAGCATTACCCGATATGGATCGTAGGTGCCATCGTAACCGTTTTTGTATGCGTAGAGGGAAGCTTTTTCGCGGCGAACGCGGTTAAGCTGCTCAAACGGCTTTTCTTCCTCGTTTTTGAGTTCGGATTGATTTCGACAATGTATATCTGGCATAATGCGCGGAAAATGACATTGCGCATGTTAACGTATGTAAACCTAAAAGATTATATTCCGTCAATAGAGAGTCTAATTGCTGACGAAAGTATTCCTCGTTATGCGACACACGTGGTGTATCTGACAAAGATGCAAAGTCACAGGCATATCGAAAAACGCATAATGGATTCAATTTTTAGTAACCCCATAAAACGGGCCGATGTCTACTGGTTCATAAATTTTCATCGTGCCGATGATCCTTATACCATGCAATATGATGTGGAAGAAATAGTTCGCGATAAAATAGTTCGTGTGGATTTTCATTTGGGCTTCCGGGTTCAACCGCGAATAGGGATCATGTTAAAAAAAGTCGCGGAAGAAATGATCAACAACCACGAAATCGAAGTAAAAAGCCATTTTTCCTATATAAACAAGCACGGATTTCGTGATTTAAAATTCATCATTCTGGAGCGTTTTCTAAGTTACGACAATGTCTTTTCTGCGAGAGAGAATTTTATACTCAACAGTTATTTCAGCATCCTAAAGACAGCACGCTCAGATAGCGAGGCATACGGTATCGATATCGATCAGGCGATATTTGAGAAAGTACCCTTAGTCGTAACTCCGATAGGAAATATTCCTTTGAAGAGAGGCAGTTTCAAAATTGACGACCATCACAACATACATTAGCAGTATTCTAACTTCCGGTTTGAGAATAAGCATTTAAGTTAATGAGAAATGGATATTTGTAATATTCGTAAATTGTATGCAAACCATACTGCTTGCAAAACCGAACTTCCCGACTACGGGTCCTGATAATATCGGTGTTCATATTTCTGGCAATCATTTGCCGGCCAAAAGAAAAAGATAATCAGGATTCATTTTCACATTCAGATTGGGAGCAGCCTCGCGAGAGCGAAGGATTTGCGGGCGATTTGAAGAGTTGATCACCAGAAATCCATGGCGATTGTATTAAATGAGTCGAAGTTTTGCGAATGCTACTAGGCTATGATTAATTTAAGAGACATTAATATGCAGGTTGTTTGGCGAACATTTGTCGCGCTGCTCGCGATTTTCCCTTTGATATCTGCGAGCCAGGACGCGAACCAGCTATTATTAAAGGATTTTCATCCTTTTTCAATTTATAACGTTCCAAAAACCAACATCAGCGCAGCCAAATTTCGTTTAATCGACATGCATTCCCACGACTATGTTGCATCTGAATCTGAAATTCAAAATTGGATCCGGAACATGGACAGCGCGAATATTCAGGAGACGATGATTTTGTCATATCGGTCAGGACGCGCATTCGATTCTGTTGTAGAAAAATATTCAAAGTACAAAGACCGATTTTTAGTCTGGTGCGGCTTCGATTATACAGGAATCGGTAGTCCCGGGTGGATCGATCGGGCAGTGTCCGAACTTGTCAGGTGTCATGCAAAGGGAGCCATTGGTGTTGGAGAACTTGGTGACAAAGGGCTAGGCGAGGTATATTCAAAGCCAACTCCAGGGTATGGCGTCCATGTCGATGATCCACGCTTGAGGCCGTTATTTCGAAAATGTGCCGAACTGCACATGCCGGTAAGTATCCATGTGGCTGAAGATGAATGGATGTATCTGGAACCGGATTCACTGAATGACGGCTTGATGAATTCTGCCATCTGGCATGTGAATATGAAAGACAAAGGACGATTGAACCACCAAGAACTGATTAATACACTGGAAAATGTGGTCAGGCAAAATCCTTCTACCATTTTTATTGCCTGTCACCTGGCAAATTGTTGCGCAGATCTTTCGATACTGGGTTCATTACTGGATAAATACCCTAACCTGTACGCGGACATAGCCGCACGTTATGGTGAGATCGCCCCTATACCGAGGTTTGTAAAATCATTTTTTGAGAAATATTCGGATCGCCTGGTTTATGGAACAGATATGGGTATTTCAAATGTGATGTACAGGATGACATTTCGAATACTGGAATCCAACGACGAGCATTTTTATGAGGGAAGATATTTGTATTATCATTGGCCCTTATATGGCCTGGGCTTATCTGAATCAACATTAAAAAAAATATATCGTGATAATGCGCTACGAATCCTGCGGCAATAAACTTGATGGATGTGAAATATTGCCATCCATGGTCACCGGTCAACAAATTCATTTGCGTTACTACTACACTTTCAAAAAATCACCATGAGAAAAATAGAAATTCAGCTATTCATATTGATTTGTCTATTGGTTCCCGTCGCCTTGTTTAGCCAGGACGATGAAGCCATTATTGCGGGTAAAGATATAGCAACCGTCTCGACGGATAACGGTGCAGTCCGAGGTTATATCCACAAGGGAATTTTTACATATAAAGGAATACCCTACGCTAAAGCGGAACGATTTATGTCCCCCGAAAAACCACCTTCCTGGACGGGCATAAGGAGTTCTATGACCTATGGCCCGGTTTGCCCGATGGATCCGACCACGTCTGTAAATGACCAGACAGAATTTGTTTTTCATCACAACTGGGGTTATACCAATGAAAATTGTCAAACCCTCAATATCTGGACTCCCGGAATCAACGATCACAAAAAAAGACCTGTGATGGTTTGGCTTCATGGGGGAGGATTTTCTACTGGTTCTTCCGTAGAACTGCCGTCATATGATGGAGAAAGTCTTAGTCGGAAAGGAGATATTGTGCTGGTTTCGGTCAACCACCGGCTCAACGTCCTTGGTTTTTTGGACCTTTCGGCATACGGCGAAAAATATAAGTCTTCGGCAAATGCAGGCTTGATCGATCTGGTCGCCGCATTACAATGGATCAGGCAAAATATCGAACAATTTGGAGGGGATCCTGGCAACGTGACCATTTTTGGACAATCAGGCGGAGGAGCCAAAGTCGCTTCTCTGATGAATGCTCCGTCCGCCAAGGGTCTTTTCCACAAGGCAATTGTGGAGAGCGGAAGTTATCTTACCGGCTTTATTGAACCGGCGATCTCCAGGCGTATTGCTGGAGCTTTGCTTGAAGAACTTCAACTTCAACCTGCCCAGGTTGATTCATTGCAGAAAATTCCTTATGAACGCCTAAATGCGGCGTCCAAGAAAGCGATTACGAAAATAACGGCTGCATTGCGGGCAGAAGGCAAGCAGGTCCCTGGCTTTGGCCTGAGTTGGGGGCCAGTACTTGACGGAGACTTTTTGCCTTAACAGTTAACTGATTCTGCGGCGGCAATAATTTCCAAAGATGTCCCTCTTTTGGTCGGATCCACGAAAAATGAATTCGCCCCGTTTATTAGTAGTGGCGCTGAAATGTCATTCGATAGTTTAAAAATTAGTCTTAGGAAGAAGTACGGCGAGAAAACAGAAGCGTATATCCAGGCAGTAAGTCAAGCATATCCCGGAACAGTGAACTCTTCTGATTATACTGAAATTGATTTCATATTCAGACCAGGAGTAATCGCTCATGCGAATTTAAAGGCCGATCAAAAAGGTGCACCGGTATTCACCTATTTGTTTACCTGGCAATCGCCCGTACTTGATGGCAAGTTCAAAGCTATTCACTGTATGGAATTACCTTTTGTCTTTAACAATATAGCGCTATGCGAGGAAATGACCGGTGGCGTGAAGTCAGCGTATGAGCTGGCCGATAAAATGAGTGGAGCCTGGATCAATTTTGCAAAAAAAGGCAATCCAAATTCGAAAGGTCTTCCCGATTGGCCAGCCTATACGAAAGACAAAGGCCCTGTGATGATTTTCGACAATAAGTGCGAAGTTCGAAACAGCCCAGACAAGGATTTACTTTCCATTGCCGTTCAGCCTGGTCGTTGAAATTGGTTCTATTCATCCTCAATGAAAAGATTAAAATTGGCGGCGATGTCCTCTGAGTTTTGACGCTTGAAGAATATTAAAATTGATGCTCTTGTAAAGGGTTGGTTTTACATCCGCGCAAGAAAAATGAAAGCAAATCAGGCACTCAGAATCCAACATTTCCGGACACGCGAAGAATCAAAGCGTCGGACTCTTTCAGGTGGTTACCGGCTCAGGTTAACGAATTGGTCGTACTTCTCCTTGAATTTTTCATATTTGAATTTCCCGCCCTGTTGACTGTCCTTGCCTGTTTCTGCTTTGGATACGAGCTCAAAATATGTCCGTGGAAACTCATCCGAATACATTCTTGGAAGAATACCTGTCGTGGTAAAACCCCGGTATAACGTAAAAAGGAGGAACAATGATAGAATCAGGACACTATTGTCCTTTTTTCTTGTCAAAATTGAAAGACCAGTCGCTTCTTCGCCGTTGACTATTTGTTTTTTGCTAATTAAAGTGATAATAAAAAACGCGAGCACGCAAAAAAAGGCAATCATTCCTGTTATTTGAGAAAGCTGCGGAGAGATATTAATGGAAGCGAGCGAAATAAAATAGCATTCAATCGCAAGATAGAATCCCAGCAGACAGGTAAAGATCAGATAATGCCCTGATTGCGCAAATGTGAAGACGACAGCCGATTTTTTGAAGTAGATTAAAATCAATGCTGCTGACGCGATCGCGAAAATCAATTCAACACTCGGGAAACTGATATAAAAGATTCGCAAAGCAAATATAGAAGAAAGGATAAAAAGGCAGAATGGTTCTAAAATCGAATATATATCGGCCTTTATGGTGATAGTCCGTTCAAGAAATTGAATTAAAAATAAAATTGAGAATGAAATGGATACGCAACCCAAAATAATGAGCCCATAGCTATTTTGCGCCATGGATGCAAAAGCTCCCGTAATAAGAATTACGCACAAGAGATAGTATAATGTATTGTAGCTTTTCATCAGACAGGTATATAATCAATATAATTCCAAATCCAGTCAATGAAGTCATCCATGGATTTCCATTGTGCGTCTCCTCCTTTCTTCTTCTCATTTGCCTTGCAGGCCTGCATCAGGATCATCGTTCGGCTCTGCAGGTCTTCAGATTCTGTGAGAGAATTAGGAATCGAAGTATAAGCCAGGTAATAATTGCCTTCTTGGGCCACTCCGATCACCCGCGCAAGGATTCCTGTAAATTTGCGCGATTCGGGAATGTCCAACAATGCTTCCCGCGCTTTGTTATTCAATGATTCCCCGCCAATTTCGGATAAAAGCATAATCAAATTGTTCCGGGAATCCGTCGAGAATATGTGAAGGCTGGAATAATCTGTCTTTCTGAAAAACAAAAAAGCGGAATCAAGATATTCAAAAGTCTCGGGGTCAGCGTCCATTTCGTACATTTTTTTTGCCATGTGCGTATAGGCTATGACTTTATCATTTTCGTCTGTAAATATGTCTGCCAGCCTAATTGCTTCGTTCATTTTGCCGGATGTCGCCAGGTTCCCCGTCAGTTGCTTTAACACGTTCAGCAAAAATGTTTTTTCGAGATATTCATATTTGTTGATCGATTGTGGAAGATTTGCCTGGTCAATTCGGTGGTAAAAATCTAGACCCAATGCAGAATCTCCCCTTTCGAAGGCCCGTTCTGATAAAATCGCACACAAGAGATTCTCATCGAATTGTTTTCCGTCTGGATGATGATCGACAAAGGATAGTATATCGGTCAGGTCTTTGTCGGATATTGGGTAATCCTTGTACCAGGCATTCAGTGGCGGATATACTCTCCAGTCAAAACCCCTGGTTACCCACAAATGAAGCGCTTGCAAATCTTCTCCCGTTTGGAAAATTTTACCAAGCAAGCCATTTTTATGAAGGTATCTAAAAAAGTAATCTGTGTGAAAACTCCAGCTAAACCAGCCATCGCGATAATCAGGGTATATGAATAGATTTTTTCGTGTGACCATGGTTGTTCGTACCCCGTCCCCATTAAATAATACTGTTGAGGAAACTTTGGCTCCGAGCGAATCCTTGTCAATTAAATAGTAGTGGTTAAGTGCTTCCTTCAGCCAATTGTCAAGTTTATTTTCATCCAATGGAATCCCTCTCTCGTAGCAATATTTCGCGTAAAACATCGCTTTCCGCTTGTCATTCATAGCGAGCAGGAAATTCCGCTCAGCCGCGTTTTTTAAATTCTTTATTGCCGTTTCATAATCTTCTATCATAACGTCAAAAGTGGCACGCTTGCTAAAGTACAGGTTGGGATATAAATATCCTCTATGAGATCGGAACTCGTCAGAATTTTTTTCGATATTGAGAGGGT
>JAJPJP010000121.1 GCA_021324175.1 Chitinophagia bacterium
ACATAAAATCTTTCGTATCAAAAACTGACGAAATCAAAAATTACCCGCCCTCAATGACTAAAACGAAAAAGAGGCCGCCTCTTTTGAGACAGCCTCTTTGAAAATGCTGGGTATTTGGATTTACCGAATCTACCGGTAATAATAATGATGATGATAAGGGTGAAATCTTTCGCAATAGCAGCCGCTCATGGCGAAACTGATCACCACAGCGAATAATCCAAACAGTAATAACCTTTTTTTCATGATTTAAATTTTAAGTTTGATAACGATGGTTCGTTGACGATGCTCCGAAACATTAGAACTTTTGCACCATTATCATAGAATAAAAAGTGTATGCCCTGTTTACTAAAGAAATGTGTTTAATTGCAAATCGCCTGTTAACGGCAACATGACGTCACCCAACGTATGCAAAACAAAAGTTAAACTATCTTCGATTCGCTAAATAATAAAATGGAGAAGCTTTTCAGGTATGAAGACCTGCTGAAATTTACGTGCGGAATTTTTGAGAAAATAGGCTGTAGCGAAAAGGATGCCGCAGGAGCGGCCAGGACATTGCTCAGTGCGGACTTGCGAGGTATCGATTCGCACGGAATAGCAAGGTTGCCGGGTTATGTACGGCTCTGGGAGGCAAAAAGAGTGAATACAAAAGCTATCCCAAAAGTCATCCATGAAACGCCTTCGACGGCCGTGGTTGACGGTGATGCTGGCCTTGGACTTATTGTCGCAACCTTTGCAATTCATACCGCAATTGCCAAAGCAAAAGAAGTCGGAACAGGCTGGGTCAGTGTTCAGAACAGCAACCATTTTGGAATAGCGGGGTGTCATGCTCTCGAAGCCGTTCGGCAGGATATGATCGGCATCGCCATGACCAACGCGAGTGCACTAGTGGCACCAACCTTTTCCGTCGAACGTATGCTGGGAACTAATCCCATCTGCGTGGCAATTCCCGCTGGAGATGAGCCTCCTTTTGTCGCCGACCTGGCGACGACAACTGCCGCCAATGGAAAGCTGGAGATTCTCCAGCGCAAGAATGAATTAGCGCCATCGGGCTGGATACAGGATCAATATGGCAATCCATCAAGAGATCCGCATGAGTTAAAAACCGGGGGGGCACTTCTTCCGTTGGGCGGCGACAGAGAACATGGAAGCCATAAAGGTTATGCGCTGGGTGCCATCGTGGATATTTTTTCGGCAATCCTGAGCGGAGCAAATTACGGCCCATGGGTCCCGCCATTTCCAGCCTACGTTCCAATGCCCGAGAATATGCCGGGCAAAGGCATAGGTCATTTTTTTGGCGCCATGCGAATTGACGCCTTTCGTCCCGCGAGTGAATTTAAAATGCACATGGATAATTGGATCCGCCGTTTTAGAAATGCAAAGCCGGCAAACGGTGAAAAACAAGTACTGGTTCCTGGCGAACCCGAGCGTTCGATGGAGCTAGAACGAATCCAGACCGGTATCCCCCTGTGGCCTACAGTAGTTCAAGAATTGACTTCGCTCGGCGAGAAATTTAAAACGCCCTTTGAAGTTCAGTAACAAATAGTCACTGGTAGCATTCTTTACAAAATCGTTTGACAGCAACGCCGATGGAGATTGGAGACATTTTTATAGGAGTCAACACTTATCTTTGCAAACCTAAAAAATTGCGATAAATGAAAATCATGAAGTTTGGCGGGACCTCGGTAGGGAAACCTGAACGCATGCGCCAGGTGGCCGAACTGATTACTAAAGAAGCCGAAGAAAAGATTGTCGTATTGAGCGCATTGAGTGGAACGACTAATGCGTTGGTCGAGATTGGTAACTCCATTGCTCGAGGAGAACGGGAAGAGGCTAAGGCGCAGATTGAAAAGCTTGAAAAGCACTACCAGCATTTCGTTTCAGGACTTGTAAAAGAAAATGAATTTCATAATCGCGCAAAATCTATAATCGCTGAGCATTTTGAATTTTTAAATATCATTTTAAAAATTTCTTTTAGCGAAGCTTTGAACAAGGATATCCTGGCGCAGGGCGAACTGCTGTCGACTAAATTATTCAGCGTTTATCTTGAAGAAAATGGCATCGATCATATTCTCTTACCCGCCTTGGAGTTCATGAGCATTGATGCTCATGACGAGCCACAAATAGGGAGCATTAAAGTGAAATTGACTCAACTGTTGAACCTGCATAAGGGCAGGAGACTATTCATCACCCAAGGCTATATCTGCCGAAATATAAGAGGCGAAGTTGACAACCTGAAGCGCGGAGGAAGTGATTACACCGCCTCCCTTATAGCGGCGGCGATCAATGCCAGTGTTTGCGAGATTTGGACCGATATTGATGGTATGCATAATAATGACCCCCGGGTCGTTAAAAAGACGATGCCAATTGAACAATTGAGTTTCGAGGAGGCCGCTGAACTCGCATACTTTGGCGCCAAAATTTTACATCCTGCATCGATTTGGCCAGCGCAGTTTTACAAGGTGCCTGTCAAATTGCTAAATACCATGGAACCCGATGCAAAAGGCACCTTGATTACAGGAGATGCGGGTTCCGTCGGCGTAAAAGCTGTTGCCGCGAAAGACGGAATCATCGGTATTAATATTCGGAGTAGCAGGATGCTCCTCGCTTATGGCTTTCTAAGGAAGGTATTTGAGGTATTTGAGAAATACCGCACTTCGATAGATATGATTACAACCTCCGAAGTTGCCGTATCTGTAACAATAGACAACGAAATTCACATCAAGAGCATTTTAAAGGAGCTGGAACCATTTGGAATTGTTGAAATTGAAAAAAAATACACAATTATCTCAGTAGTCGGGAATGAAATAGCGCAAACGGAGGACATTCTAAAAAGACTTTTTGCTGCGTTGACTACTGTGCCTATCAGGATGGTAAGTTACGGCGGGAGCAAACATAATATTTCGCTTCTTGTGCATTCCGATCATAAAATCAAAACACTTCAATTGCTAAATAAAGGCCTATTTGACCTCGACTAGACAGGGATTATGGCTTTTTATTAAGCCAGCCGTTCGAATCCAGCCAATCTTTGAGTCGTTCGATCCAATTGTCGTTAGTAGTCTTTATATTAAGGCCGAAACCATGTCCTCCCTTGGGATAAACGATCAATTCAGAAGGAATTTTAAATTTTTGCAACGCGTCGTAGAACACGAGGCTATTTTGGACTTTTACCACATCATCGTCTTCAGCATGAACAAGAAAGGATGGTGGAGTTTGTCGATTCACCTGGAGGTCGGAAGAATATTCAATTTCTTTGTCGCGTTGCGGTCTTTTCCCCAATAACTGGTCACGTGTTCCGATGTTGGCGATGCTGTCGTTGGCAAAACTGATGACCGGATAAATCAGCACGGCAAAATCGGGGCGGAGGTTGATTTGCTCCGCGTTATCGATCACCGGCCGGTTGAAATGGGTCGCAACCGTAGAAGCAAGATGACCTCCTGCCGAAAAACCCATTACTCCCACGCGATGTTCATCAATTTGCCACTGTTTGGCATTCTCGCGAATGATTTCCATGGCGCGTTGGGCGTCCTGCAGCGGGCCAATTTCCTTATTAACCATTGTGGTGTCGTTCGGAAGACGATACTTCAAAACAAAAGCGGCAATTCCAAATTCATTAAGCCTTTTTGCAACATCAAATCCCTCGTGTCCTGCGGCAACGATTGAATATCCCCCGCCCGGACAAATTAATACGGCCGTCCCTGTTGCGATTGCTTTCGGCGGAATAAAAGCCGTAAGAGTGGGCCTCGTAATATTTCGTACAATAAGGATATTCCAATCCTTATTAAACTCAGTAGATTCAATGTCTCTTACAGGTTTTGAATTAGGAATTTTACCGTCAGGATATAATGGAATAATTATTTGTGATTCGGTCATTTTGGAGGAATATATCAGCATGAGTAATAGGCAAATTCTTTTCATGGCATAAATTTAAGTACCGAAAGGCGTCGACCAGATTGAGGAATAATTGGCAATTGAATCCTAAAAGGCGCTAAATCACAAGCATTGCATCGCCATAACTGAAAAAACGATACTTGTCTTTGATTGCTTTTTTATATGCTTCCATGGTCAAGTCATAGCCGGCGAATGCACACACCATGATTAACAAACTGGTCTTTGGAAGGTGGAAATTGGTTACAAGTGCATCTGCAATATTGAACTTGTATGGCGGATGTATAAAAGTATTGGTCCAACCTTCTGAAGGTTTGAGAAGCTTTTCCGCCGTAAACGACGATTCAATGGCGCGCATAGTCGTGGTCCCGATGGAACAGATTCTTCGGCCCTCGGTTCTGGCTTTATTGACTATTCGGCAGGCTTCATCATCAATTCGGTAGTATTCCGCATCCATTTTATGTTTGCTTAGGTCCTCGACTTCGATGGGACGAAAAGTTCCAAGGCCAGTGTGCAGCGTTATCTCAGCAAACTTTACTCCCTTAATTTCTAATCGTTTTATTAATTCTTTGCTGAAATGCAAGCCTGCCGTGGGGGCTGCGACCGCTCCTTCATGCTTGGCGTATACTGTCTGGTATCGTTCTTTATCTTCTTCGTCAGGTTTTCTCTTGATGTATTTCGGAAGGGGGGTTTCGCCAAGTATTTCGAGCATCTGCCGAAATTCCTCGTCAGTGCCTTCCCAAAGAAACCGAATAGTCCGACCTCTGCTTGTTGTGTTGTCGATTACCTCGGCAACCAGCTCATCACTGTCGCCGAAGTAAAGTTTGTTCCCGACGCGAATTTTTCGCGCGGGATCTACAATCACATCCCAAAGACGGTTGGGTTTATTCAATTCCCTAAGCAGGAAAACTTCAATTTTTGCTCCTGTTTTCTCCTTACGCCCGTACATTCGAGCCGGAAAAACCTTTGTATTGTTAACTACAAAAACATCTTTATCGTCAAAATATTCTAATATTTCCCTGAAGTGCTTATTTTCAATTTTCCCCGTCTCCCGGTGAACGACCATCATCCTGCTGTCTTCTCTTTTCTTTGTCGGGTTTTGGGCAATTAAATTTAAAGGAAGATCAAATCTAAACTGAGAAAGCTTCATGCGGAAACGTTGTTTATGGTTGTATTATACCACATGATACCTGGGGGGTTGTAAGACAAACGGAAAATTCCGCGCAAACCAGGTCTTACGGCACCCGATTTGGTATCATGTTCGAAGATGAATTTTAAGCGTGCAAAAGTAGTGAATTAATCGCAACAAAAAAAGAAATTAAATGGACAACTTTATGGTTATCATAGCCCGTACAAATAATAAGGGGAAGGTCAGAAAATAATTTCAGGGAAATGGCGTCTTGTATATGGCCAAAAAAATTGAAACCGCACAGGATGAGTTTAACCTTTCAGATTCGGAAATTAATTGTGGGCATTTTCTTCATCTTCTCGTCATTCCTCTGTTTCGCACAACAACGGGAGAATAAGAAATATCCGGCGCTACTTTGGGAGATTCGAGGCAACGGTCTAAAGAAACCATCCTATCTCTTTGGCACAATGCACGTAAGCAACAAACTCGTCTTTCATCTTAGTGATTCATTTTACGCAGGTATCAAGAATTCGGATGTCGTTGCATTGGAATTAGATCCCCAACTGTGGCAGGATCAATTGTTCCGGTACCAGAAAATGGAGAATAATCTCCGGTTCTACACTCAGGGGGCACCTAATGATTACGTTACGGAAAAATCCTTCCAATTAGATAAGTATGAAGACAAGATCAAAGCGGCGTTGAGCGAAGAGCCGACTATTATCAATGGTTTACTTTATCGAACATTTCAACCGAGCGCAGATTTTGAGGAGGATACTTACCTCGACTTATATATTTACCAAACAGGCAAGAGACTAGGCAAACAGGCTACTGGGGTGGAGAACTTCTTTGAAACTGAGAGGCTTATTCTAGAAGCGACTCAAGACATGATGAAGGATAAGAAAAAAAGAAAATATGACAGCGAAGGAGAAGGCGTCTATTATCTTGAAAAGAAAACCCAGGATGCTTATCGGAAAGGTGATTTGGACATGCTTGATTCGCTGGAGAAGATAATGCAGGCGTCTGATGCATATCTGGAAAAATTCCTGTATCGCCGAAATGAAATTCAGGCAAATTCCATCGATAGCATCATTAAAAAACAAACACTCTTTGTTGGGGTGGGCGCTGCGCACTTGCCCGGAAAGCGTGGTGTTATCGAGCTGCTGAGAAAGAAAGGATATACGTTGCGGCCGATTCTCATGCAGGATCGAGACGCCAACTTGCGCGACGACATTGAAAAGGTTAGAGTGCCTGTGACATTCTCCCCATTCACTTCGGATGATGGACTATTTGGTGTGCAGCTGCCTGGAAAACTGTATAAGAGATTGGATGGCCATAATAATGACTCTTGGCAGTATGCGGATATGAGCAATGGTGCTTATTATATGGTCACCCGGGTTAAGACCCATGCTTATTTCTTTGGTCAGACAGAAGAAACAGTTCTACGGAAAGTCGATAGCCTCCTGTATGAAAATATACCAGGCAAAATCCTAAAGAAGACACCGATCTTGAAAAACGGATATAAGGGGTTCGACATTACAAACAAAACCCGGCGAGGAGATCTGCAGCGTTACAATATTATCGTGACGCCGTTTGAAGTACTCGTCTTTAAAATGAGTGGAAACAATAACTATGTCGATGGGAGGGAGGCAGACGAATTCTTCGCCTCAATTTCACTTAGGAATACGGCGACGGTTCACAATTGGGTAGATTTCAAACCCAAGAGGGGCGGATTCAAAGTCAGATTCCCTCAAATCCCCTTCGAGCATCGTAATGATAACAACTACGATGCAATTCCATGTTGGGAGTATGAAGCCCACGATCCCGACAATGGTGACGCGTTTTGGTTGGTAAAAAAAACCATTCAAAATTATCATTTCATCGAAGAAGACACCTTTGCCCTCGATCTGGCTGAGGAGAGTTTTGGCCTATCTGATTTCGTCTCGTCGGAATTGAGCCGACAACATGGCTTTTGGCGAGGATACCCGTCGCTGGACGCCTCATATTCTCTTAAAGATGGTTCAATTGCCAGGGTCCGCTGTATGTTGAAGGGCACAAACTATTATGTCCTTGCGGCCAGATCAAAAACCAGAAACAAAACATTTCCTGATTTTTTTGATTCATTTGAGTTTGCCAACAATAACTATCGACATTTTTCTGACTACACAGATACATTAGTCAATATTTCAGTTTCGACTCCGGTAGTGCCGGATATCGATGCAACCGTCAGAGGACTGATGGACAAGGCGGGTGGCAGGGATTATTATGGACCAACGGAATACAATAGTTATTGGCCTGCGGACAAGATGGCGTTGTTTCAGGATGATTCAACCGGAGAAACAGTTTACGTGACTGTGCAATCCTACCCAAAATATTACTATCCTAAAGATTCGGCAGCATTTTGGAGAGATGAAATTAACGAAAAGAGAATCAAAGAAACATTCATCCTGTATAGTAAGGTCCCAATACGTGCAGATTCTATTAGCGGATATCATTATATACTGGCGGATACAAATTCGATGTGCTTATTTAACAATTGGATTTTTCTTAAGGACAATCGACTATACCACGTCATGAATATGTATGATTCTCTTCAAAACCCAGATGAATTTGTACGTCGGTTTTTTCAGAGTATCAAACCGACTAACCGGCACTTGGGATCTCCACTATTTGAAAATAAGCTTAAGGTTTTCTTTGAAGACTTGAATAGCAAAGATTCTGCTACCAGTGAAGTTGCAAAGAAAGCAATTCCGAACGTTTATTTTGGCGCTTATGGCGTTCCCCTTCTTGTACAGGCCATTGAGAACCTGTCGTACAATGAGAAGGATTATTTCGATACAAAGTCAAAATTGATCAACGAATTAGGCTACATTAACGATTCGTCTGTTAATGATGAAATTGTTTCATCGCTGAAGCAAATCTATGAGCGCGCGGCGGATACGAATGCCTTTCAAAATATTGTGTTCAAGGCATTGGCAAGACATAAGACAAGAGAATCTTATGCTCTTCTCAAATCCCTGTTGATTCAGGATCCGCCGGTCTTCGAAAACAGTTCTGACTATAATTATTTATTTCAGGATATCACCGACTCGCTAAACCTCGCGAAGTCGCTATTTCCCGAAGTCCTCCAACTTTCAACAATCGATGATTATAGGGACAACTTGCATTCACTTCTGACAACCTTGGTCGACAGCGGATATTTGGGCGGAAATGAGTATGCCACATACTTTAGCAAAATCTATTTCGAAGCCAAAATTCAGTGGAAAAAACAACTTAGTAAGGATGAAATGCACTTGCAAAAAGGAGAAGACGATCCGGGTCCCGGAAGAAATAATCGTCTTTCTTCTGATGACAGTTATGCCGAAGAGAACACTGAACTTGACGACTATGCTGTCCTTCTTTTGCCTTTCTACGAAAAAAACGTGAACGTACCTATTTTTATTGACAAGCTCTTAAGAAGCTCCAACCTGGAATTAAGACTAAGAACCGCTATCCTGCTCTTGCGTCATGACCTGGCAGTTTCAGACACCATCATACTTTCTCTGGCATCGAATGATAAATATCGCTTCGAACTTTATAAAAAACTTGAAGAAATCAATAGATTGATATTGTTTCCAAAAAAATTTTTAACGCAGGTCGACATTGCCCGCAGCCAGTTAAGCATGGCGTATACCAAAAACGAATTATTTGCGATTGAGTTTGTTGACAAGAAGATCATACAGGTGAAGCAAAATAGGGGATATGTCTATTATTTCCGATATAAGCCAGAAAAGGACGATGATTGGCAAATCGGCATTAGCGGCCTGCAGCCCCAGTCATTAAAGGAAATCAGCGATAATGATGACCTAGTCAAATTGACAAATAGAAAAATCAGGCCAAACCAGTCATTAGAAGAACAATTCGACAGGCAGTTAAAGAGGGTAATTTTTGGCCTCCACAAAAGCGCTGCCTCATTTTATACTGACAATGATTATTTCCTTGGACGGGCTGATGCGCCTTGATTCTATTGTAAATAAGGCTAAGTCGGCAGTTTGGGAACTCATTGTTTTTCAGAACCGCAAATGGCGCACCGTAAGCCCGCCATTAATAAGCTGTTTTAAGGAGTCAATTCCGATTCTGATATGTCGTTCGACATAGTCAATCGTTACTCGCTTATCACTTTCTTCAGTTTTTACTCCTTCAGGAATCATGGGTTGGTCACTTACTAACAACAATGCCCCTGTCGGAATCTTGTTGTAGAAACCGACTGAAAATATGGTTGCAGTCTCCATGTCAATGGCGTAAGCCCTGATTTTTTGCAAATATTCTTTGAATTCGTCGTCATGTTCCCACACCCTACGATTTGTGGTATACACGGTGCCGGTCCAATAGTCTACTTCATATTCCCGAATGGTAGTCGATATTGCTTTTTGCAATGCAAATGCGGGCAGGGCTGGAACTTCGGTAGGAAAATAATCATCCGAGGTGCCTTCTCCCCGAATTGCAGCGATTGGTAAAATTAGATCGCCGAGTTTGTTTCTCTTTTTTAATCCACCGCATTTTCCGAGGAATAGGACAGCTTTTGGCTTAATGGCGGTCAAAAGATCCATAATCGTCGCTGCCGACGGACTACCCATTCCGAAATTAATCATGGTGATCTCGCCTGATGTGGCACAGCGCATTGGTTTTCCGTCCTCACTTATTTTGGCGTTGAACCATGCCGCAAACATTTCAACATAATTGTCAAAATTTGTGAGCAAAATGTACTGACCGAAATTTTCAAGTTTTTCTCCTGTATAGCGCGGAAGCCAGTTTCTTACAATTTCTTCTTTGTTTTTCATGATTAATGTTTCATATCATGTCGATGAAAATCGATGACGTTGCAGCTATTCAATTTGGTTTTGTAAATTTAATCAATACTTTCCCGAATGATAAAAATCTACTACCCACCGCATTCCTATAAAATCAAAGAGGAGGAGACTGGCAGAGAATATATTTTTGACGAGTTGCGTAAACAATGGGTGCGCCTTACCCAGGAAGAGTGGGTAAGACAGAACTTTATTCAATATTTGTTGCAAGTAAAAAAATATCCATCGTCTTATATCGCCGTCGAACGAAAAATGAAATTGGGCGAACTGGACAAACGGTTTGATTTACTGATTTTCGATAGTGCGGCAAAGCCATGGATGCTTATTGAGTGCAAAGGGGCAAATATAATTCTGGACAATGTGGTTCTATGGCAGGTGATTCATTATAACATTGCAATTCCGGTTAAATATTTGGTTATAACTAATGGTCAGGGATGCCACGCTTATGTGAAAGGAGTGATGGATTTTGAGCCATTGCCATTCTTACCGGCATATGACGAATGATTTTTGAGAGGTGAAAACGATGCTGTGGTCATCTGCTGAAACTATTTCACTCCGTCAAGGTGTCTTTTTGAGCTTGTTCTTAAAAACCTTTTCAAACTTTTCGACTTTTGGCCGGATTACAAGATAACAATAGGACTGGGAGCCATGCGTCCGGTAATAGTCCTGATGGTAATTTTCGGCCGGATAAAAAGTTGTAAATTTTGTAATCTCGGTGACTATCGGTTTATCATATGCTTTGCTTTTGCTTAATTCCTCCTTATAATGTTCAGCTTTCTGTCTTTGTTCCTCATTATGAAAAAAAATAACACTCCGGTACTGAGTCCCGGCATCGTTCCCCTGCCTGTTTAATGATGTCGGGTCATGTGACTCCCAAAAGACCTTAAGCAGTTCGTCAAAACTGATTACTTGCGGATCGAAAACAATTTGAAGGCACTCAGCGTGTCCCGTATTTCCACTGCAAACCTGTTCATAAGTTGGGTCTTTTATTGATCCACCCGAATAACCTGAAGTAACTTTTAATACGCCTTTCAGTTCCTGAAAAATGGCTTCCGTGCACCAAAAACATCCTGTCCCAAAAGTTGCCGTATCCGTCTGATGTTTATCAATCATAATTTGCCGATTCGATTTCCTGGTATCAATTTCTCCGACTAAATTAAGGCGTGGGCCTTGAAAAAAAACCAATGTTGCAGCTACTATTGAAAAGCCAACAGCCATTGTTCCATAAAGTTAGTTCCTTGTTCGCCAAATTTGCGAGCCTCAGGCTAAATAATGTGATTTATCACATCGTTAACAACCGCTTCGGTTCTGGAAAATGCAAACAGCGCAAATTTGGTATGATTTTTTTTGTAGTTTAGTATTAAATCAATTATATGCGAAGCAGGGATGGCAGTATTCTTTATCTGGCTCTCGGTCTCTATTCAATTTTGATAAGCTGGTATTATAATCATTCGTTTCTTCTCGTTATCGTCCACTATATTTTTTGGCCCATTTACCTCATTTACGAGTTGCTAATTGGGCATTTGTCTCACGATATGTGGCGAATTATTCCTGAATCTTATTTTAAATAGCCCCTGTCAGGCGAATATAAAAATGGCCCTCGAAGTTCCAACACCTGAAAATTCTTTTAATACAACCTTAGAATCTTAGCGCCGACATGAAATTATTTCCGCAATCTGCTCTCTTGCAGCTTGAATTTGACAAAATCAGGTCCTTATTGAAAGAACTCTGCAGGACTAAATATGGGAAAAATTGGGCTGATGATTTGCATATCTATACAGAGAAGAAGATCATTGACCGGGAATTGCGGCAGGCCTTCGAGTTTTTGTCACTCCTTCGGAGTGGCCAATCATTTCCAAATTACTTTACGCTTGACTTGACAAAGGAGTTAAAATTATTGTCAATACCAGGAGCGCATCTTACTGGTACTCAGCTAATTGGTATAAGACAAATCGCTGAGAATGCGGGAAATATATTTCGCTGGTTCAAAGGTGAGAGACGTACGGCCTATCCTGCTTTGGCAAGCATACTGATTGGGTCGTATTATGAAAGGATTATTTTGGGCCTTATTGATGAGGTGCTTGATGATAAAGGATCTGTCAAAGACCACGCGAGTGAAAAGTTGGATTCAATCCGCTTAAAGTTGTCTAGAAAAAGATTAGAATTAAGAAAGACTTTTGACAAGGTCCTTTCAAAATTTCAACGCGTTGGGTATGTGGCCGAATCAGAAGAGTCCTTCTTGAACGGAAGAAGAGTGCTTGCCGTATTTGCCGAACATAAAAGGCAAATCAAGGGCATAATTCATGGAGAAAGTGATACGCGCAAAACTTCCTTTGTGGAACCCGAAGAAACGGTTGAATTGAACAATGAGGTCTTTACTCTGGAAAATGACGAACGACATGAGCAACAAAGAATACTTAAAGAATTGGTGCGAAAATTATCGCTATATGCAACAATGTTGGAAAACTATCACAAGATCAACGGTGAATTTGACTTTGTCGAAGCTAAAGCGAGGTTGGCGTTGCTGATGAATGCAGAATTTCCTGTTTTAAGGGACGAACCGCTCATTCGACTTGTTCGAGCCTATCACCCACTTTTGCTTTTGTATAACCGAAAAAATGGGAAAGAGACCATTCCCGTTGATTTGGAACTAAACAGTAATGCACACATACTCGTCATTTCAGGTCCAAACGCCGGTGGAAAGACTGTCACACTTAAAACAGTGGGGCTTTTGCAACTGATGTTGCAAGGCGGTTTGCTTGTACCCGTCCATCCCCACTCAGAATTTGGGATATTTAAGCAGCTGATGATTCATATCGGTGATACACAAAGCCTTGAATTTGAGCTGAGCACCTATAGCGCACATTTGCTGAACATGAAATATTTCATGGAGAACGCCACTGAACGAACACTCTTCTTTATTGACGAGTTGGGGAGCGGAAGTGACCCAAGTCTTGGGGGCGCGTTTGCGGAAGTCATTTTGGAATTCATTCTTCAAAAAAAGGCTTTTGGAATCGTAACGACTCATTATTTGAATTTAAAAGTCATGGCGAGTAAAACACCTGGAATCATTAATGGCGCGATGTCCTTTGATGAAGGCAATTTACGGCCATTGTATCGACTTATCATAGGGAAGCCTGGCAGTTCATATACATTTTCTATTGCCGAAAGAATTGGTTTGGATGAAAAACTGATAGCCAAGGCAAGAACTTTAGTTGATGAAGGCCATTTTCAACTGGATAAGCTGTTAAACAGAACTGAGCAGGGAATGCTGGAGGTTGAAGAAGAAAAACAAAGACTTTCCAAGCTTGTTAAGGAAAATGAAGCTTTACATACTCACATGATGCAATTTATGAACAAAGAGCAACATCAACGCCGCGTAGAATTGCTCAGACATCAAAACCAGCTATCTAATGATCGAATTGCCTACTTAAAGGACATGGAACGGAAACTGAAGCAGATTGTTTTTGAATGGCGTCAGTCAAAAAATAAAAGCGAGGTATTTAAACAAATGCAGTCGTTACTTTTCAAGCAAAAAGAACAGCAGGTAGCTGAAAAAGTGAAAAAGAAATTTGATTCTCAATATGTGGAAACAGGCGAACACGCGAAGACTGGAGCCAAAGTCATGATGAAAAAAAATCACCAGGTAGGAATTATTAAGGAAATTCGAAGCAAAACCGCAGTTGTGCAGGTTGGCACGATGCCAATAACCGTTCAGCTGGGTGATCTTGTCGTCGTCAAAGACAAGGATTTGGAAAAGGCAGATTAACCGGCAACCTGTTCACATATTGATCATATCGCCGTAAGATTCTGCTATATAATCTGCTTGATCTATTCCGATCAACTTTGCAAAACGGCTGCACTGTTCCTCCAACTGGGCGATACCAATTTCACCCGTGCGATCGATCGCTTCTACTTCGATAAAGGTTCCAAGGTCTTTTACCAAATCAAAATGGATCTTTACATTCTCGACGAGATAAATTTTTCGTGATTTGCTAACGATGACTCTTATTCCCAGCGCGCTCGCAAGGATGCTCTTCAAGGCGGCGTCAGGTTTATTCGAGTAAATAAGTACATCGGATTGCTTAAAGGCTGGGCAATTTGGTCTTAAATAGTCGGCCCTTAAAAAGCCAATTTTGTGATTAAAAAAGATCGCTTCCACAAGGAAATGGTTTCAATTATGCATTTTTGGACATAGAAAAAAAATGCCAAAAACACC
>JAJPJP010000445.1 GCA_021324175.1 Chitinophagia bacterium
AATTGATTAGTAACGGATAGTTCACTAAATTCATAGATCAGTATGAGTTCGAATTTTGCTTGCCGCCCATCGATGGGGCCAATCTTTTTGATCGCCATTTTCTGTGCAGGAGTATGCCGCGGCCAATCCGGTAACACCTCGATCACTGAGTGGCAGTATGGCAAAAATGGCGCAGTCTCGATTACCTATGATGACGCATCCCGAAACCAGTTTACCCGCGCCCTACCGTTGATGGAACGCCTCAAACTGCCAGCTACATTTTTTGTAATCACTGGCCCGATTACCGGCTCCCAGTACCACGGCAAATTTGTGGGGCGTCCAGTACAACAAATTATCAATGAGACGGCAACGGTGCCAACCGATGAGCGTAATTTTTTGGAGCGGTGTTCCGCAGCAGGATATCTTGGATATACCGGGACAATTTCCTATCACACGCGCGCTGGCGGATTATATTCTTCCGGCAAAAAAGAGCACGCTTACCGATTAATGGACACGCTGTATGCCAAAGTGCGCCACGGTGATTTTGCGCCTGGCTACGAGCCATGCCCCGAATACAAGGAAGCGGTAGGTTCCAGCTGGGATGATTTCAGGAAGGATGTTGCCAACGGCTATGAAATAGCCAGTCACTCCATTACGCATGCTACCATGCCCGGGTTAGACGAAGCAAACATTAAATATGAATTGGAAAAGAGCAAGGAAGAGATCAAAAATCAGCTGGGTGACAAGTACACGTTTTCCGCCGAAGTACCCTATGGGTACGAAGACGACAAGGTGATGCAAATCGCATACAAAATTTATCCTGCCCTTCGCAACAGAATGCCTGAACCTTTTTTAAAAGAGATTGACCGGGCAAGCCGCATGTTACCCCACCCGGCAGAAAGGGACTACGTTCAATGGCAACGCGGCCCGCTCAGCAAAACGTCCTTGACGCTGATGAAGTCCTGGGTCGATACGACCTGCGACAACAAGGATGTATGGCTCGTACTGGTCTTCCACGGCATTGACAGCCTGGGTTGGGAGCCCACGCCGATGGGAAAGCTGGAGGAATATCTGGAATTTATCAAGGACAGGCAGGATAAACTTTGGGTTGCCTCATTTGGCGATGCAACGCGGTATATGCGGGAACGTGAACACGCGAGAGTAAGTACGAAAAAGGACAATGGAACATTTCAAGTGTCGCTGACTCACTCGTTGGATAAGAAAATGTATGACCTGCCCCTGACGCTGAAAACCTATATCCCGGCAACATGGAGCAAAGCAACAGTCAGCCAGGGCAAAATCACGCAGCCTTTGGAAGTTCAGCGTGACGAGAAAGGGAATTTCGTGTTATACCAGGTGAAGCCAAATGATGCGACTGCCGTGCTTGCCGGCTCGTAAATCGGGCCAGGGCATGAACCTTATTCTTTGATTGAATTTATTTAGCCCTCAAATTTTTTTATGAATCGCAACTACTACATCGTAGGACTCATCCTGCTGACATTTTTTGTCATTTCGTTTTTGACAAATGTGATCGGCGCGCTGAACCCGGATTTTATTAAAGGGTTCGACCTAAGCCTGACGCTCGCAGCTTTCCTGCCGTTTGCCTTTTTTATTGCATATGGTTTGGTATCCATACCGACTGGAGTGCTGCTGGAAAAGTATAAGGAAAAAAAAGTAATGATTGCGGGATTCACGGTTGCCTTCTTCGGATCACTGCTGCTTGCAATCGTACACAATTATGTAACGGCCATTGTCTCGCTTTTTTTTATCGGTTGCGGGATGGCAATGTTGCAGGTTGTGATAAACCCCCTGCTGCGCACTTCGGGCGGCGAAGAGCATTACGCATTTAATTCTGTCCTGGCGCAGTTGATTTTCGGCGCTGCCTCCTTTGTGAGTCCGATGGTCTACTCCTATTTTGCGCAAAATTTAAAGGGGCAGACCTCGGGGCTAATGGGCCTGTTTACCAGCATTGTGCCGCCTTCGCTGCCATGGATTTCACTTTACTGGATTTTTGCCGTGATTTCGCTTTTAATGATTGCCATTGTCCGTTTTTCAAAATTCCCGGTGGTTGCGTTAAAAGCGGATGAAGAAGCAGGTCCGCTAAAGACCCATATCATGCTTTTTAAAAAGCGCGTCGTCGTACTTTTTTTTATCGGAATGATCTGCTATGTCGGTACTGAACAAGGCGTGGCCAACTGGATCTCCAAATTTCTTGAAACTTATCACCAATACGATCCGCAAACAAAAGGTGCAGATACTGTGGCGTACTTCTGGGGGCTGATGACAGCGGGTGGCGTGCTTGGCCTTTTTTTGCTGAAGATCCTGGACAGTCGCATCGTGCTGGTGGCTTTTACCATCGCGGCATTGATCTGCCTGAGCGCTGCACTTTTCGGTAGCGGCCCGGTGGCACTGGCTGCCTTTCCCGCAGTTGGTTTTTTTGCTTCTGTGATGTACCCCATCGTGCTTTCACTGGCATTAAACTCTGTCAACGAACATCACGGTTCATTCGCAGGCATTATGATGACGGGCATCATTGGCGGAGCCATTGTCCCGCTCATCATCGGCGCACTCGGTGATTCGTTCGGGCTGCGAACCGGCATGTTCTTTCTTTATATTACGCTGGGCTACATCTTGTGCATTGGCTTTTGGGCCAAACCATTAATTACAAACCAGACTGTCTTTAACAAAAAGCAAAAAACCTAGCATGACCGATGTCAAAGTTCTCGGAATAGATCTGGGCGCAACAAATATTCGCGGCGCCTTAGTACACGGAAACTCGCTTTCCGGCATTGTTTCTGTGCGCATTCAAAGCGATGGTGATGTTCCAACCGTAATGAACGACATCTACCAGGTCATTGACACCCTGAATGACGACGACGTTGCAGCAATTGGAATCGGTGTGCCAAGCGTGGTCGATATCGCCGAGGGCATTGTTTACGACGTCCAATATATCCCTTCCTGGGTTGAAGTACCTCTAAAACGGTTGCTTGAGCACAAATATCGCAAACCTGCGTTTGTCAACAACGATGCCAATTGTTTTGCGCTGGGTGAACATTATTTTGGCAAGGGGAAAGATGTCGCTACCATGATTGGGTTGACGTTGGGTACCGGCCTGGGAGGAGGCGTGATCATTAACAATAAGTTATTTGCAGGGGCGAACTGCGGCGCAGGCGAGTTTGGAATGCTGCCTTTTAATGACCAGGTTGCAGATTATTATTGCAGCGGGTCATTGTTCAAAAATGTGTACGGTCTGGACGGTACAAAAGTATATGAAGACGCCAAAAAGGGAGATGCAAAGGCGCTGGAGCTGTATGACGAATTAGGAACGAATTTGGGCAGGGCAATCAGGATGGTCATGTATACCTTTGATCCGCCATTGATCGTACTTGGCGGTTCAGTAAGCCAGGCTTATGATTTGTTTAGTCGCGCGATGTGGGACGAAATCAAAAAATTTGCCTATTCAAAATCTGCCGCGCGAATCCGCGTAGAAGTATCTGAACTGGAAAACAGCGGGATTCTCGGTGCCGCAGCATTATATTTTGATGCACAATAACATCATTTCAAAATAAGCCGATGAAGAAGTTAAAAAAATGGGCGTTGATTGGAGCTTCGATTCTCACGGTTGGTCAATCTGATGCTCAAAGCCATGAAAAATACAACATGACTTTAAAAGACGGATGGCAAATGCAATCTTCCACAAAAGTGAGCGACCCTGGGACTACTATATCGCAACAAGGATATTCGACTTCCGGGTGGTACAAGATCAGCGTGCCCACCACCATTATTGCCGGGCTCCTGGCCAACAAGGTATATGATTTCGACCCGTTCTATGATATGAATTTCGAGAGATTGAAAGATACTACGCTTGATTCGCCCTGGTGGTTTCGGAAGGAATTTGTGATACCCGAATCGGAAAAGGGAAAGGATGTCGTCCTCAAGTTGCATGGCATCAATTACAAAGCCAATGTCTGGCTAAACGGGGTTCTTATCGCGGACTCCAATCAAATCTTTAATCCCTTCCGCATCATCGAACTCAATGTCACAAAACAGATCAGGAGCGCAGCCGGCAATGTTTTGGCGCTGCAGATTCAGCGGCCGTTTCGTCCCGATAAAAGAGGTGGTGATCTGGCAATTGATTATGCCGACTGGATACATTACCCGCCGGACTACAACGGTGGTATCGTCAATGACATAGAGATTAAAACCTATGATCGCGTGGGCATTCAATATCCGTTGGTAACTACAAAATTTGACCTTCCGTCGCTGGCAGTTGCTCACCTGACGGTGGACGCGGTGCTGACCAATTACACCGATGCGCCACAGGATGTTGTTGTCGAGGGAAAAATCAACACGGACATTTCATTCAGGAAGAAAGTGCGGCTGGACCCTCAACAAATCGTTGATGTAAGCTTTCCGCCAGATGCATTTCCGCAGCTAAACATTAAAAACCCGCGCATCTGGTGGCCCTGGCAATATGGCAAGCCAAATCTGAATCATATTGAACTTTCGGTAGTTCGCGATGGAATGATCAGTAATACGATTGCAGAGAATTTTGGCATTCGCCAAATCATTTCTAAAATGATAGACGATCGCTCGCGCGAGTTTGTCGTGAATGGCAAGCCGATATTGTTGCGTGGAGCAGCCTGGTCGCCCGACATTTTCCAGCGCCGCGCGGCCTTGCGCCAGGAACAGGAAATTCGTCTTTATCGCGACATGCATATGAATATCGTCCGCTCGGAGGGTAAAATGGAAGATGATCATTTTTATGCACTGTGTGATCAATACGGCATGCTGGTCATGACCGGATGGATGTGTTGCGGGGCATGGCAATATCCGGAAAACTGGGATGCTGCCAAACGTGCCTCTGCCATGGCCTCGGACAGCAGCGTAATGCTTTGGCTGCGAAACAAACCGTCCGTCATGGTCTGGTTGAACGGCAGCGATATGCCGCCACGCGATACCAGCGTCGAACGCGATTATCTGAACATTGAGGCAGCGCTGAAATGGCCAAATCCGACGATATCGACGGCTGACGCCAGCAAATCTCTGGTGTCCGGTTTCAGCGGAGTAAAGATGGATGGACCCTACGAATGGGTGCCACCGATATACTGGGAGACCGATTCGCAGATGAAACATGGTGGCGCCTGGAGCTTCGCTACCGAAATTTCACCCGGGCCATCCATTCCGCCGTACGAAAGCCTGGCAAAATTTATCCCAAAGGACTCGATGTGGTTTACTTCATCAACATGGAAATATCACTGTGGCACCATGACATTTGGCAATACCAATGTATTTGACACAGCCCTGGAGGGCCGATATGGGAAGGCTACGGATTTCGGGGATTATCTGGCCAAAGCGCAGGCGCAAAACTATGAGGCGCACCGTGCAATGATGGAAGCCTATGGCCTGAATAAATATCACATTTCAACGGGCGTTGTTCAGTGGATGGGCAGCAATCCCTGGCCGGGACTCATCTGGCATACCTATGACTACTATCTTTATCCTGCCGGGACTTACTTCGGGATGAAGAAGTCGATGGAACCACTGCATATCATGTACTCCTATGCCACTAACGAGGTCGATATAACCAACTCGCTGCAGCGAAAATTTTCGGGGCTGCTGGTTAAAGCCGATGTCTACAACCTGGATGGCAGCCGGAAATTTTCAAAAAATATGACCGCTGATGTCGGCATCGACAGCATCAAAAAATGTTTTGCACTACCGGCGATGGAAGGATTGTCCGACGTTTACTTCCTCCGATTACAACTGGCCAACCCCGAAGGCATCATTCAAAGCGTCAACTGGTACTGGCTGTCGAAGACACCGGATGTGCTCAACTGGAAAAAATCAAAATGGTACATGACGCCCGAGTCTTCATATACTGATTTTACCGGATTGCAGAGTTTGAGCAAAACAGCGCTCGATATTCAATATTCGAGCGAGAAGTCAGCTGACAGCACCATGCACAAAATATCCATAACCAATACCGGACGCGTGGTAGCTTTTCAAGTCCACCTTCGGGCGCTTAAAAGCAAAGGAGGCGATGACATTCTTCCTGTACTTTTCAGTGATAACTACCTCGAACTGGCACCGGGGGAAAAACGGGTTATCGAATGTGAATATGCGGACCGGGATGCAGGTGGCTCTCGTCCATATATCCAGTTGTCCGCCTGGAACCTGGATGCTGCTCACAGCAGGGCATCAGGAAACGCAGGCTTCGAAAAGGATTAAGAACGATAATTGATCGTTGTCTGGTTTGTCTTGCGTGCTTCAAGGGATAATCGAGATGGAAAGTTCTCTGAGTTCCTCGTTTCATTGCCACTATCAAGATGAATGGGCGAGCAGGATAACTGACGTCATTGCCACAAGGTGTGTAAAACATACCCTTTTAACTGGTATTGCGTAATGACCGTCTGCGCAGTGAGTGAAATTTTTATTTCCGGTAATAGTTCTTCCCGTTTCACGGCAAAAAATTCCATGGCCTGAGCACACGCAATAAACTTGGCCCCCATTTTTTCCATATCATTGATCAGATGAATGTTCGGATTATCCACCTTGTATTTTTTTCTGTAAGCGTCATTATTTTTAATGGCATTCAGGGCTCCCGCATGCACCACAATGACAGGCAGGATTCTTTTTGCGGGTATCCCCGATGCAAAATGCAGGTTAATCACCCTCGCTATTTCGTCCAAACCGGCATTGATTTCTTTAATGGTTGAATCGGGGTTATTCTGTGTGAGCTCAAACACAATCTTATAGTCCAAATTCGGATCGGGTATTTCGGTAAGGTTGATTACGGGTATAACGCCGCTGTATTTTCCGCCCTTCAGCAATGGATATTCTAACCTCCCACCAAGCCTGTCCCATTTTGCCTTTTCGTCAAATTCTTTGGCAACCTTCACTGAGTCGGCATGAAATAAAGCGCGGAGCGTGCTGTCTTTTGCGTGCGCCAGGCTGTCACTCATAAAGGCTTGTCCGCTTACAAACAGAAAAGGGATACCCGTTAACAGTAATCCCTGCAATCGTTTTCTCATCGTCTTAATTTAAGTTAGGTTTAAAGTTTGTTCTTGCAGTCTGCCTGTTTAGCCATCACTAGCTTTTTTTTCCTGCGACTGCAAGACAACTTTATATTTTACCAGCTGTCTAATCGAACTCAAATGTCCAAATAATACGATGGGAACAATAAAAGTCGGCAGCCAGCTGAATGGGAAATTCGATATCGCGATGTTCGGCTGGTCAAAAGCAAATTTTTGAATTGGCAATGGTGCTGAAAAAAGCGCGTTCACGACAATATTTATTAAAAGCCCAAGACATATTATATTCCAAAGTAACAGACCATTTCGTCCAATTTTTTGCTTTATGAAGGCAAAGTATGCAACGAACGGCGCAGTTATTCCTGCAAGAATGTCAAAATTTCGTCCCTCAAAGGTCATCAGTTCGGGAATTGCTTTATTGATGAAAAGCATATATAAAACGATCTCAACCGGTATTCTTACAAGGTTTAAATAAATCAAATTTTTCAAAGGCAAGCTGTCCATAAATTGCCTTCCTTTTGTTGTAGAAAACAGCAAAAGGATTGTCAATATAGGCGGTAAAATTCCAACGACCATAATTTTTGGTGGAAGCGAATTTGTGTCAGTGTTGTAAACATTTTTTAAAGTCAAAACTGCCTGAACTGCCAACCAAATTGTCAAACCGAAAAATATGAACTTTGATTTTTTTCGCGCCGGTTCAGAAAGGGAGCTTTTAATAATCCAGATAAAAAGTGCAAGCATTGCAACGGTTGTCAGTACGAAAGTTATGGTAATATATGTCGGTAAATTCTTTATCATTCGAAAGCCGCTTTGTTTTCAAAAAAATCTCGGCATGTTGACAACGAAATAAATATACGCAATAGTTTGTTCCGGTTTCTTTAACTAAGGAAGGCTAAACCTGCCGCCAGCACCTAAAATCTTGTACGGCTGATCTATATTTTCCGCTTCGCGGGCGAAATCCTGCGGATCGGCTGTGTTGAAGCTAAACATATCATAGTGACAGGGAATCACCATTTTTGCGTTGATTGCTTTTGCCAGGGTAGCGGCTTCCCTGCAGTCTAAGTTTCCTGCCACTTTGCGCTCCGGTTTATTCCCATTGATTGGAAGCAGCGCGAGATCAACGCCAAAGGGCTTCAGGACCTCTTCCATTCCTTCAAAAAGCAGCGTATCGCCGCTGTGATAAACTTTGTAGTTCCCGAATTCAATCACATAGCCCATGTATTTACAACGGCCAAATTCATCTCTTTCCAAATCATTATGCTTGGCAGGAATTCCATAAAACGTGAAACCGTCAACGGCAACAGACTGTCTGTCATTCAGGCCAACTGGAAAGCCCAGATCACACCCAAGGCGCTCTGCTACAAAATGTCTGTTTGCTTCAGGAATGATCATCTTTATTCCCGGATTGTTTGCTAAAACAGGAACCAGCGTTTCCCTGTCCAAATGATCAGTGTGGTTATGAGAAGAAGAAACGATCAGGATCTGTCGCAAAAGCTCCGGCTTGATGACGCGCTCGCTTAACCTGACATGCGGTTTGTCGGTTGCCGCATATTTTACCGTCAGTGAATCTGATAAATAAGGATCTAAAAGCAGCCGCTTTCCCTTCCATTGTAGGAGGTAACCGCTTTGTCCGAGCCACCACAGGTTAAAGCCGGTTTCTGCCTGGGCCAGAGAATCCATTTCTGCTACGAGTGCTTCATTCTTTTTTATTGCCGGGATCAGGCTCATAGGTTCTCTCTCACTTTTACGGCACCTTTCACCATGTTGACCAGTTTCTGCCTGGACGCCCACCGGGCGGTTTGGCTAAGGCCGCAATCAGGTGCGACGGATAGCTTTTCGGCAGGAATATATTTTAGGCAGCGTTCGATCCTTTCCACGACATCGTCAACGGTCTCGATATAATAGTTTTTTACATCAATGATTCCCACGGCGACATTCATTTTCTCGGCAAATGTTTTTAATAAATCGATTTCCGCAAATTCACGGTTAGCCATCTCGATGTGGATTTCATTGACATTCAAATCCAGGAAATCAGGCAGCATCGGTTTAATGCTTCGATATCCAACCGGGCGGCCTTTAAAATTGCCGAAACAAAGATGCGTGCTGAGATTGCATTTGCCGGTAACGCCCTGAACTGTCCGGTTGAAAATATCGACAAATCGCTTGGTGTCTTCTTTGTAAGCATAGCAGCTCATGCTGGGTTCGTCGACCGTAATTTCGGTGCATCCTGCCGCCACGAGGGCTTCCAACTCCCTGGCTACAATGGGCAGCAGCGCTTCTGTAATCTGGTAGCGGTCTTTATATTTTTCATTGGGCATTAATCTGCCGCTAAGCGTATATGGGCCAGGTACGCTTGCTTTTAATACCGGCCCTGGAGGTGCCAGTTTCTTCAGCCGCGAAAACTCTTTAACGGCGCCGAGTCCGTTTGGAGCAATCAGTTCTCCGACAATATCATTTTTACCCCGCTGATCGTGTGCGGGCGGCCCGAATTTCCGGGTCTCGGTATCGTTTTGGCGGATGCCCTGGATAAAACCGTAAAACGACAGGTTGAAATCCAGCCGCGTTTGCTCGCCGTCTGTGATGACGTCCAGTCCCGCCGTTGTTTGATCGTGAATCGCGGCTATGACAGCATCTTCAATCATCTCTTCGATGTCAGCCTTTCCCAGTTTATCCAGGTTTTGCGATGCAAATTCAAGCCAGCCAGGGAATGGGTAGCTGCCCACGACCGTCGTGCGAATGGGAATATTTTTCATTTGATGTCTTGTTCCGCTGCCAGCGGAGCCGTTTAGATGAATTAATTAGGATCCGGCGTTCTTGTACAAATTGGCGACCCGGTGAGCATGTTCATCGTAGGCACTTTCAAACAGATTTTTTGCTCTTTGTTCACCAACAATCGATGAGGCGGTCAATACCTTTGGTGGCTGGCCTGCTTCCGTCAGCAGTTTGGCGACCTCCGCTTTGATGCTGTTCACGATCATGATACCGCCAACGGTAGACCCGGGTGAAACGGGAGTATCCAATCCATCAATATAGACCATTGAATCTCCTTTGGGTGCGCCCGTGTCTATCACGATGTCGGCAAAACTAGATAATTTTTTTCCGTCAGGCCGCTTGCTAACGCTGGTGCGGGAGTGTTCTTCGGTGAGAATGGCAACGGTCTTTATCTTTTTTTGCTGGAACAATTCAGCCATTTCGATGGGAACAATATTGCTGCCGCTGGAGGAAATGATCAGCGCGCAATCTTTATCGCCGATTCCGAAATTGCGCAGGATTCTCTCGGCAAGCCCCGGGACGTTTTCCAGGAACATCGCCTGCCGTTGACCGTTGGTTCCGGTTACATTATTGTGGTAGGTCAGGGAAAGTTCGACGATGGGATGAAAGCCGGGGAACGAACCATATCTCGGCCACATTTCTTCGACCATGATGCGGCTATGACCGGAGCCAAATAAATGAACCAACCCTCCGGATAGGATGGATTCTGCAAACCATCCTGCAACCTTTTTGATGATGGGTTGCTGTGCACGCACTTTCTCCAGAATGACCGCACATTTTTCCAGGTATTGTTCTGTTGGGCTCATAAATGTATTTTTTGGGTAACGCCTTGACAGCCGGGTAGATTCATGGCAAAACTGGCGGCACCGATCGCTCCCGCCAAATCCCCAAAGACCGCTTTGACAATTTCTGTCTTATTACCCCCGGGTTGCCATTCATAGGTGTTCATATAGTCCCTCAAAGGCAAAAACAAATGATCATCTGCCTGGGCAATGCCACCGCCCAATACGATCATTTCCGGAGAAATGATATTGACAACCGAGGCGAGTCCCAGTGCCAGCTGTCGCACGGACTTCAGCCAGACTTCCCTGGCAAAAGCATCGCCGGATGCATAGGCAGTTAAAAGATCCTGCGTCGAGGTGAACTTCCCGCTGCTCCTTTTATCGATGGTGCAGTTGCCAATGCAATCTTCCAGGCTTCCGGGCATACCCGTTACGTCCAAATCACCTTC
The DNA here is from genome assembly GCA_021324175.1 of Chitinophagia bacterium. Taxonomy (GTDB): domain Bacteria; phylum Bacteroidota; class Bacteroidia; order Chitinophagales; family Chitinophagaceae; genus Puia. The sequence continues at coordinate 11,017 of JAJPJP010000445.1, forward strand.
ATGATCAATGACCATATGCCCGATATGGCCCGCCTTATTAAACCTTCCCTGGTACGGCCTGCCATCAATCAAAATCGCGCCACCTACGCCAGTACCCAGGGTCAGCATCACTACATTTTTTTTGTTTTTCGCCGCACCAAATTTGGCTTCTCCCATCATCGCCGCCACGGCGTCGTTCAACACAAAGGTTGATTGACCCAGGAATTGACTCCAGGAAAAATTTTCCAGTCCTTGCATACGCCCAGGCATAAAGGCGATGCCCGAATTGTTTTCATTGGGCAACCCGGGTGCTGATAGTCCGATAGCAACTTCTTCCTCCTTAATCATTCCTTTCAATTGCGTAACGGCCGTCGCCACCGCGCTTTTCCACACCGAACTATCGCCGTCGTTGGTGGGTTGATAGTTCTCAGCCAGCACGTTTCCATTTTCGTCAATGGCTACGGCCTTAATGCGGGTTCCACCCAGATCAATTCCAATCGATTTCATTCTTGTATAGCCCATCACACTTCAGTCATTTTACTTAAACTCTTTAACTAATGCTCCATCCGCCGTCAACACTCACGACCTGGCCCGTCGTAAACTTCGATAGGTCGCTCATAAAATACAATGCAATTCCGTCCATGTCACTGGCTTGCCCGATTCTCCCGCCATCCAACGGCTGCTTGCTTTTGATAAAGGAAAGAATGGCTTCATCGTTCGCTGCCCGTTGTGCCATCGGAGTTTCCACCAGCCCGGGAGCAATGACATTGACGCGAACATTGTTTTTTGCGTAGGATGATGCCACGGATTTGCTAAATCCAATGATGGCTGATTTTGCAGCTGCGTAAGCATGCGTTGAAAAATATTGCGGGGCAGGCGAATACCCTAAAACCGAACCCATGTTCAAAATGGTGCCTCCTTTATTTTGTTCCAAAAATTTCTTGATCGCTGCCTGGTTGGATAGCATGAGTGAAGTCAGGTTAAGATCGAGCGTCTCCTTCCATCCTTTTAATGTCAGCTCATGCAGGGCGCCATCACCCATTTTCCTTCCGCTGCCACCCGCAACATGATACAGACCATTAAAACCTCCGAAATTCTCGATGCATTTCTCGATGGCTTCGTCCGCCGACCCTTCGTGGGTGGCGTCAGCGTGCACCGATACAGCATTTGATCCCAACGTCTTGGTTGCTTGGTCAAGGTTTTTTTCATTTTTGCCCGTAATAACAATTTTTGCGCCTGCGGCGACAAATGCCTTAGCAGCAGACAGACCAATACCTGTGGTACCGCCGATGATTACGATGCACTTATTTTCCAAAAACTTCGTCATAGACAGACTTGCAAAAGTAGCGAATCGGCCACAGCAGGAGGCTAAGGAAGCGATTACTTGGCAAAAAGACTCATAATTTGTCTTCATTTGAATAAGGCTGCCCTTTTTTTCAAGTCCATGCGCTGGTGAGTTTGCGCTCCCGGAGCCTTTATCCGCCTATATTGATTGGGTATTATTTATTCAAGGAGTGACCGTCCTGACTACCCCTTTGGCATTGGTAACCTGGA
>JAJPJP010000124.1 GCA_021324175.1 Chitinophagia bacterium
AGCTAATTGTTTAGACGCCATATCCGATGCATACGATAATTTGGGAAACTATCCTAAGTCACTTGAAAACTCTCTACAGTCTTTAAAAATCTATGAGACTCTCGGAAACGCGGGAGGTATCAGGCGTTGTCTCGGGGCGCTTGGCAACTTGTATGCCGAACAGGGCGATTATCGTAAAGCACTTGAATATTCTTTTAGGGCAAAAGAAATGTCGGATAATAATGAAGGCGCATTAAGTATCCACCTGCTGAACATCGGTGATGATTATAATCAGCTTAAGATATTCGACTCTGCAAGAATTTATAACCAACAATCGTATGATTTAGCTATGCGCTCACACAATACGGATATCATTGGTTGCGCACTAACCAATCTTGGGGAAACACATATAGGTACGAGTGAAAATTCACTGGCACTGGAATATTTGCGCCTTGCCATTCCGCACTTGCAGGAAGCAGTCGATGACGATATATTGTGTGAGGCATACATGCAGATGGCGATGATTTTTGCAAAAACGGGCAAACGCGACTCCTGTCTTCACTTTGCACAATTATCTTTTGCTACAGCACAGAAGAGTAGTTTCACAAAGCGAATGTATGATGCCAGCAGCTTTTTGGCTCGTTACTATAAAGATCATAAAAATGTGGACAGCGCATTTGCTTTCCAGCAAATTCAAATGAATATGAAGGATTCACTGTTTAGCCAGGAAAAAGTAAAAGAAATTGAGAATCTTACTTTCCAGGAAAAACTGCGTCAGCAGGAAATAGCGGAAGAAAAGCAAAGAGCAGAAAAAGAGCGAAAAAATAATCTGCAACTGATGGGGATTTCCGCATTTATTGTTTCATTTCTTTTACTGTTCATGTTGATTATTCGTCGCAAAACAAATTCGCGCACAGTTGAGTTTTTCGGCGTTGTGGGTCTTTTGTTGGTATTTGAATTCATTTCTCTTTTTATTCACCCCTATATCGAAGAATGGACGGGTCAGGCGCCCGTGTACATGCTGGTGATATTGGTTTCAATTGCGGCTATACTGGCGCCCATCCATCATGGGATGGAAAAATTTGTTAAGGCGAAGATGGCTCACAAAATCGGGCTTGGCTAAGAAGAATTGGTTTCGGCGAGCAAAGCAGCGTACGGAAACGGACGCTAATTGTTCGCTTTAGCGACACAGTGTCTCGTCCGGACCGTTCTAGGTCTGTGGAAGTATTATAGTAAATTCCGTGTACCTGCTTTCTTCAGTTTTCATTCGTATATCTCCTCCATGTGCTTTAACAATATCGTAGCTCAATGATAAACCTAACCCCGTACCCTGTCCTGTCGGTTTTGTAGTAAAAAATGGCTGGAAGATCTTGTCCCTTATTTTATCAGGTATACCCATACCATTATCCTTAATGATCACCAAAACTGAATGATCGACTTTCCTTGTACTTATAAAAATCTCAGGTACATATTCGTTCGGCAGCTGTCTTCTTTTTTCAGCAACCGCGTAAAAAGCATTGTTGAAAAGGTTAACAAATAACCTAACCATATCCTGGGGAATAAACTCGAATTTGCCGATTGATTGGTCAAAATCCGCGTCTATCTTGACACCAAATGACTTGTCCTTAGTCCTCATATTGTGATAGCTAAGCTTCAGGCACTCATCGACAATTGTGTTTAAGTCTGCCAGGGTTTTTTCACCGGCACCTGCGCGGCTATGAAGGAGCATTCCTTTCACTATCCCGGCTGCTCGTTTTCCATGGTTGCTAATTTTGCCCTGATTTTCTGTGATCATATTAAGAATACTTTTTAATTCAGGAAGGTCACCTCTATCCAGTTCTGCCTGGGCTTCAGTGAGCAATTCCATATTGACCTCCGAAAAATTATTCACGAAATTCAGAGGGTTCTGTATCTCATGGGCAACGCCGGCAGTGAGTTCACCGAGCGAAGCCATTTTTTCCGATTGGATAAGCTGAGCCTGCGTATTTTTTAATTTTTTATAGGCTTCTTCAATTTTCACTTTTGCTTTCTGTTTTTGCCGGTTATTCCGATATAAAATTCCTGCAATGAGTACGACAACAATCAACCCCCCGGCAAGTCCATAGGTCCGCAAACGGCTCTTATATTGCTCTTGCTTTTCTTTTATTTCCTGCTGCCTGAGCGTTTCGTTAAAAGCAATGTTTTGCATCTCAATAACTTTCCTTGTATTGAACAGGCTATCCTTTGTTTCAATGGTTAGGTCCAGATATTTGGCAACGCTGTCGGTGTTGTGTCTTAATTTATACACTGCAGCCAATAAACCCAGGGCATCTAATTTGACCGTTACATTATAAATTGATTCACTGAGCCCCAAAACTTTATTTGCATAGAAAATGCTCGAATCAAGTTGCCCCATGCTTTTAAATGTAGCGGCCATGCCGCTGTAATTATCCATAGCATCTTTTATGACCACGTCTTCGCTGGCAATTGTGACACCAGTTCTGTAATAACTAAGCGCAATAGGATAATCACCTTTTTTTAAATAGACATTTCCCATGATGAGAGGAAGCATGCGCTTTGCTAAAGAGATACCATTATATTTTTTTAAATCTAAATCATGGGCTCTTTTCGCATAGCTTAATGCCGAATCGAGGTGGTTAAATTTCTCAAAAGTCTGGGCTATCAGCACAAGATCGTAGACATAATGACCGGCGACTGTATCGTTTTTCTCCTGTTCAAAGACGGGTTTTAATTTTGAAGCAAGCAGCAGTTTTGCGGTCCGCAGGTTGGAAATCGAACGCTCGAAATCTCCGACCTCGCGGTATATATCACCCAAGGAAAAATGCAATTCGCAAATTGAAATAAAATCATTTTTACGTTCTGCAAGCCTTAAACTTTGAAGATTATACTGAATAGCTCCGGAATAGTTCCCATTTAGTTGCTCGAGGGTCCAGTACTGACCATAAGCCAAGCCTAGCATTACCTCCGAGTTGATTTTCTTTGCTAGCAAAATATTCCGACGTATATATAAAGCGGCAGAATCCATATTTGAATAAATATAATCCCAAACCAAGTCCACCGTTTTATAAAATCTTGTTGAATCATCTTTTGCGGAATTGATCAAGATCTTCAGGCTGTCATATTGTTCAGTAGTTTGAGAATAAGTAACCCGTAAATACAGTAATAGTAAAAACGCAATAAAGATTTTTTTCATCGGCAGTGGTTGGGAAGAGCTAATTTAGAATTTCTGAAATAAGACAATTCAGGAATAATATTGAAAAAGTTAAGGATTTTATAATTGGGAATAAAATTTGTCCACCTAAAATCGATTTCAATCGGACAGTTCACCCAAGTAAGAAAATGATGGCCAACAGAGATATTTTTGATATCGTCTGCCATCTAAAAAATTGACCGGCAAATAGGTTTAAGGTATAAGAATCAAACGAATGACAGCCAAATTCAGACAATTCTACGGTCGGTGTAAAACCACATCGATTATTGCTTTAAATTTGTATTCGAATTTTCTTACGCTTTATTTATTCCTTAAAATCTCTCCATATGGCGTCTATTAATCTCACCGTGAACAATAAAAAGTATACGATTGACGTCGATCCGCAAATGCCCTTGTTATGGGCGCTCCGCGATGTCGTCGGCCTTAAGGGAACGAAATTCGGATGCGGAATGTCGCTCTGCGGCGCTTGCACTGTACATTTTGACGGGGTCGCCATGCGTTCCTGTACGCTGCCCGTTTCTGCGGCGGCAGGCGCAAAAAATATTACCACCATCGAAGGCATTTCGGAAAACATCGATCATGTCGTGCAAAAAGCCTGGATCGAGCTGCAGGTACCGCAGTGCGGCTACTGCCAGTCCGGGCAGATCATGTCCGCGGTCTCGCTGCTCAAGACCAATCCCAAGCCCACAGACGCCGATATCGATGCGGCAATGATGGGGAATCTTTGCCGATGCGGCACGTACTCCAGGATCAGGAAGGCGATCCACCGTGCCGCAGAGATGATGGGATGATTTGTAAAGTTGATTGTTTCGAGAATCTTCAATCCAAGCAATGTTCAAAATAAAATATTATGTCAGAAATATTAATTGATGAGTTGATAAAATCCAATACTCGTGCGGCCATCAACCGGCGAAATTTTTTGAGGTTATCGAGCTTCAGTGGTATGGCACTCGTATTTGGGTTTTCTGTCGGTGCGGACAATAAGGAAAAAATTGTCGTTGCAGGGTCTTCTGAATCTTTCAACCTTACCCGGTACATCATTATTGAAAAGACCGGGAAAATAACCCTGATGAATCCCAAACCCGATATGGGCCAGGGAACTTTTCAATCTGTGCCTTCCTTGATTGCGGAGGAATTGGAAGTATCGTTGGACGGGGTTACTATTTTGCAGACAGGCGGAGAAAAGGAATTCGGCAGGCAGGTCTCGGGAGGAAGCTCTTCCGTCCGTGGAAATTATATGGCGTTGAGAAAGATCGGCGCATCCGCAAAAGAAATGCTCATCACTGCGGCGGCTACTGAATGGAAAGTTCCGGTTGAAGACTGTTATGCCGAGAACGGAAAAATATTTCATAAACCGACTGGCAAAAGCCTCTCTTATGGAGAGCTTGTGGAAACCGCATCGAAATTGGATGTTCCGCAAAACCCCAAATTAAAAGATGCTAAGGATTTTAAAATACTCGGAAAAAAATATCCCCGCCCGGATGTTCCTTTGAAGTCTTCCGGCAGAGCAGTTTACGGCATTGATGTGGAAGTGCCTGGTATGGTCTATGCTTCAGTCGAACATAATCCGGTATTCGGCGGAAAACTGGTCAGCTATGATGACAGCGCGGCAATGAAAGTTAAAGGGGTTCAGAAAATCGTACAGTTTCAGCGCATGCTCGGAAAAAATAAATATGACGCCGTGGCTGTGGTTGCCGATAACTATTGGGCCGCCCGCCAGGCGAGACTGGCCTTGAAAATAAAATGGGATAATGCTGACCTCGAGAAGTTCAATTCAAAGGATTATGAGCAAAGTTTGCGGGAAATGGCAAACAAGGAGGGGACTGTCGTCCATACAGACGGTGATTTCGACAAAGCGTTTGCAGATGCGCCAGTTAAAGTGGAAGCATTTTATGAAACGCCGGTGGTTTCCCATTCTCCCATGGAGCCGATGAATTGCGTTGTTCAATGGACTTCTGCCGACACAGTAGAAGTGTGGGCTTCTGCACAGGGACCGGATCTGGTAAAAGGAGAGCTTTCAAGAACGCTGGGCCTGTCTCGCGACAATATCAAAGTGCACATTCTTTTTAGCGGTGGTGGATTTGGCAGGAGGCTCTATCCGGATTTCGCGACGGAAGCAGCGCATATTTCAAAGGCAGTTGGCAAACCCGTTAAATTAGTTTGGACAAGGGAGGACGATACGCAACTTGGCCCTTTTCGACCGCTCACTTTTTCTGCAATGAAAGCCGGCATCTCGGCAGATGGAAAGCCCATGGCATTTCAGCATAAGGTAATTTCTCCTTCCATCGGGGCTACAATGGAGGAAAAAAGGAATGAAACGGGTGAAAGTTCGTCCATGACAGAGGGGATCAGCACCCAAAAATATGAGCTGCCGAATATGAAGAATGAGTATGTGTTTGCCGAGATCCCCGTTCCGCTGGCAGCCTGGCGTTCCGTGACCAGTTCGACGGTTGCCTTCGCCCACGAGTGTTTTATCGACGAAATGGCGGTCAGGGCCGGAAAAGATCCCATGGCGTTCCGGCTGGAAACCCTCCTTACAAAAGAGTCCGACACCAGGCGGCTGCTGAAAAAACTGAAAGAGGTTTCTGAATGGGACAAGCCGTTGCCGAAAGGCTGGGGGAGGGGGGTCGCCCAATACGAATTTTTCGCCGGACTCGCCGGTTATGTCGTGGTGGTCTCCGGTAACAATGACTCGGTTAAGATCGAGAAGGTCTATTCCGTCATCGATCTCGGTACCGTCGTCAATCCCGACATGACTGCGCTGCAGGTGGAAGGAGCGGCGACGATGGCCTTGAGCGCAGCGACAAAGAGCGGGATCACGTTTAGCAACG
>JAJPJP010000141.1 GCA_021324175.1 Chitinophagia bacterium
CGATACTTCATACGTCCTGAGCCAAAGCGAAACCGTCGTGAATGGCAACCTAACCTTCATCAATTGCTATTTGATTTATCATCATTACATAGGGCCCAATTCAGAGATAAATGAATTTTATTGGTTTGTCCCCAACATCGGAATGGTCAAGAATTTCACAAAAAACGTGGAGTTTGGAGTAGCGCTTTATCGGACCTTCTTATTAAGAAACTATCGCCTTCCATAAAAAATTGCCGTGTGAAAAAGTGCAGGTCTCAAACTTTACAGGGAAAAATTTAGTCAGACAGTCCTTAGTATTTACAATCATCACAATTTGTAAGATCAAGGAATACGTTTTACACAATGCCTAATTGAGCACACTGTTCTCCTTGGTGAACTCAATTTTGCTCTGTTCCCGTATCTTATTCCATCCGCCCGAAACGTTGTGGATATTGTGTATTCCCTGGCGTTTCAAAAGGGAAGAGGCGACTACGCTTCGATAACCGGCTCCGCAGTAGACATAAATATTCTGATGTTCCTCGAGTGTCGCCAGACGTGTGACGTCGTTCATTTCGCTGAGCGGGAGGTTGAAGGCGCCCTTAATGTGCCCGTCAGCAAATTCGGTTACCCGGCGTACGTCGAGTATTACAAGATGATCGTCATAGGGGATATCCATTGCCAGTTCGTCCGGCTCGACGTTGATCACCATGTCATAAATTTCTTTGGCATCCTTCCATGCTTCGAAGCCTCCTTCGAGGTAGCCCTGCATCTTGTCAAAACCAACTCTCGCCAGCCGAATAACGCTTTCCTTTTCCCTACCCTTTTCTGTAACCAGGATTATCGGCTTATCAAAGGGCAGCAGGCTGCCGGCCCATTCGGCAAAACGACCGTTGAGACCAATGCTGATCGAGTCCGGAACAAATCCTTCCGTAAAGACGACTTGATTTCTTGTATCCAGGATGATCATATCAGGTTGCGCAGCAAGTTTCTTGAATTCATTGATAGATAACTGCTTTAATCCCTGCTCAAGGACGAGATTGAGGCTGTCATATCCTTCCTTGTTAATTTTCGCATTGATGGAAAAATATTGTGGAGGTGCGTTCAGTCCGGAGGTGATCGCTTTGATGAATTCTTCCGGCGACTGCGGTTGCAGCGCGTAGTTATGTTTCTTTTCTTCGCCAATCGTGCTATAGGTGTCGGGTCCGATATTCCGGCCACAGCTGCTGCCTGCGCCATGGGCGGGATAGACGATGACATCGTCGGGCAGCTTCATGATTTTATCGCGTAGCGACATATACATCATGGCCGCAAGCTGTTCGGAACTCAGGTTTCCGCTGCTGAGATCGGGTCTTCCCACATCGCCCACAAAAAGTGTGTCGCCTGTAAAAACGGCGTGAGGCCGGTTGCTTTCATCCCTTACCAGATAGCAGGAAGATTCAATAGTGTGGCCAGGCGTATGCAGTACTTCGATGGTAATTTTCCCCAGCTTGAAGAGTTCGCCATCGTTAGCTTTATGGATCGCGAAATTTGTTTCGGTATTTGGACCGAAAATGATTTGGGCCCCCGTGGCTTTGCTCAAATCAATGTGGCCGCTGACAAAATCGGCGTGGAAATGGGTTTCAAAAATATACCTGATGACAGCCTTACGGTTGTCGGCTATCTCGATGTATTCCTCAAAATCACGCATTGGATCGATTATCGCCGCCTCACCGTCACTTTCAACGTAATAGGCAGCTTCACTCAGGCATCCGGTATATAATTGCTGAATGAACATGCTCGTTATTTTTGACAAAGGTACGCATCAAAAAAGCATTTCCCAACGAGCGCGCCCAGGCGGGGGACCGCCTACTGTATGAGTTCATCAGCGCAACGGGTGATCTGCCTGAGTCGCTCATGGCCAACGGTATAGTAAATGAACTTGCCTTCCCGTTCCGTTTTGACCACACCTGCCCGTCTAAGAATGGCAAGATGCTGTGAAGCAACTGATTGTTCAAGCCTTAGCTGGATATAGATTTCCGTTACGGTCAGTTTCTTGTTTTCATCCAGTAATTTGATGATCTGTTGACGAAGTTTGTGATTAAGCGCCCGGAGTATCATGGCTGCTTTTTTCAGGCTGATAAAATCAATTTTTACGGGCTTGCCGTCGGAACCGTGCTCATTTACAATCATCCAGTAATTACTGGCGTTGGTCGTTAAGCTCATTTGCAGATAAGATTTAGGACGTTAATAATTTTAAATCCTTGCCAATAAAAAGCAGCGGTTTGAATAAAGTTATATTATAATATGGCTATTTCACCCGATGTGTGTGGAAATCTTTTAGATAAATCGGTTCACTGTAAATGATGTCGGTGAATTCCGATTTGCCATATTTTTTTTCGGTTATGGATGACAGGTGCACGGCGTCCGAATTGAAGTCAATAAAGACTGCATTAGGGCTCGTGTTTAATGTCTTCCATTTTGCCGAACCGCTTCCAAAGAATGTGATGGGACTTATCTCAAGCTCGATTTGAAAAGACGCTTTATCCAGAACTAACGCTGCAGGAGAAAGCAATTCCTTCATCTCAAAATTATATATTGCTGCGAATACTTCCAAGCGGCGCGCATCAATCATTGGACAAAACAGGGCTGTTTTATCTGCAACGGGCATTCTGGAGGCGCCTTCCGCCATGACCCGCAGGGTGTTTTCTGTGATCAGGGGAATTTCCAGGGCGAAACAAAACCCTTTGGCGGCAGCCATTCCCACCCTGAGCCCGGTGTAGGAACCCGGGCCTGCGACGAGCCCGATCGCGTCCAGGTTTTTTAATGTGTACCCCGCCAAATCCAGCAATTTACCAATGGCGGGATGAAGCCAGGCAGCATGATCGCTCATGCGCTCGTTGCGGTCGGCAGCCAATATATTACCGGAATTCGCCAGGCAGATGCTGGCCGTTTCCTGAGCAGTATCAATATTCAGGATCAATGCCATGACGTGGATTCCTTTAGAAGGGTTTGGGAGACCGAATACCTCGTGTCAGTTTCAGATAACCTCGAAAGAAGCAAAGATATTTTCTCCAGGCCGATTTTTTCGGACCATTCGAATGGTCCATAAGGATAATTGGTCCCCAGTTTCATCGCGATATCAATGTCCGTTTTTGTACTAACGCCGGCCTCATAAGTGTAGTAGGCTTCGTCAACAATCATCGCCACGATTCTCGCGGCGATCATTCCCGGAATATCCGGAACAACCCTGAAGGACCAGCCGAGGGCATCAAATACAAGCCTTGCTTTTTCGCGCTCCGCCTGACCTGCAGCAATTTCACAGATGTCGCGCCGCAAAAAAGTGGGCCATGCGTTTAACCTGATAAACGGCTGACCGATTTCATCCAGGGTATGGGTAACCGAATTGATGAATACCGGCTTTGGCAGGAGTTCCGCCAGCCTGGTCACCCTTTCGGGGTCCGATTCAAATTCGCAATCAAAAAAAGCGTCGGCTCCGCCCGCCGCGAGCAGATCATTCAATGAATCTGCGAAGATCAGTTCAATTGCTGTCGACTTGTGTTTGGAAGTAAATTCCTCCCGGGTTTCCCCGTTTGCCAGGATGGCGATCTTCATGGATCAAAATTCGGCAACTTTATTTAAAATGCGTTGACGTCCGCAACCCGAACTTTTTTATTTTTGCTGGATGGATAAAAACGTGATACAAACGCGGAATGCGCCTGATCCTATCGGCCCATATAGCCAGGGCGTTCTGGCCGGCAATATGCTGTTTATTTCAGGGCAGATCGCTATCAACCCCGCTACCGGCAATGTGGAAGCCAAAGACGCAATCGATGAGACGCACCAGGTCATGCATAACCTGAAAGCGATCCTGGCCGCGGCCAACCTGAATTTCAACCATGTCGCCAAAACGACTATCTTTCTGAGCGACATGGCCTTGTTTCCTTCAGTCAACGAAGTGTATGGCAAGTATTTCAACGGACATTTTCCCGCAAGGGAGACTGTGGCTGTTAAGGGTTTGCCCAAAAACGTCAATGTTGAAATCAGTATGATCGCTGTCACACCTCCTCCCGCGAAGGTCTGATTTACCTTTATTTGATCACCCCGAGATCTTTTCCAATTTTCGTGAACGCGGCGATCGCCCGGTCAAGGTGATGCTTTTCATGAGCCGCACTAAGCTGGACGCGAATGCGGGCTTTTCCTTTGGGAACAACCGGGAAGAAAAAACCGATAGCGTAGATATTTTCATCCAGAAGCTTTGCCGCGAAATTCTGGGCCAATGTGGCTTCATAAAGCATGATGGGAACGATGGGGTGATCGCCGGGCTTGATATCGAAACCTGCCCCGGTCATTTTATCGCGGAAGTACCGGGTATTTTGTTCCAGTTTGTCTCGCAGCGCAGTCGTTTCCCTGAGCATGTCCAGCACCGCAATGGACGCGCCGACAATGGATGGAGCGACTGTATTGGAAAACAGATAAGGACGGCTTCGTTGCCTGAGCATCTCGATAATTTCTCTTCTCCCGCTGGTAAATCCGCCGCTTGCACCGCCAAGCGCTTTACCAAGCGTTCCGGTGAGAATGTCTATCTTGTCCATCACGCCCCGGTATTCGTGGGTTCCCCTGCCAGTCTTCCCAAGAAAACCAGAAGAATGGCATTCATCGCTCATCACGACAGCATCATATTTTTCTGCCAGCTCGCAAATTTTATCCAATTGGGCAATCGTGCCATCCATGCTGAACGATCCGTCTGTCACCACTATCCGACTGCGCAGGTCCTGGGTGGCCTTTAGCTGGACTTCGAGATCAGCCATGTCGTTGTGCTTGTAGCGGAACCTTTGCGCCTTGCAAAGACGCACGCCATCGATAATCGACGCATGGTTTAGTTCATCTGAAATGATCGCATCCTGTTCGTTGAATAAAGGTTCAAAAACGCCGCCGTTGGCATCGAAACAGGCCGCATAGAGGATCGTATCTTCGGTTCCGAGGAAATCCGATATCTTTTTTTCGAGCTCCTTGTGTATATCCTGTGTCCCGCAAATGAACCGTACGCTGCTCATACCGTATCCCCGGGAATCTATAGCCGCATGCGCGGCCTGGGTCACTTTGGGATGGGAAGAAAGACCGAGGTAATTATTAGCGCAGAAATTGAGCACGGTCTTGCCATTGACGGTGATTTCGGGTCCTTGTTCGCTGGCGATGATCCGCTCAGTCTTGAACAGGCCGGCATTTCTGATCTCTTCGAGCCCGACCCCAATACGATTGACGAATTTTTCGTTCATAGTCATTTGTTGATGCGCAAAGATAAGCAGGCGGGCGATGCAACATTTTCCACCTTAACCCGTCTATTATCTTTAAGTTAACTGTGGCAGGCATGACTGAACGGCGCCAGGATAGGAAATTTTTATATTGATAATCAGTAGTTTAGAAAAAGGAAATGTCGCTTGCAAATCTGGTCAGCGGCGCCCTGTCTACAGGACCTGTAACATTTTTTTCAATATCTTCGTCCAAGAATTGTAACCAACGCTTTCATGAAGACCTCCGTTTATACGAAAATCTTTGTCCTGCTGCTGCTCGTTTTCGGCGCGCTGGCCCTCGTTTCGTATGCCCGCTCCAGAACGGCAGGTAGCAAGGAAGATTGCTCAGTCTCAGGTAAGGGCGACAGCAGGAAGGTCCAGGGTGAGTTCATCATCTGGGAAGCCTTCTCGAAAACTTTTATGTTTCCCACTTCTTCCTGCGATGAGTAATACCCCCCGTTGAAGGATCCCGGTGTAACATTTTTGGACCCATGGACGTATTATTATTAACATCTGGCTTCTGACAGGCAACAGGCTGTTTATGACCGACAAGGAATTTAATGAGTGTGTCACGACGTGCGCCGATAACGTATACCGCTTTATTGTCAAAAATCTTCGGCATGAGGAAGATGCGAAGGACGTGGTGCAGACAGCTTTCGAAAAGTTGTGGGTAAACCGGGCAGGAATCCAGGCGGAAAAGAGCAAATCGTATCTATTTACGGTAGCTTATCACCAGATGATCGACCATATCAGGAAAAAGAAACGCGTCCAGTTTGCGGAAACGCTTGGAGAAGACTCGCGGGTTATCGACCGGCCCGTCAACAATATCAGGAAGCTTTTGGAAATTGCGCTGTTGCGGCTAAATGATACCCAGCGGTCACTGATCCTGTTGAAAGATTATGAAGGATATACTTACGAGGAGATTGGTCAGATCACCGGGCTGAACGAAAGCCAGGTCAAGGTATACCTTCATCGTGCGAGATTGCAACTGAGAAATTATTTGGTAAAACCTGAAAACGTGTTGTGATGATCAACCGCGGCAATTACGAAGAATATTTCCTCCTTTATGCTGATAAGGAATTATCGGAAGGCGAAAGGCTTGCCGTAGAAGAATTTGTTTCGGATAATCCGGACCTCGCACGAGAACTTGCCGTGATCCAGCAACTTCGTTTCAGACCAGAGACGAATATCCGTTATGAAGAAAAGGAGAATCTGCTCAGGCAACCCGGCGAGCCGACCGTTACCAATATCAACAATTACGAAGACTACTTCGTTTCTTATGTGGACAATGAATTAAGCGATGTTGAAAAAAACATGGTGGATGAATTTGTCGCCGACCATCCTGAGGTAAAGATTGAATTTGAATTAATGCTCATCACGCAGGTAAGTCCTGATTTATCTGTTGTATTCCCGGATAAAAATCTCTTGTACCGTAAACCTGCGAAGGTGGTGGTTTTTGCGCCATGGATGCGTATCGCCGCTGCGGTACTTGTCATTTTGTTATCCGGTGCGGTTCTTTTCGTTGAGCGCCATCATTCTGCAAGCCAGGCTATTGCAGGAGCAGGGCCTTCCGTCGGTCATCCATCACCGGTAGTTGCCGAAACGCAAAACCATCCACAAAAACAAAACGGTTCAATAAAATCGCTGTCGCCTGTAACTTCGCAGGCACCTGGTACGTTAAACGAAGTACAAAAAGCAACCAGGAATTTAGCCGTGAATCATCAAGGGACAAATACGATCCGCCAAAGACGCCAATCCAAATCTAACACGACGCAGCAACCTCCTCATCCGGACACGGATGTTGCTATCAATGACAGAGATGGAAAGGCGGCGCCAGAGGCTACTGTTGTGCATTCGGTTCAGGGTATTGGCATTGCCAGTCCAGGGAATGATCCTTCCACCGGGACGTCGAAGGAGGTCTCTTCTCCGCGGGGAACTATGGTCCTTCCGCAGGTAGATCCGGTAGTCGGCCCGAATATTAGCGACGGGGGTGACGATGGCTCTTATGTTGAAAATACTTCCGAAAAAAAGAACCGGCTTCGTGGTTTCTTCCGGAAAGTGTCGCGGGCATTCAACAAGACCGCACATGTGGAGAACAGCAACGAGGACGCGATTTTGATTGGGAACTTCAGGGTTGCATTAAAATAACTTTTCAAATCATTTGTCAATAATCTTCTATGAGAAGTAAACTATTACTTGTGGCATCGCTTTGCCTGTCGCTGGCAGCATCAGCGCAAAACGATACAACGAAGCCTGCGCAACGAAACAGCATCGATACCATCCATGTCGGCGATATGATCATCCTGAAGGACAACCGGGGAGATAACTCGGAGCACATCACGCGCATCAGTCACCGTCATTATTACAGGCCTTCAAACGTCAGCACGAATTGGGTAATCCTGGATATCGGGTTTGCCAACTACAACGATAAGACCAATTACCTATCGGCGGGTGCACAGCATTTCGTACCAGGGGGGAATGCAGACTGGTTTAATCTGAGAACCGGTAAATCCGTCGACGTGAATATTTGGCTTTTCATGCAGCGGTTTAATTTGATCAAGCACGTGGTCAACCTGGAATACGGCCTTGGCATCGAGCTGAACAACTACCGGTATACTGTCCCGATTCTCTATTCGGAACATCCGGATACCGAGGTTTCCTATGACTCTCTGCGCCATTACAAGAAAAACAAACTTGCTGCAGACTATGCTACCGTGCCGATGATGCTGAACTTCAATTTTACACCGCATCGCCGGGAAGGATTTGGACTCAGTGTGGGCGCGAGTGTCGGGTACCTCTATTCCTCGCGGCAGAAAACGATTACCTCGGAAGACGGCAAGCAAAAGCAACACAACGATTTTGACCTTAATCCGTGGAAGATTTCCTGGATTGGCGAACTGCAACTCGGACCTGTCAAATTTTACGGATCCTATGCAACCCAAAGCATGTTCAAAAAAGGCCTCGATCAGACGCCCTACACCGTGGGAATACGACTGAGCAACTGGTAGTATTACGACTGTAAAACAGGCATGTCATTTCGCCCTCTTTCATA
>JAJPJP010000060.1 GCA_021324175.1 Chitinophagia bacterium
ATTGTGCTACACCAAGGCGCGAGTGAAGATGAGAATTTTGAGAAAAAGCCGACGCAGTCAAAAACCAATTTTTCAGACACGTTGTGTATATACACAAATGAATTCAAAAGTTGGTTTTTGGCAGTGTCAGCTTGGCAATAAATTTTTGGTCTTCGCTCGCGCCTTGCTATTCAGCAATGGTCGCTCGTTCCAGACTCAAAAATTTGTGCCGCTTCCTTGCCAAATTCCCAACTTTTAAATCCATTTGTGTATAGCGCCGATTAATCAGAACTATTCCATTAATTGAGAAAATTAAAGATAAAAGCGGAGAGTTATAAAAGCTCCCCATTGGTTGAGGTTTCTTTTGCCAAGGCCTAGGACATCAGACGCCCCTATAGGTAAAAATCGGTAGTAAGGAGCAAATTCCAACCAGCAGTTCCTCACATAGCGATAAGTGATGGGGAGTTGTATTTCTACGCCCGTTCTATTTTTAAGTACCCAAGCAGCTTCAGATAAACTTTTGATTCTAAGATATTGATTGAAAGTAGGAAAACAATCCACTTGCAAACCCAGCATCCAATTTTGCCAGGTGTAGTGCGTTTCTAATCCAGCAAGGGCGTAGTAAATGGCATATTTCAGCTTGATAGGAGAGATGGTTGAATAACCTGTGTGATGATCAGAGAGAAAATCAAATCCAATTCCTGCGTAAGGGGTGATCGTCCAGTTTTTAAGAGCTGAAAAGCAATATCCTCCAACAAATTCCGTATACCATTCATGAAATCTCGTTTTATTTACTGAACTCGATAATCGTCCGAGATTGTAATAAGAACGTGCTTGTCCAAAAAAGGCATTGGGTAACTGATAGGAGAGTTTGCCCAGAAAACCGCCGGTACTTCCTGAATAGGTAGGAGGAGTTGAAAAAGACATCCAGGTGTAGGTTCCTCCTATATCCAAAGACCATCCTTGTGGCTTTGCAATATATTGCTGAGGTGTATTTGGATTTTTGGACGCAGTAGCGAAGACAGCGCTTGTTGTTGATAATAAAAATACCGTTATACCCAAACAACTTAAAAAATGGGTTTTTGACCGCGTCGGCTTTGTCTTGGATCTTTTACTAAAGGCTCTCGTCGTATCTATCAGCACTGCCGCTTCCCCACTTTTCACGTTGTCTGGGTATAAAAACCACTTCCCGCTGTTCATAACAGTCCTGCTTGCTCCAATTTTGTTATTGTTTCGTCAAGTTGTTGATAATAAAGAGGCCTCAATCGATTAATGTCATAGAGTCCTAATAAGGGGATGACGCTCACTGTATTAGAAGTGTAATTAGTAACATAGGCAAATTGACCATCGTATGATATAGCAATGGTATCAGGAGAAAGTCCAACCTTTATCACTGGAGAAATTACTTTATTTTTTTTAATATCGATAATGTAAATAGTTCCTTGGCTAGCTGTTAAATCAGTAAAGTTAGGGCCATTATAAACAGTACTATAATTAGAGACATATGCATAGCAACCATCAGGCGCAATGGCAATGCCAGAAGGCTGTATTCCAGCAGTGATCGTTGCAACAATGGCATTACTGCTTAAATTCACAACACTTACTGTAGTGCCTACGGGCGAAAAATTATTGCTTCCAAAATTCG
Organism: Chitinophagia bacterium; assembly: GCA_021324175.1. Taxonomy (GTDB): domain Bacteria; phylum Bacteroidota; class Bacteroidia; order Chitinophagales; family Chitinophagaceae; genus Puia. Next base: position 1,625 of record JAJPJP010000060.1, read on the forward strand.
TAATATAAGCATATTTGCCATCGGGTGTTATTGCAATGGCAAATGGCCCGGAAAAACCTGTAATGGCGTTGGGCTGTACAGAGTTGTCGCTTGTTCTTATGATACTTATTGTGCCAGTGCCTGGATTGCCATTGACATAGCTAATCACATAGACATATGCGCCATCTGGCGTTATAGCCAATGCGGCAGGAGCTTGTCCCACTGTAATAGGCGATCCAATAATAGCATTCGTGTTTAGATCAACAATATCCACTGTTGTTCCGTTTCCACTACTAGCACCTGCTCCATAATTATTGACATATGCGTGATTCCCATCAGGAGTTATGGCAAAACCCGAAGGGCCGTTAAAGCCGCCAATTACACCTGAAACTGTATTCGTGGCTATGTCAATGATGGTGACCGTTGTGCTATTACTGTTGGTTACATAAGCCTTTGTTCCTGCAGCGTTAATGGTTACCGTATAAGGTCCGGAAAAGCTGCTGTCGCTAATCGTTTGTTCGAGAGTGTTGTTCTTTAAATTTAATACACTAATAGTATCAGCACCAGGGATCGAATTATTGTTGTTGTTCGCAACGTAGGCGAACAAATTGTCAGGGGTAACTGCAATCCCAGCAGGATTTTGTCCTACACCAATAATTGCAACAACCTTATTGGGCTTATCGGCGTATGAAAACGTTGAGCAGAAGAATAAAAGAAATATCGCATAGACTCTTATATACTGAAATGCATTCAATAAGTGGTTTTTTGCCGCTGCAGTTTTGCTGTTAATTTTTCTCCTTTGCTCGCGCCATGTGCGCCCACAATGATCGCTTGCTCCAGGAAAAAAATTGGCGCAGCCTCCTGGCAAAAACCCCAGCTTTTGAATCCATTTCGGCATATTTATTTTCATGCGCAGTTTTTCCTAAAAAATTGATTGTTAAAAAATTGTTTTACTCAATATCGCCAATCCACGCAATGAAAATTGACGAAGCCTTAGAGGACAGTCTCTAAGAACTTTGATAATCGTTATTTTTGGAATGAAAAAGGCAGACGTTTTAAGGATTTTCTAGGGTTCATAACAGTTGATGAATTTATAGACAAATGTAGTCGTTAATGCTATTTTTTACGTAAGACGCTCTGCAAAAAATAAAGTAAAAAGGCATTAAAGACCATCCAGAATGAAAATTAACAAAGCGTATCGTTACGAGATAAAGCCCAACATACAAGATAGAATCTCTTGTGCCAAACATGCAGGAGCAGCCCGCTTTGCCTATAATTGGGCTCTTAAGCAAAGAATAGATCTTTATGAAAAAGACAA
>JAJPJP010000341.1 GCA_021324175.1 Chitinophagia bacterium
CAGGGAGAATTTGTAACCTGGATGTACCATTTGGCGCGAAACGTATTTAAGGATCATTTGAAAAAAAATAATAGATCCGGTGGCGTTGTGGATATAACAATGTATGAGGAAGCCCTTGCCGATGGTATTTCACCTGCAACAGAGATCGAAAAAAAGGGGGAATGGAGATTGTTGCACGAGGCGATAAATACCCTTAACCCCGAAGACCGGGAAATTCTTGTTCTAAGCAGATTCCACGGTATGAAGTATGCAGATATCGCAAAGATCATGAATATCAACCTTGGCGTTGTAAAAGTCCGGGTATATCGGGTAATGAATCATCTAAGAGAAAAATTTTCCGGCATCAAAGAAAAAGTATGACGGTATGAGATGTGAATTGGAACAAGAAAAGCTCAGCAGCTGGATCAACAACGAAATGTCTTCGGAGGAAAGTACAGCTTTTGAGGACCATCTTAATCATTGCGAATATTGCAATCGCGAATTGGTCGCAATGAAAAATGCGTGGAGTGCGATCGCAAAAATAGAACCTGAGCCTGGCGACAACATGTGGCTGCGATTTGACACGATGTTAAACACTTACAAACAGTCCTTACGTGAACATCAGCGGAGCCTGATGGAGGAGAAAATCGAGAGACTGAAACGACTTGTAATGCCTCATCCCTGGTTTCGGATCGCGTTCGCTTGTGCATTAGTCGTGGCAGGATTTGCGGCCGGTTTTTTACTGCATCGAACGCTAAGCGGGGGCGAGAATGGTGAGACGGTAAAAATCGAGGCGCTTTCTTCGCAAATGCAGGAAATGAAGGAAATGTTTATGCTGTCGCTTCTTGAAAACCCGTCTGCATCAGAACGCATCCGCGGCGTCAGCTATTCTGCCGAAATTCCTGCCGCGGGTAAAAAAGTCGTGGATGCATTATTGTCGACGCTCAACAATGACCCCAATGTTAATGTGCGGTTGGTTGCCCTGGATGCGTTGACACAACTCGCGTCAGTTCCGGGAGTCCGCGAGGGGCTTGTAGGGTCGATTCTTCATCAGGATTCGCCGCTTATGCAGGTATCACTGGCGGATGTCATGTTGAAACTCCAGGAAAAGCGCTCCATCCAGCCTATGAAAGATTTGCTGCAGCAAAAAAACCTGAATCTGCAGGTAAGGACAAAAATTGAACAGACACTACAGCACCTAATTTAAACCAGTAAAGTCATGAAAAATAAAATTTTACCCCTAGGAATGGGGTGGTTGATTTGCTTTGCCTCGATTTTCGCAAATGCACAGGAATTCAAAGAGCACATCAACAAGGAATTTACCCTTCAGTCCGCGGCAGGTTCAAATGTCTTTGCCCTCTACAACATCAATGGACCAATAAAAGTGGAAGGGTATTCCGGCGACAAAGTGATCATTGACGTGGATAAAACAATCTCGGCGAATACGGAGAGCGCTCTTCAAACGGGAAAACAGGAATTTAAGGTCGCATTTGATCAAAATAAAGACAGCATCATAGTTTACATTGCAGAGCCATACGATTCCCGCCCCCATAATCACCGCAGGGGCGAATGGCATGAGAAAGAGATCGACTACAACTATAAGTTGAACTTTGTTGTCAAGGTGCCTACCGGCATGAATATTTGTGTATCGACCATCAACGAAGGAACCGTGTCGGTAAAAGATATCAGCGGAACGCTTGACGTGCACAATATTAACGGAGCAATTGATATAAAAAATGCCAAAGGAACTACCCATGCGTCGACAATAAACGGTGACCTGACAGTAAATTATCTGAACGTGCCGCCGGATGAGTCAAGTTATTACACGCTCAATGGAACACTTACGGCAACCTATCCAGCCGAATTTTCTGGCGATCTTGAATTCAAAAGCATGAACGGAGAATTTTTCACAGATTTCAAAGATGTCGATATCATGCCGGCACGCGTAGTCAAAAATCAGAAAAAAGATGGGGAAACCACGCTATACAAGCTCGATAAAAATACCAGTGTCAGAATTGGTACGGGTGGGAAGCTGTTTAAATTTGAAACGCTCAATGGAAATATTTACATCAAAAAGCAACTTTAAAAAACGCATTTATGCAGAAAAAAAATATTCTAATTGGCCTGATCTTCGGAATTCTTTCAGCAGGTTTCGCTAAAGCTCAAACTGACAATAAGGAGCAACTGGTAGTTCCGCTGAGTTCCCCAGGGAAGCCATTTTCACTTACCATGAATATTCTCAACGGCTCGATTAAACTTTCCGGCTATGATGGGAAGGACATCATCATTGACATTGCGCCAGGAGAAGTACGCAACAAAAACGAGGAGGAAACGGTCAACGGGATGCATAAAATTTCACGGGGTGGCGAAGTAGACATCACGGCCGAGGAAAAGAACAACACGGTGGAAGTAAATGCGGGCAATGCGAAAAAAACAGTTATTCTGAAAATACCCCAGGAAGCCGTCAAATTAAAACTGGGAACCGTAAACGAAGGAAGTATTTATGTTGAAAATGTTAACGGAGAGCTGGAGATTACCAACGTAAATGGCGCGATCACGGCTAAAGGAATTTCCGGATCAGTGGTGGCCAATACCGTAAATGGCAACGTAATTGTCACCTTCAAATCGATCAAACCGGATGCTCCTATGGCCTTTACCACACTCAATGGTGACGTCGATGTCACTTTTCCGGGTGATGCGAAAGCGAACGTAAAGCTCAAGTCAGATCGCGGCGAGATTTTCACCGACTTTAACATGGCCATCGATCAGGCAAAACCTAAGGTGACCAAATCATCCGAGGATAACATGTATCGGTTAAATGTTGAGGATTGGGTTTACGGAAAAATAAATGGGGGAGGGCCTGACATGATGCTCAAGAATATGAATGGTAACATTTATGTGCGAAAAAGCAAATAGCGAATGTTTTTTGGGGAGTTGATAAAATCATCCCCATTGATTCGGAGATTGGCTGGTAAATATACCGGCCAATCGTCGTTTTAAGAAGTCGGTTAATTAGCCCCTCGCCGTAAATTCAAGCAATCGTCGTCCATTTTAAGAATTGTGTGTAACTTGCGGTGGCGATCTATGGGACATCGCATCATCTCTTAATTCCTGCTCTAAGCAGGAACCGGGTATAAGGGCTGACGCACACCAATTCTGGTTATATAAAGACTCTTCACTTTAAACACTTCGAATTATGAACAAGCACGCCCTGCTCGTTATTTTTACTTCGCTCTTAGCCTTGGTAGCGGTATGCCAATCGCCAAGAGTGGACACGGTGGCGGTTTCTCTTCTCGACAAGATGAGCAATATGATTGGGAGCATGAATTCATGCGCTGTAACTGTGAATTCCAATTACGACATTCCCAGCAGA
>JAJPJP010000162.1 GCA_021324175.1 Chitinophagia bacterium
AAAAATAAGCATCATGAAATTCTCAGTCTTTGCAGTTATCCTCGCTTTGCTCGCCTTACTTTATTGTCTGGCTTTTTTGCTGGTGCCTGTCCAATTCGTGGAACAGTACGGCTCTCACTTGGACGCTAACGGAGTTCAGATCGCCAGGTTATTCGGCGGCTCCCTGGTCGGTTTTGCTGTGGGCAACTGGATGGTTCGCAACCAATCGCCTGCCTCGATTGCGGCCAGAATCGTATTATGGGCTACCGGGATTGCCAACGTGGTCTATTTGGTAGTAGCAATAAACGGCATCCGCAACAACCTGATCAATTCTATGGGTTGGAGCAGTGTTGCCCTGCATGCTCTGATTATTGTGGGATGCATCTACTACCTGAATACCAAAAAAGCGGCAGTGGCAGCGGCCTGAAGTTTAAGCGGCAAACTGATTACGCCAATGTGAAAATACCGGGCCTTAGTTCCGGACGGGGAAATCAATATTTGATTTCCCCTTTTAAATTCCCGCGATCTCCGACACGGCCATTTAACCTTCGCCTCCGAATTCGTCATCAAATTCGACTTTATTTGCTAGTTCATTTGGATCGAGCCAAACTGTATCATTTTCATCCAGCCCCTTTATTTTGTCCAGGATATTTCTTGGAGAATTTTTTTCAAATACTATCAACAGATGATGTACTAAGCCCTCTTCGCTTTTTTCTTCGTCCAACTTCCATTTCGTCTGTTCCAATTCATCATAGGAAACGCCTAGTATTCTAGCCAATTTCTCATTGCGGCTGTCTTCCTGCATATTCATCATTTCTACTATTGGGTTACCCATAAAATTTCTCTTTTAAGAATAATAAAATGACGCTGCATCTTTTGAGATAGCTTCTTTAGCAAGTAAGGGGAATACTTACAGTATGTCGCCATCTAACCCACGAATATGCCCTTGAGTTCTTTTGCTATCTGTGTCAAGGCGCGCGCGAAAGCTATAAATCAATTTCCGGAGTGAAGTTACGTCATCGTTACTATTTCGTTATCTAACGATTATAATATCATTAACAAACTTCATATTAACAATTTGGCGTCTTTGCCCCAAATAGTTTTGCTGCTCACCAGCCAAAACAGGCTGTAAAATACCATACGTGAAAAATAACTGCGGCAAATTTCTGATTCTGTTGATATGCTCGGTCATCATTTCATATTCATCGAAAGCGCAAGAGATTAAAGGAAAGGTTACTGATGGTTCTACCGGCGAAAGTTTAGTAGGCGCCGTGATCTTCGTCAAAATCGATGTAAAGACATATACGGCCTTATCCGGCCTGGACGGTTCTTTTCGATTTAAAAATTTGCCAGAAGGATCTTACACCGGCCATGTTCAGTATGTAGGTTACGAAGAGGCGGCCATCCAGATTGATTCAAGAAAGGGAAGTACAACTGCTGTTGGAATAATTCGCATGAAGGAGATGACCGGGCAAATGCGAGATGTGATTGTGAACGCCGCCGGGAATCATGAGAATGACCGGTTCGCGCGCAACAGCGAGCGCTCGGCCAGCAATACGCTGAACATCATATCTGCGAAAGCCATCCAGGTTTCGCCGGACATCACCGTGGGCAACGTCCTGCAAAGGATGCCCGGTGTGTCCGTTGTAAAAAACAGCGCTGGCGACGGTGAGTATGCGATCATTCGCGGGATGGCCGACAGGTATAATTATACAACGATCAATGGCATCAAGCTACCCAGCCCGGATGATAAGACGCACTCCGTACCCATGGATATTTTTCCATCCGACCTCCTGGAAAGGCTTGAAGTGGTAAAATCGTTGACGCCTTCGATGGAAGGCGATGCTATCGGAGGCGCCACCAATATGGTATTAAAAGACGCACCCAGGCAGCTAACGTACGCTCTAAATGGTTCAATTGGGTATAATAATTTCTTTAACACGCACACTTTTAGCACCTTCAGTCATCAGGGAGCGGCATGGCAAACACCCTACGAAATACATGGGCCAGGTTACGCCCCACAACCCTCAGATTTCAACGTCAAATATCTTGAATACAAGAATGTGAGCTTGCCGGTGAACGAGGCCATCAATGGCAGCATCGGCAACAGGATCACCAGAAAGCTGGGTTTCCTGGCGGCGGTCAGTTACCAACACATTTATAAAGGGAATTCGTCGTTGTTCTACCCACCAGGCGGCCAGCCGCAACCAATTCCCACCGCCAATACCCCGGTGTTCGGCCCGATTGAGTATCGTACCTATAGCAATCTTCAAAACAGGCTGGGGCTTCATTTGAAATTGAACTATGACCTTAATGATAACAACAAACTCAGCCTTTACACGGCTTATTTTCAGCTGGATCAAACCCAACACAGGAATCGCCAACAGGGACTTTCAGAATATTTACATGAATCCGGACAGGATTATGTTTACGACCGTTCTCTCTTCGAAAGGAAAATTATTTGGTTGAACACAATGCAGGGCAGGCATAAAATATCAGACAAATGGTCTGCGGATTGGTCGGTAGTCTATGCTGAAGCACAAAGCAAAATTCCGATTTGGATCGATCAACAGTATTCAGACATATTAAAATATGACAGCACCGGAAAAATGATCAGCGAGCAAAAGAATCTGCAGGATTTTCCCTTCATCTACACTCATTCTAAGGAAATTGACAGATCGGGATATGCAAACCTGCATTACAGCGTTTCCGATGGGCTGGTTTTGTCCGCAGGTAGCATGTACCGTCACAAAACCAGGGGCAACGTGTATGAATCATATCAATTATACGCGGGCAACCAGCCATTCACCGATATACAAGATGCCAATTTTCCGAGGCTGGTCAGGGTAGACACCACCGATGGTTTGACGTACACTTCAACAGAAAATATTGCAGCCGCTTACGGCCAGGCAAAATGGTTGCATGGGAAGTGGGAAATTTTGGCAGGGCTAAGAATCGAGCACACCAACCACTCTTATTGGTCTGAACTTTCCATTTACCTACCTGGAAAAACCGGCAGCAGCATTTATACCGACTATCTCCCCAGCCTCAACATCAAATATAACCTGGATGAAAAAAATGACCTCCGGGCGTCATTTTTCAGGGGCATCAGCCGGCCGAATTATTTTGAATACATACCAGTTACTTTTTCAGGTGACTATTACGACCAGAAGGGGACCGACAGCATCCAGCGCGTTCAGTCAAACAATGTCGATGTCAGGTACGAACATTATTTCGGAGCGGAGGACTATGTGATGGTGGGCAGTTTTTACAAGTATATCATCAACCCCATCGAATTTTCTTTCCAACAGACAACCACGAGCAGTTTTGTACTGGAGCCTTGGAATTTTGGGAATGCGACGAACTATGGGGCGGAACTGATATTCCTGAAACATTTCAGAAATTTTGGAGTCGGCGGAAACTACTCATATACGAAATCATCCATCACGACAACCAAGCTGGTTTATGGGCAACAAAGTAATGGGAATGGCTATATCGTATATAATTCCACCCAGACAAGACCGTTACAAGGACAGTCTAATCACATCGCCAATCTTACTTTGCTCTACAAGAGCATTCGAAATGGCATCGAAGCGCAAATCAGCTGGGTATATACCGGCCAAAGGATCGAAGTCGTCTCTCCATATAAGGATCTTGACTATTGGCAAAAAGCCAGTTCCCAACTGGATTTTTCAATTGAAGGGAAAGCTTCCAGGAGAATTACTTTGTTTGCCAAAATCAACAACTTGACCAATGAACCCCTCATACAAACGCTGCATACGACGGCGAACGGATATTATTTCAATAATATCAATTACCCCGATCAGAATATTAAGAATGCAATACTGGTTCGGAAAGACGTGTTTAACCAGTCCTTTTTCGTCGGGCTTAGGTTCAGATAAAAAATCTCAATAAAACGTAAAACTTAAGAAATGAAAATCTCAAATCAAAAAAACTTAGAGAACAAATTGGCAAACTGGGGCTGTCTTCTTTTTTTGGTTGTATTATTTTCCTGCAGCAAAAGTGCAACCAAGGTTTCATCGCCCTATGTGCAGGTAGGTCAAAACGTGCAGCCAGGTAACGTGAGCGGTGCCTTGAAAGGCACCATGGAGGCAAACCAGTCGTATAATGTAACGGGTGACGTGTACATCAATGCCGGCGACACACTGAATATTCAGCCTGGCGCAAAGGTAATTTTCCAGGGGGCTTATAATTTCTGGATAAAAGGCAACCTGTTTTCTCTGGGGAGCTCCTCATCCCCGATTCTTTTCACATTTATGAACCAGCAGAAAGAGGACGCACCTGCCACACCGGTTGCCACAGATCCTGCTTATCAGGGATTATGGGGTGGCCTATGGTGCGATACTTCCTGCAAGAATCTCGTCCTGAAGTGGACTGCCATTGATTTTGCCGGCGCCCCGATTTCAGCGGCCCAGCCCCCAATTGCCGGAGCTTCCACAGGAGACTCTTATGATATATTTTTCCAAAATACCTATGGGAATTTCATTCTGGAAGATTCGTGGGTATATGGTGCCACCGACGATGCCATACGCCTGAAGTCAGGCAAGTTTTCAGTCATGAGAAATACGTTTGAGAAAGCTGGGCCGACTGGAGGTGACTGCTTTAATGTGAAAGGAGGCGGTGTGGGGGATTGCGCGTATAATCTTTTCATTGGCTGTGCTACAAATGGCCCGAAAGCGTCAGACAACGGCCAACCCGGGGCTGTTCAAACCAATTGCAATTTTTACAATAATACCGTAGTCAACGGAGGATATAAAAATGTTGAACTCGGACGCGGCGGTTCTGTTAATTATGAGCAGGGAGCGAGAGGGATGGCCTACAATAATCTGATCGTCAATTGTCGTTTTGGATTTCGTATTGTTGGCGCTACTCAATCCTATTTAGGCAACGCGCTGGTTGTTGCTGACACGGCACATATGTTTTACGGCAATCAATTCAACTATAGTGATTCTGCAACGGGAGTTGAACAATTCTATCCTGTAACCCCTGATTCTTCTGCAACCGGACAGGGCGGAATACCAACAAGCGGCATGTGGGCAAGACCGCAGCCGACCGATATCCCAAATATCGTCAATCTGCTTCCGGCAGGATTTTATCCCGGGGCACCTTATGGAAGCCCTGCCATTGATTCTTTAGCCGGTAAAAACAATCCTTTGTTTAAAAATTTCCCGCTGCCTGAACAGGCAACACCGCAATCCATTGCCTATGCTTCCGGATTTGATTTTCATTTGCAAAGTGGTTCTCCGGCTGTCGGAAAAGGGAATACGGCATTTTCGCCAATTGCTTCCGTTCCGCAAGGTGGAAGCTTCGGTGCAAATGAAACTCCGCCTGGCGCTGACATCGGAGCTTATCAATCCAATGGATCAGGAAATCAACACTGATTTTTTGTCTTCTCTGGCCTCAAAGTGTGAGCTTTAATTTTTATCGATTTCATCCTGTCTCCGCCAATCCTGGCGGAGATTTTTCAAAAAGTAAATACACCAGGGAAGCGTCAGCGAACAGTTCAGCGCTAATCGATAAATTTCTGATACTTCAGGTCTTTTGCAACTTTCAATCAGCATTGCGTAATAATTTCTTGACAGGAGCATACGCGTATTCGCCAAATTCGCTCAACCAAACTTCGGCATGAAAAAAAAATTATTCCTGGTACTTAGCGCATCCGCGATTCTGGGAATCAAAGCCATTGCACAGAAAAGCGATACAATCAATTCGGACCTTCAACTCTCCATTGACAAAAAGGCTTTGAATTTCATTGCTCTGGGTGACTGGGGAAGGAATGGAGAATATCATCAGCGCGAAGTGGCAACAGAAATGGGTCTAGCCGCCAAGGCGCTGGGAACGGATTTTTTTGTCGCGCTTGGAGACAATTTTTATCCAAGTGGCGTCCGGAGTGTACACGATCACCGCTGGCTGGATTCTTACGAGGATATTTATACTGCCCATTCTCTTGAGAACGACTGGTATGTTGTTCCGGGCAACCATGACTATAAAGGAAGCGTGCAGGCGGAGATAGACTACACAAATATCGACCGCAGGTGGAACATGCCGGCTCGTTACTACGCCAAAAAATTCCGCCTTAAAGGAGACAGTACCGGGGAGGTTCTAATCGTGTTTCTTGATACAACCCCACTCATCAGCGATTACTATTTCAGCCCGGATCACGCTGACGTCAAGGCACAGGATACATCGGTCCAGATGCGCTGGCTTGAAAAAGTATTGAGTGACCCTTCACCCACGATTAAATGGAAGATCGTTACGGGTCATCATCCCCTTTACAGTGGCGGTCATCGTATAGATGCGCAGGAAACAAAGGATATTCGCGATCGGCTCGAGCCCATTTTTGACAAATACCATGTTGACCTCTACATATGCGGTTATGAACACAGCCTGCAATATATCAAGCCTGCCGGCAGGACGCATTACTTCATTTCCGGATCGGGTTCGGAAACTACACCTGCCATACTCCTCGCCGACGGAGGAAAATTCTCCAGGTCTGAAAATGGCTTTATAGCGTTCACGGTCACCATGTACAACGTCGAGGCGCAGGTCATTAGCTATACCGGCAAAGTCCTATACCAGACTAAAATAAATAAGGAATAAAGCGATTGGAGCGGGTTAAGGCTGGGAGCCTTTTCCGGCAGTGTAGGCGCTGCGACCGATCATGTCAATATCGAAGAAAAGTCGTTTTTCCGAGAATAATGCTTATACATTGTTCAATCAATCTTTCAAGTATTACGAAGGGAATACATATTTTACCGGGTCTGCTTTGATAAAAAAGACTAAGTGGGGCATTATTGGGTCAAGAATTGTTCTTGCCCCATTGTTGTTCCCATCGTGGGGTAGCTGCAATCTTCCGGTCCCTGTGTTCCTTAACCTTTATAAGGTTATTATCCAGACGGAATACATTTGGATGGGTTCCCTCTAACGTGATTTTCTTAAGCTAAACCAGGGGCCTAAGTGGGTTGATAAATGTGACCAATATTGAAGTGTTGTATTTCTGGGCCTTGCGCCTAAAAGAACGCCGAATTTAGGGTTGAGTTATACAAGGAACTGGCGGGATTTTCTGCAGCCTCGAATCAATCTTGACATCTTTTTCACAGCCGTCACTATAAAATCTAATTCGGCATCTGTTGTGGTCGGGTGGATCGAGATTCTCACCCAGCCTGGTTTGCTACGCCAGTCGCCCGCGCGAAGTGAATCCAGCACGGCGAGCGACCTCTTTCTGTCAATGGCAAGCAGGAAATGACCATAGGTCCCCGCGCAATTACAGCCGCCACGAGACTGGATTCCAAACTGGTCATTCAACATCTCAACAACCTTGTCATGGTGGATGCCAACTGCCACAAAAGATACGAGACCAAGTCTTTTCCGGTTAGTCGCCGCCAGGATGTTAATGCCAGGTATCTCTGATAAGCCATCCATCAGCCGGTTGACAAGCGCCTCTTCACGCTTCTGTATGTTTTCAATTCCCATCTCTTCTTTAAGCCGGATGCACTGGCCTGCTTTGATTGCCTGCAGGATGGCCGGCGTTCCTCCGTCTTCCCTCTCTTCGATATCTTCTAAATATTCCCGGTTCTTCCAGGGATTGGTATAAAAAACAGTCCCTCCTCCCGGCTGATCCGGAACTGCGTTATCATACAACTGCCTGTTAAAAATCAGGACTCCGGGGGTACCGGGTCCGCCCAAAAATTTGTGCATGGAGAAGTATATTGCATCCAGGTCATCCGTACCGTCACCTGGGTGCATATCCATTTTCACATAGGGCGCAGAGCATGTAAAATCAACAAAACAGTGGCCTCCGTGCGCGTGCATGATCTCTGCAACAGCATGATAGGGCGTTTCGATGCCCGTGACGTTCGAACAGGCTGTTATGGCGGCAATCTTGTGCTTGCGATGCCGGTAACGGTTCAATAGTTCTTGTAAATGACTAAAATCGACGTTGCCGTCATCGCCGGACCTTATTATCTCCACCGTTGCAATCGTTTCCAGCCAGCTCGTATGATTGCTATGGTGCTCCATGTGCGAAATAAGGACGAGCGGTCTATTTTCTTCGTCGATTTGGATTTTGCCCGTGTATTCCTGAGCGCGTTCCGGCAGGCGCAGCCCCAGGATCCGCTGCAGTTTGTTGACGGCAGACGTCATCCCGCTGCCGCAAAAAATAAGCGCATCAGTGGCATTGGCGTTGACATGTGTTTTGATGACCGACCGCGCCGCTGCGTATGATGCCGTAGTTCTGGAAGCAGTGATGGTTGTTCCGGTATGCGTATTGCCGTAGAATGGCAATATCTCTTTAATTAACCATTCCTCGATTGGATGGTAAGCACGGCCGCTGGCCGCCCAGTCAGCATAGAGGATTCTTTTTGGGCCGCCAGGCGTCACAAAAACCTGCTGGTGGCCGATAATTTGTTTGCGGAAAGGAGCAAAATGTTCTTCAAGAGAGGTCGAGGCTTTCATAATCCCTATTTTGAGGACTGGGCCGATGCAGTTTCAAAGAGATAGTGCGGCGCCCGGCTATAATAATCGTTAAGGAATGAAGCAACCAGCGAAATAAAAATGACCATCATCAGCACCACCAGCCATTGCCAGCCGGAAGTCCTTTGGATATCCTGTCTGTCGAGCCTCTTGCAAACTTCACCCGGGCAGAACTGGACCTTGTCTTTGAAGAAAAGCGGGTAGAATTTGCATCCAAGGCAAATGCCGAAGGCGGATTCAAAGAACAGGAAAACAAGACAAATAAGACAGGTCAAGCCCGTGACCAAGCTATAGGCATTTACTATGACCAGGAACACAAACATAATCGCCGATAGGACAAGCCCGATGATCCAGGCAAACTGCTTCTGCCGCGCGCCGACATATTCCGGCGTCTGCCTGCTGACAATCAGGCGACCAAGGATTAATGTTGGAGAGAGCCGCGGGCTGATAAAGACCCTGATCAGAAAATCTGCGAAAAAAACAGTAACAACATATTTAACGGGCAGGAAATTATCCTTGAACAGGATCAGCATGAGTGAAATAAAAGTCGCAAGGAATAGGATTCCTGCGGCGGCCCTTATCTCCCTTTCATTGAGTACCCGTATGGAATAGCCTGGCACGTCCTCGCCGAACTGGATGATTTTACGCATGGCTTAATTTTTCTGTAATACTATTCAAAAAATATTGTTTGTGGTGGCCATATCAACATACAGTTGACTGGAGTCTACCAACGAATCGGTTTGGTCTACGGACGTATCAGTATTCAACAAGAACAAAGATTTTCGGATATTTAGCAGAGCTATTTAACCGTGAATTCTATTTTCGACATAAAAAACCTGAGGTTGTATCTGTGGGTGGGAGCGGCGATCTTCCTGATGTGCACGATTGGAGAGACGACGAAGGGGCCATGGGGATTGGTACAGTCTGCTGGGAATAACCTGTGGCTTACAATCTACGTGATTGCAATAAACTGCTATTTTTTCGAATACATTATGCCCAGGCTCCGTTGGAGAAAATTCTTTTCATCCTTTCTCTGGCTACTGCTTGGGATCTTGGGCTATACGGAAGGTTTAAAGCTATGGTCAAGGTTGGGTAATTTGCTGCATATCAATTCTGATTTTATGGTCACCCCGAAGTCACATGACCAGTCCGAAATGATGGCTTATAGCGTGGCAGGTTTTTTTCTATCTGGTTTAACCCGTCATATCTACAACCATTTCAGGTTAAGGCAAACGGCCCAAAAGCTTCGAATTGAAAAACAGGAAGCAGAGCTCAACTATTTGAAAAGCCAGACCAATCCGCATTTTCTGTTCAATACCTTAAACAATATTTATTCGTTGGCAAGAGACAAATCGGATTTGGCCCCCGAATCCATTCTTCGTTTATCCAAAATACTCCGATATATGCTGTACGAAGCACGCGGGCCCTATGTAGCCATCGAACAGGAATTGAAGATTATTTCGGATTATATTTCGCTCGAAAGACTACGATACGATGAATCCCTTCGCATCAACTTTAATTACGATGTGGAAGACATGCACCAGTCCCTGCCGCCTCTGATCCTCATTCCACTTGTTGAAAATGCATTTAAGCATGGCGTGTCTGAAACCAGAAGTCAACCCTTTGTCGACATTCATCTTGCCGTCGCTGGACGAAGACTTGCGTTTACGGTAGTCAACTCCATGGGGGAGACCTCCGGCAATGGCAAAGAAAATATCGGGCTTTCCAACCTCAGGCGGCAGCTGGAACTTCTGTACTCGGACTACCAGGTATCCGTGGAACAGAAGTCCGCCGAATTTGTGGCCAAACTCAATATCAACCTCGCCAGCCATGTCTAGTATAAGATGCATTATTATCGAGGATGAGCCGTTGGCCGTTAAGGTGCTGACAGATTATATCAGGCAGGTCCCCTACCTTGAACTGCAGGCTTCATTCAAGGACGCCATTGTCGCCACTGATTTTTTAAGAAATCACCAGACAGATTTGATCTTCCTTGACATTCACCTTCCAAAGCTGAAAGGCATTGCCTTTTTAAAATCTTTGAATTACTCGTCAGCGGTCATCATGACAACAGCCTACCACCAGTATGCAGTCGAAGGATTCAACCTCAACGTGACCGATTATCTGCTAAAGCCCTTTGAGTTCGAACGGTTCCTTGCGGCGGTCAACAAGGTCAGGACGGCCACTCCGGCAAGACAGAAGGGCGAGGAGGGTACCGAGAAAAAAGACTACATCTTTGTCCAAGTACAAAAGAAAAGGGTCAAGCTGCTTTTCTCATCCATCGTTTATATAGAAAGCCAGCGCGAGTATGTCAGGATAATTACCACGGAAGGGGAATATATTTCCAAAATGAGCACTAATGAGATTGAATCTTTGCTGCCTGCCGCAAACTTTGTCCGCGTCCATCGATCTTTTATCGTCGCAATCCGAAAGATAGATTCTTATACTGCCGACTCTATTGAGATTGGAGACGTGTCAATCCCTGTTGGAAAAGGTTACAGGGTTAGCCTGGACAAGTTGTAAGATTGGCTCGTAATCCTGAAATGCTTTATGGGCAAAAGCGATTTTGGGGCGCAAGGAATATCGATGGGCTTGGATTCGATATCGAAGAAAACCGGCCGACAAACTTGCAAATTCCATTGATTAGACAAAAATAATCAGCCGTAAAGCAATTGGCGTTTTTGCGTTTGATGTTGTGCCCGAGTCGATGACAGCAAGTTTATTCGTGACCCATGAATTCTTTTTTAGATGCTACTACTAAAAGTTCGATGGCGTCCGACTATTTTGTAACTCCGCGATAATCCTTCCACAGCCATTCAAGCGCCTCGGGCAGAATTTGTTGTTTCACCTTGCGATCCACATGGCGCGCGTTGCGTGCAAAAACAAATTGGTAATGATAATTTTTGGAAGCGAGTACTTTAGCCATGTTTTCATTGGCAACTACCCAATCATGCATGTTGTCGCGCATGACATTGGGATTGAAAAGATCCTGGTCACCCACTTCCATCCAAATGCGAATCGGCCTGGCAGGACTATTCGGAATGAGATGTTCATGAAATTCCCAGGCGCCGTGTGGCGTTTCAGCGTTGTGGGGCCATTGCTGATTGATAAAGGTTCCGGAAAACGTGAGGACGCGGTGGTACCAATCGGGGTGATACCAGGCCATGATCAGGGCGCAGGACCCGCCGGAACTGCCACCCATTGTTGCACGGCCTTCGGGATCTTTGGTCAGTTTTACTGAACACGTGCTCTCGACCAGGGGGATCACTTCCTGCTCGACAAATTCTGCGTAGGTCCCCGACATGGCATCATATTCCAGTCCGCGTTCGCTACCCTGGGCGTCGCCGCTCCCGTTACCAATGGAAATACCGATCATAACGGGAATTTTGTTGGCCGCAATCAGGTTATCAAGCGCATTGAATAAGTCATGATCAGGTCCATCCGCGCCTACTATAAAGGGTGCGATGGAACCTGGGAGATATTGTTTGGGGACATACACTTCTATGTGGCGGACATAAGGGGCGGGATGGCTTGTAGTAACGATTAACCTAGCGGGGTTTGTTGAATCTACAACGCCAAACGTATGGGGGTCGCGCATGATCCCCGGATAGATTCTGCTGTCCTGGGAATTCATGGTGATTCGATAGATTTTTCCGACAGGCACGTTTGGCTGTACAATCATTTCCGGCGCAGGCGGATGTGTTGGTCCTATGATGAAATTTCCATCAGCGTTCGGCGAAGGAATGGTACCATCAGCTAGTTCAATGGCCGTTACATATCCGGGAGTGTGCGGATCGCGGATGGGAGGATCCTGCCGTCCAGATACTGCCTCTTGCGCATGGCTAACCTGGGCTTCTGCCGGATTCTCAATTGACAAAAGGTATAAGGACGCAAGTGCCAGAAGAGCCCTGCAGGAGGCAATGAAAATTTTCATGAATGTTCTTTTAAGCTAAAAAGGAGCTTGATCAACATACGAACGGTGAAGGTACAAAAGGTCTAAAATCATCGTTTGCAATTGATTTTAATTTCGTTTTATTATTTGTGGCACTCAAATATTTTTGCCAATCCGTAAACCCAGGCGTTTTTGTCACACAATTTCTTTTCAGCTATTATCCAGTACATAGACTAGTAGCTGCAACTGCAGTTAAACCAAGGCTGATGATAACCGAGCCTCTCGATGCTTTTTTTCATTAATTTTTTTTTTGCCTTACCGGTAAATGGTACCCGTAACTGATGGCGTGTGTGATTTTTGACGCGTCGTTCTTATGCTAACCCCCGGTCTGCGATCGAATTTGCCGGTAAATCCGGCATAGGACTTCACTCGTAAATAGATTGGTTATGTGTAATTGTATTCGGGCAATTCGTCTCTTTTGGCTTCTTTTTACATTTATCTTCCCCAACCGAGGATTATCACAGGCGATTGACAATACCGTTTCTTTCAGAAATATTAACAGCGGAAAATATTTCCGAGTATTCTATGAAAATGATTTTTTTTCAGGAACCGACCGTGATTATACGCAAGGGATTTACATAGAAAAGGTCAATCCCTGGTTTAAAAAATTCCCTTTTGCCAGGGTGCTCTGGCACCCCAGGGGCGATGAAATCAAATATGGACTTGCTGTTGAACACGATGCCTACACGCCAAACTTCATTGATAGATCGAATGTTCAATATGGAGATAGGCCTTTTGCGGCAGCTCTCTTTTTGAAAACCTTTCTTATTTCTACTATGCCGCAAAAGGGAGAGCGGATCAGCACCATTCTCAGCAGTGGGATTATTGGGCCCGGTGCCGGGGGCGAACAAATGCAAAAAACGATACACCACTGGATAAATTATACCCAACCTCGCGGCTGGCACAATCAAATCAGCAACGACGTGGTACTAAACTATCAGGTGAATTTCGAGAAGGAATTTTTTGCAAAGGGGCAGTGGCTTTCCCTTTCCAGCTATAACGGCGCGCGCCTGGGCACCCTCAGCGATAAGATGTCCGCAGGTTTTGAGATCATCGCCGGTCATTTTAATTCGCCTTACATCAGGGCTTCGACACCTAAAAAAATTCAATGGTATGTTTATGAGCAGCCGGTTCTTAACCTCGTCGGCTATGACGCTACTTTGCAGGGGGGTCTATTCAACCATTCGAGTCCGTACACGATTGCCGCCTCGCAGGTTGAGCACCTTGTTTTTCAGCACCGGTTTGGTCTGGTTTTTTTGTTGAAAAGACTCTACCTGGAATATTACCAGACAGGCAACACGATTGAATTCAAGACCAGTGTATATCACCGCACCGGCGGTCTACAGGTAGGATTTGGATTTCGGTGAAAGCTTTATGACTTCGAATGGGAAAAGAACCTATTTTCCATCGTGCAAGCAGGGCTGATGATTGGCTTTCTTTTTTCTCATGCCATCTGTAATACTGAAAATGATAGAAGCAGGTGGTGGAAACCACCTGCGAGTCACATGAGAAAATGTTCAAAGGCCGGTCATCGACCTGGGCTTCTCTGAACCCAAAAATAGCTGTCGGAGCGTTGCTGGACCTTGTTATCTTCCCGAATCCTTCATATCACTGCCCGGGACTGTTATTTTGACCCTGGTGGTGTTCGGGAGTATTGCGGTCGGTATTTTAATTTTTTGGGACGGACCTGGTGATAGGTTCTCATCGCCGGGCTAGTTGATTTTTTCATAGAAATAATATCAAGCGTCGAGGAACCCTTTCTGATTTTACTCAAGTGGTATTTTGAGAAAATAAAGGAGCAATTTTTCTTGCTAAGATCGCCAAATCCCTGCGCTAAGTTTTTAGGAAATACTGAATGTTATTTTACAGATTTTCCTTTTGTAACATTTTGTTTCAATTCGTCAGTTGAATTCGTTTATTTGAACGATGTTTCTGAAGATAAAGCCACGATAGCCCCACATAAATAATCTATGAAAGTTTTGATCATTGAAGATGAAAAGCCTGCTTATGAAAATCTTGTTCAGGAGATGCTGCAAATTGACGAGAATATGCAGGTTATTGCTGCATGTACAAGCGTAAATGAATCCATCAAATGGCTGGATGCAAATGAGCCGCCGGATATTATCTTCATGGACATCCAGCTCTCTGACGGTCATTCATTTGACATTTTCAAACATTGCACTGTTACATGCCCGGTCATATTCATTACGGCGTATGACAAATATCTGACTGAAGCATTTGATTATAACGGGATCGACTACCTGTTAAAGCCGGTGTCGCAGCAAAAACTAACAGTTTCTATTCGGAAGTACAAGAATTTGCGGAGTCATTTCGTCAACAACCATTCCGCACTGATGGATTTTTTATATCAGTATGATAGAAAGAAATCGCTCATCGTTGTTAAAAAGGGTCTCGCATTCCAGATGATTCGTATTAAAGATGTGGCCTATTTTTACACCGAACACAAGTTGGTGTTTCTGGTAGATAAGAGTAATTCCAAATATATCGCGGACAAAAACAATCTGAGCGAGCTGCAGGAGGAATTGGACGAAGCAGTTTTTTACCGGGCCAATCGCAAATATATAATTAATGCGAACTACTTGAAGAGCTTCAAATCCTTTGAACGCAAAGTTTCCGTGGAACTCACCATTCCCACCCGGGAAGAGATCCTGGTTAGCCAGGAAAATATTGTCTCTTTTAAGAAATGGATCAATGACGTTTAATGAGCATCTCCATCCCGTTACTTCCGTGTAAATAGCCACATAAACGTTGAAGAATTCCCGCTAATGATCAAACCGCCACCATTTGTAATTACCAAAGGCAACGCATAGGTGTGCGTTGCATTGAACGACGGCAGGTTTAAGGAAACGGATAGGCGACCTACACGGTATCCAGCCTTGATTGTAACCGAAGTATTGGTTAATGAGTACAGGTCGGACGGCAATAGCGTGTATGTCGTTCCATTGGCCTGGTTGTAGGCGCTGATTTGTGAAGTATCCAGCCCGACTGTGACGGTTATATCCTTGTTAAGCACCTGGGGCGATGCGATGACCAGAGCCACCGCCGTGTCCATAGCGGGACTGGAGGCCGTATCGCCTGCATATACAAACGGACCAAAGTCGCCGTTTGCCGGGCTTAGGCCGAATTCAATGATCGGCGCAGAATTGGCTACGTCAAGATAGGGCGTATCTTTCAGACAGGCTCCCATCGCGCAGCTTCCGAAAGCAAAAATTATGGTGGATATTTTTAGGTTCATGTCGTTTCGTTTTGTTTAATCTTGGCGGCGTTTATCGTCCCCAGAATAATTTAGTATAGATATCAGATTGCTGTTGATTTTGCGCGTCAACGTTCACGGCGTTCTGCGTGTACTCGCTTTCGGGATAGAGCAGGCGCTTTGGCATCGGCTGACCAGGCACCGCATAAGATGGTACTGCAATAAACGGGAATCCTGTTCGGCGATAATCGCTATAAGCTTCGAAGCCGTCGAGTTCGCATTCTGCGACCCATTTTTGATAAAGTATGGTTTGAAGTGGATTTGCCGAAAAGGCAATATTGACCATGCCATTCGTAGAATTATTGACGAAACTGTCAGCCGCGGCGATCGCATCAGTGACACGCAAATAACGGAAAGACTCCTCCACGCCCTGCCTGAACAGTGCGTGGTAGTCTCCGGTCATTAATCCGCGCTGAACAACTTCCGACTGCATAAAAAATGATTGGGCTGCTGAGAACAGCAATGCATTCATGGAGGGGCTTTGGAGGATCCCCGTTCCGATACTACTGAGATTGGCAACGGGAGCAATTGAATTCCCAAAGAAATTGCCGCCATATCCTCCATTCGGGTCCTTAGCATAAAAATATCCCAGGCGCGGATCTTCGGTTGAATCCAGAAAATTCACCATCACGCTGTTTGCGATATAGTAATCATAGTTCTGTGCGGGCGCGCCGCCGTTTGGCTGGAAGCCATAGCATGTCCAAAATGGATTCTGTTTTTGCTGTGCATCCTGATAACCAGGATTGACCGACGCATCCTGCCCAGCGGGCAGAAAACCGCCACCCTGCTGAGTAATGTTTGCTATTTCGGTAGCGACATAATTCTGATCGCCGTTTGGCACTTGTCGCAAGAGGATCCTCAGTTTTATTGTGTTGGCAAAAGCGATCCACAATGATTTACTGCCTTTAAACATAATATCTGACGCGTCATCGGGAGTACTTTGAGACGCCGCCAGCTTGACAATTGCCGTATCCAACTGCCTGATCAAATCCCGGTAAATTGAAAGTGCGGAATCATATGCCGGGAAGATGGTTACTCCGGGCTGGCATGCCTGCGTGTAAGGGATATTGCCAAACTGATCCACTAGGTCCTGAAACATCATGGACCGCATTACTCTTGCAGCGCCAGGCAGGATGGAACTCGTCGTACTATGCGCGATGACGAAATTATAGTCCGAGATATTGTGATAAAGCGACTGCCACGCACCATCAGCGAAACTGTTATTCAAGGTAAAAGTTTCGTACTGCGTTTGAACGCCGGAAGCTGCGAATGACGTCGTTCGCGCCCAATAGCCCATCCATTGGGTTGCAAAATCATAATTCTGTGTCGCGGCAGCTGGAGGAGGATTGATGGTGAAACCAATATTATCGGTAGCTGTCCCGGCCAAAGCTTGTGCGAATACGTCTTTTCCCGTCAGCTCATTAATGCCGACGCCATTGGGATCGACGAGGTTCGTATTCAACTTTTTTGTGCAGGATAGCGCGGCTATATAGCACAAAAGACAGATGCAAATTTTATAGCGTGTTGTCATGTTCCTTTTTTTGAATTAGAAGATGGTTGCCGTTAATTGGAAACTGACGATCCTTGTAGGTGGTGTTTGAAATTCCGTTGTATATCCGACCGCATTGCCGATGCCATTAGTGCTGAATTCCGGATCCGACCAGATATTTGTCTTTGGCCTCCACATGAGTAGATTGCGGCCGATGACCGCGAGATTAAGTGAGCGCAGCACATGTTGCGAACCCAACATCTTTTGTGGGAACTCGTAACTGAGTGAAGCTTCCCTGAGTTTGATAAAGGCAGCACTTGTTACGTAGGGCATTCCAATCTGGTTAAAATAGTTGGCCCACCAAAAGATCGAGTTGGGGTCGCCTGAAAATCCGGAAGTGATCGGGACGTTGGTATTTGGAGAAAATTTCCCTGGTGATGTTTGGATCACTGAATTCGGGTAAATGAAAGCCTGCCGGTCTTGCGCGTCGAAGGTCGATATGCCACTAAAATCCATCACATTGCCTTCCTCGTTGAGGATTTTGGCGCCTCCTCGATAATCAAAGACCGCCTTCAGCGAAAAATTTTTGTAGGAAAGTGTGGGCGATATGCCTAAGAAATATTTATAGTTGGTATTTCCGGCATCGACCAAGTTAGGATTGAACGTGGGAAGCCCCGATTTTCCGTCTACAATGACGTGTCCCTGCGGATCACGCTGAAAATCCGTGGTAAGAATTTGCGCATAGCTCTTTCCAGGGATTGCAAAAATGCCACCAAGTTCTACCGTGCCAAAGTTGATGTGGTCGAGAAGTGCCTGCCCCCCGGCGATGCTTACGACCCTGGAATTTTGGTAGCTAAAGTTGGCGGACACATCAAATTTGAAATCACTTATTTTTACCAGGGGTGTAAGCGATAGATCCAGTTCGACCCCGTTATTATTGATTTCACCTGCATTTGTAAGGTAGGTGGTTACGCCCGTCGCATACGAAGTCTGCAATGGGATGGTCTGGTCACTGGATCTTTGATCGTAGTAATTTGCTTCCAGGTTTACGCGATTGTTGAATAGGCCCAGCTGGAACCCAAATTCAAACGATTGAGTCTTTTCAGGCCTTAGCCCGTTTTGGACAACTGTGTTGCTTTGTGTGAATCCCGGTGTGGATCCGAATGGAAAACCAAGCCCGACCGGTGCAATGGGGTATACAACGTAGGCGCCGAAATTCGGCAGTGCGGCAGAATAGCCGCCGACTGAAGTACCCCCGGAGATATTGCCGAGTACGCCAAGCAACTGGTAGTTATCCAGGCTCACATTGCCAGTTCCCGCGTACCCTAAGCGAAGTTTGAGAAAAGAAATGGTGCCGCTGGTTTTGAGCGAATTCCACTTATCGCTGAGAACGGCAGACATGTCAACGGAAGGATAGCTAAAACTTCTGTGGTTAGGTTCAAGTATGCTAGTCCAGTCATTCCTGAATGAGCCGTGAAGGAATAACCATTCGTCGTAGCCAATTGTAAGATCGCCATAAACAGACTGGTCAAATCGTTTATAATTAAATGTCGCGTACGCGCTCCCATCGGGTTTGGTGACTTTGGTGTAAAAGGCCGGGATGACATTCTGGCCAACAACGGGACCTGAATTCACCTGGTTGGAATACCAATAGCCATAGCTTCCTCGGTCACGGTAATTGCCTCCGGCAACCAGGTCGAATTTGAAGCTGTTTATTTTTTTAGAGACGCTGAAGAAGACATCACTATTGAAATCATGATACCTTGTCTTGACATCCTCTGACTGGTAGCCGACATTACCTGGGAAAATCGCCAGGTTACTAAAGCCCCAGGGGCCTCCTGCAACTTTCAGCCAAGAAGGAAAAGAAATGCTGTCAATATATGCAGGCGCATCCAGTTGCGTTTGACTATAGCCGCCTCGCGCGGTTAGGTTGAGCCAGCTATTGACCTTGTAGCTCAGCTGGAGGTTGCTGAGCAGCTGGTTGTTGCTTCTCTTTGAGCGGGCATTGTAGATTTGCCACCACGGATTTGGATAGTAGGCGTCGACATAACCCTGGTTATACTGGAATAGGTTGATGTTCCTGACGGTTTTGAGATCCATGCTCGGTAGTTGATTAATTACGTCATAGTAAACCGGCCTGTTTTGAAAATAAGAGTTGCCACTCACGTTGGTCGAAGTATTATTATAACTTACGCCGCCGCTTACACTCAAACCACCAAGGCGAAGATTGCCATTGATCCGGCCACCGGTGCGGCTGTAGCGGTCCAGCGGCACCACACCCTGCTTCGTCGTATGCTCACCGGAGAAATAAATACCGCCGACTGAATTCCCGAATGATCCTGACAGCTTATTTTGGTCGGCGACGCCTGTTTGGAAAAAATCTTTGCGGCCGTTGGGCTGCGATTTATAGGGAATGAAGATCCAATGCTGATCCGCCGTTTCGCCAACCGGAATTGAATCCAGGTGGAAGTCTTTACTGTTATAAGGAGCACCATATCCCTCATTTTCGTAAGGGACGGTGTTAGCAAGCCCGCTGAATGGATCGATGTATTGAATCGTTCCACCTGTCGAGGGGTTTGGCCATGTTCCTTGCGGTTCGGCTCCCCAGCCGCTGTATTCATTTTGGAGTTTCGGAAAATATGAAATTGATTCAAGGCTGACT
Source organism: Chitinophagia bacterium (assembly GCA_021324175.1). Lineage (GTDB taxonomy): Bacteria > Bacteroidota > Bacteroidia > Chitinophagales > Chitinophagaceae > Puia. The sequence goes on from JAJPJP010000162.1 coordinate 19,850, forward strand.
GTATTCTGATAGGTGAGTGAAAATTTTCCTTTCCCCTTTTTTGTAGTCATGATCATCACACCGTTTGAAGCCGCCATGCCGTAGAGTGCGGCAGCATTGGATCCTTTCAGGATTGTAACATTTTCGATATCGCTTGGGTTAATGTTTGCCAGGTAAGTCTGATCAACCGGTACACCGTCAACAATCACGAGGGCGGCATTGCTTCCTTCAATTGACCGGCTTCCGCGAAAGGTCACTTTTACCTGGGGATCTACACTGTTATCAGCAAGACGGATATCGACCCCCGAAACTTTCGCGGCGAGGCCCGTTACGGCATTGGTCACCGCGGCCTGGTTTAGTTGTTTGGAACTGACAGCAGTGGTTGCATATCCCAACTCCCTTGCCTGTCGTTTTATGCCGAGCGCTGCTGTGACGACGACCTCGGCCAGGTTGCCAGCCCTTTCGTTTACGGGAATATTTAGTGAAGCCGATTCACCGATGGTTATTTCGCTTTGTGCGATATTGGCGCCAGATATAATGATCACGTCTCCCGTTTTTGCACGGATCGAGTAATTGCCGTCGGCGTCTGCGCCGGTACCGAGCTTAGTGCCTTTGATCCGAAGCGTGGCGAAAGGCACGGGCTGGCCCTGTTGGTTGATGATTTTGCCCGTAATGACTTTGGATTGCGCGCACGTCACAACGACGCACAGCAAAATCCCTGCGAGTAAGAATACAAATCTTCTCATTGCCCAAATTTTTTGGTGTTATAATGGATGCACCGATCGGGGTATCGACCGAGCCATATACGACAAGGCGCCTCGCGAAAAAGCTGATTGCTCATGCGGGCTAAGATTCCGAACCTGCCGAATTATTGCCTGAAGAAGCCGATTTGATTACCGAATACAACCAACACATCCGAATTGCCGGTTCGCGCTAACGGCTAACTGTAACGCGAGTGGATTATGGAATTCTTTCACGAGCTGCGCCAGACGGGTATTAATAACGCAGGCTACAGGAATGATTTTTCGGGCTTCGGAAAAATTCGCCCCAGAATAAATCAACATTCAATCGATTTAGTTGTCCTGAACAGGCACCAGAACTCTTTTTTCAGACGGGAAAATGGCGGCTTCGTAATAAAGCCGTGCAACCGACATAAAACCAAAATGGATTATGAGAAAGAATTTCCTCCTATCGATCCTGCTCTTTGTATGCACATATTCATTTGCCCAGCGAGTGGTCAGCGGCAGAATAACTGATTCCCGGGACGGAAGCCCTCTCGCTGGGGCCACCGTATCGGCGAAGAATTCCGACGTCAAGACGCAGACCGCAAACGACGGAACTTTCAGAATACGTCTCACAGAAGCGCAGAAAATTCTCGTGATTTCCCATGTAGGTTTTCCAAATACCGAAATCAGCATTTCAGGCAAGCAACAGATTAACATTAGCCTGAAAAGCCTGGAAACCCAATTGCAGGAAGTGGTGGTAGTCGCTTACGGAACTACCAGTAAAAAAGAATTAACGGGTTCCGTAGTAAAGGTCGACGCCAAGCAGCTGGAAAATATCCCGTTCACTTCAGTCGATCAAATGCTCCAGGGCAAAGTCGCCGGTCTGCAATCCATCGCTTCAAGCGGGCAACCGGGCACAGCACAGGATATTGTCATTCGCGGTATTGGTTCTATTAGCGCCAATGCTTCACCATTGTTTGTCGTTGACGGAATCCCGGTGAACACCGGTGACTTTAGCAGCCTGTCACAGACTAGCAACGCCCTTGCCGGCCTGAACCCAAACGACATTGAAAGCGTCTCTGTCCTCAAAGACGCAGCATCAGAATCCATTTATGGTTCACGTGGGGCGAATGGCGTTATACTGATCACCACCAAAAAAGGTAAACCAGGAAAGACGCAGTTTTCAATCGATCTCGAGTCAGGCACGAATTCGCGGGCTTATTCACCATTCGCCGGCAAACCGCTGACCCACGATCAATTTTTCACTTTAACCGACGAAGGAGTTATTAATGCCGGAGGCACGCAGGCAGACGTAGACCAGGTCGATGCTGCACTGGGCAAGAATAATGGAGTCAATACGGACTGGCTAAAGGAAGTACAGCGTCGGGGCCTCCAACAGTCGTTTAATGTTGCAGCTTCAGGGGGAGACCAGAAAACCAATTTCTACATTTCCGGAGGTTACTTTGACCAGCAGGCTTCTATTCTTGCCTCCGAATTCAAGAGATACTCCGGCAGTTTTACCATTCAACATCATGTCAATGAAAAGCTGACTTTCAACGCAACGCTTAATATCAGCCAGTCATTACAACATACGCCGCTTGTGGGCGGAGCCTTTCGTAACCCGATCCAGGAGGCACTTGTGCTCCTGCCCTCGCAACCGGCTATCGATCATGATACAATCGTGTACGACAGGAATGACTTTGATTTGCTCAACGGACTCTACAATCCGCTTGCCATCGCCAAATTTGATCGTAACACGCTGAGTAATCTGAAAGGCATCGGAACAGCCGGGGCAGAATATGCTTTTTTGCCTTACCTCAGTTTTAGCTCCAAGTATGGCATTGACTACCTTACCTTGGAGGAAGTACAATATTGGAACCCGTTTTTCGGTGATGCATTTTCAAGAGGGGGTGATTTGGGGAGTAATTATACACGCGTATTTAACTGGGTGTGGACGAATACGCTGGATTTCCATCAGAGCTTCGGGAGAAAGGCAGAATTTAAAACGAGCCTCAAGGCCGGATATGAATCGCAACGCTCCCAGTCCTATGTATTGATGGCTTATGGCAGTGGTGTACCAATGACAACTGCGCTTGTTTTGCCAGCGGTCAGCACACCGACAACAGCATCAGAATCGCAGTCGAACTACAGCTTTGTTTCAGAATTTGCACTCGGATCCATTAGTTACCGTGATAAATATGTAGTCTCGGGAAGCGTTCGACGTGACGGTTCCTCCCGGTTTGGAGTTGACAATCGTTATGGAACATTCTGGTCTGTCGGCGCATCGTGGAACATCGACCAGGAATCCTTTCTTGTGGGTTCAACGGTGATCAATGCGTTAAAGCTCAGGAGTTCTTACGGCGTCAACGGCAATGCCGGCATCGGTAATTACCAGGCGATAGCCACTTACGGATTTGGAAACGGAAACAATTACGTCCAACAACCGGGCAGTTATCCGGACAATGTTGGAAATCCTAACCTGACCTGGGAGCTTAACAAACCATTTAACATTGGTCTCGACGCCGGCATTTTAAAAAACAGAATCAATTTCACCGTCGAATATTATACACGGACTACCGATCACCTACTTCTTAGCGTACCACTTTCGCAGACTTCCGGATTTTCGAGCGCAGAAGAAAATGTCGGCGCCATGAAAAATTCCGGCGTGGAAATCACTTTTAATGCTACTCCTGTCCGGAGCGCTTTTCGTTGGGACATCGGCTTTAACCTTGCTCTTAATCGCAATCGTGTCACCGAACTTTATCAGGGACAGGATATAGCTAACCTGCCATATCTTGTACGCGTGGGGCAGGATGTCCAGAGTATCTATACGCGGCTTTGGGCAGGCGCCGACCCCGAGACTGGTGCGCCGACCTGGTATACAGACGGCACGAAAACCAGTAAGACAAGCGACATCACCCAGGTCAAGCGTGCGATCGTGGGGAGTGCCGACCCAAGAGGTTTGGGTGGTTTCACCAATACTTTTAGCTATAAAGGTTTTGCGCTCGATGCCCAGTTCAGCTTTCAATATGGTAACAAACTATATGACGGTTATGGGGTGTACATCAATCATGACGGCTCATCGCCTGCCGACAACTCCAACCAGAAAGAAATGCGCAGATGGCAAAAGCCGGGGGACAAGACCGATATTCCCGCTTATGTTTATTTCAATTCGTCCAACTCGACATTTGGCTCTACCCGCTATGTTTATGATGGCAGTTTTATCCGACTGCGAAATGTCACATTCTCTTATGAGATGCCTAAGCCTTGGCTCAAGCGAGTCGGTTTCGCAAGCCTGATGATTTACGCCCGAGGGTCAAATTTCTGGACAAAGACCTTCGATAAAAACCTTGTGTTCGATCCTGAGAATGGTACGCCTGGTCCCAGCGCCACGCCGACGCAAGGGCTAAACAACTTGCAGATTTTCATACAAAAGAGTTTTTCATTAGGACTCAATCTTGGATTTTAAAAACGAACAATCAACTACCATGAACAAAACATTGCGGATTGCGATACTTGCAGGCATATCATTCTTCATCAATAGTTGTGGGAAAAAATTTCTTGTTGAAAATCCATATAGTTCTGTGGCCGCCAACGAAGCAATTAAATCTGTCGATGATATGACCTCGGCGGTAAACGGAGTTTATGCAGCCCTTCGAACAGCAAATCTCTATGGCAGGACATTGCCAATTATCGGCGACCTGATGGCAGACAATATTTATATCTCAGCAGCTAATTCAGGCAGATATCTTTCACAATGGCAGTACACCGTAACGATCAGTGATTCTTACGTTGACGGCACCTGGGCGGATGCTTATACGGTCATCCTTCGGGCCAACAACGTACTTAATGCCGCCATAGATACAACTTCCAGCCAGGTAATGGAATTGAGAGGAGAGACATATGCCCTCCGTGCATTAATGTATTTTGAACTTGTCCGCCAGTTCGCCGTTCCTTACACCGTTGATTCCACTTCCGCCGGAGTTCCAATGATACTCAGGTATGATCCCAATGCCAAACCAGCACGTGCGAAGGTGTTTGAAGTTTACGCGCAGATCGTCTCGGATCTTAACCACGCTCTTGCAATGATCAACGAAAGTGCCAAGAGTACTGCTTATATAAACCGATATGGCGCTGAAGCGATCCTGGCGAGAGTTTACCAGTTCATGGGCAATTGGGCAGGCGCCCAGTTGGCGGCCGAAGACATCGTTAATAATGGCGGCTACGCGCTTACATCAAGCGCGAATCTTCTTACGTACTGGGCAGATTTTACTCCGCGAACTGATGGCGTCGAAACAATTTTTGAAGTCGAATTTGACCGCGTCGACTATCTCTTCACCGATGCGCTTGACGCATTTTTCAGCCAGGATGGTTATGGGGATGCACTATGCACGAACGGACTTTACCAGAGTTACTCGCCTTCGGACGCGCGGCAGGCTCTTATTATTCCCGGACAGCGTGCAGGTGACAGCGTCTGGGTGGTCAATAAGTATCC
>JAJPJP010000440.1 GCA_021324175.1 Chitinophagia bacterium
AGTTTTTTGAATGCTATCGTTTTTCGCCTTGCGCCGGCGTGATCGGCCAGCTTTAGCCTGATCAAATGCATTCCTCCGGCATCAATATTTTGCAGAACCCCCCAGGTGCCGTCTGTCGAATGATCATCCACGACGATGACCTCAAAATGATCCATGGGAACGCTTTGAGCTTTCAGCGAATCGATGCACCTGCAAATAACCCTTTCTTCGTTTCGCACAGGAATAATCACTGAAAGCTTTATGGCAGGCGTGAATCCGGTTTCATCGAAGAAAGTCATCCGATGCCAGGCATGGTAGTATCCGGATATCAGGCCTGCGTAAACAACAAATAACAATAAGCTGATGATGATCACGATGATCATGACTTATGAATTAATCAGGCGTGCGACCGCGCCTGTATTTTTTCTCTCCAGGAGTCGATGGCCGCCATCGATAATGTTTAGCCTGCCGTATCCTTCAATTCCCTTCAAAAATCGCTTGCCCCAGGAATAAGGCGAAACGCGGTCATACCTACCAAAAATTAGCAGGATCAATGTGCGCTTTTCTCTGACGAGATTTTGTATTTCGTTAATTGCAGGCTTAAAATGCCTCATTGCCATCCATCGCTCATAAAGTTCGATCCTGGCTTTTTTATCCCTGAGATACTGGCTGGTGAATTTGTAAATGCTTTCATTAATCAAGCGCAGTTTTCTCAGGATCTTCAACGGACCAAAGAACCAGCCGGGATTGTTCATCGTGTAACGGAAAGCAACATTTCCCGGCGAACTTTGCGTAGCGAGCCAGTACCAGAAATTCACATGCAGCCCATCGGGCGCCAGCAGAACAAGCCTGCCAATACGGTCAGGAGCCATCTGGTAGAGATGAAGCGCAATTCGTCCGCCCATGCTATACCCCAGCAGGGAGACTTGCGTTCTGCTGCTGCCTTCAGGAGGATCTATGCAGTCAAGGATAGCTAATAAATCGGTGGGATCAAGTACTGGCCCTTCCCGCCATTCGGTCGATCCATGAAACGGCAGGTCGATCGCCGTTACGGTAAAGTCTTCGGAGAGGGCCTGGCTCAATAATGCAAAAGAATCAAGTGTTTCACCATAGCCATGAAGGCAAAAAAGGCGCCGGCGGCCGGTTCCGGCCCTGCCATACCTTATTTTCGAATTTTTGTATGTGATAAAACCGGTCTCCACCCGACGCTAAACTACTGAATCAAATCAGCTTGGCCATCTTCCTGCACAAGCCAATGATTGCTAATGAGCAATTAAATTTTCATAAAAGCTATGAAATACGACCGTTAATAAGTAAGTTTGGTTAGTTGTTTAACTAACTATATGCCAAACAACCAATTTAGGAAAGGTGAATTGTACAGTTTTGTGACCGGCAAGGCGTCGACCGCGATTGCCCGCCGGTTGCAAAAAAAGTTCAATTCGGCAGGGCTCAATCTCACGATTGAGCAGTGGAGCGTATTATATCACCTGTGGAAGGAAGATGGCATCAGCCAGCAGGAACTCTGCAAGGCAACATTTCGTGACAAACCAAGCATTACGAGGCTTGTCGATAATCTCGAAAAATTGCAGCTGGTCAAACGTGTTGCATCGGAAAATGATCGCCGGATTAACCGTATCCACCTGTCCAAGCAAGCATCAAAACTGGAAGAACAAACGATGGCGCTTGCAGAAGAGACGTTGAATGACGCGCTGGACGGCGTATCGCCGAACCAGGTCAGCCTTTGCAAGGAAGTATTGCAAAAAGTATATGATAATCTCAAATAAAGTTTAAACCATTTTTTATGAATCCGACAACAGAGACCCGGAAGGTACTTCGCGGCGGAGAATGGCTGATCAGTGAGACGAGACCCTTTGATATGTTTATTCCTGAAGACTACAACGAGGAACAACAAATGGTCAAGGACATGTGCGCCTCATTCCTCGATACTGAAGTGCTTCCCGTGATTGATCGAATCGATAAACTTGAACTGGGGCTCATGCCCTCCCTGATCAGGAAAGCAGGTGACCAGGGACTGTTAGGGATTTCTATTCCCGAAGGCCTTGGTGGTCTTGGCAAGGATTTTATTACTTCTACTCTCGTAAGTGAGGCCCTTGGCGGCGGATTTTCATTTTCTGTCGCGGTCTCCGCGCACACTGGAATCGGTAGCCTCCCGATTCTTTATTTTGGTACGGAGGCGCAAAAACAGAAATATATTCCCAAACTTGCGAGTGGGGAATGGAAAGGGTCTTATGGACTCACTGAACCCAACAGTGGCAGCGATGCCCTCGGAGCGAAAACTACGGCAAAGCTTTCTGCCGATGGAAAATATTATATCCTTAACGGACAAAAATGCTGGATTACCAACGGCGGGTTTGCAGACATCTACACGGTGTTTGCAAAAATCGACGGCGACAAATTTTCAGCCTTTATCATTGAAAGAGGATTTGAAGGGTTTACCCAGGGCCCGGAAGAACACAAAATGGGTATCAAAGGCTCGTCTACGGTGCAGCTCTATTTCCAGGATTGCAAGGTCCCGGCTGAAAACCTGCTTGGCGAGATCGGGAAAGGCCATATTATCGCCTTCAATATTCTCAATATCGGCCGGCTCAAACTTTGCGCCGCTACGGTTGGCGGAGCAAAACGCGCGACGGCCACTTCGATACAATACGCGGTAACGAGGGAGCAGTTCAAAACATCAATCTCCAATTTTGGTGCAATTAAAAATAAAATAGCAGAAATGGCGATTCGCATCTGGGTCGCCGAGAGTGCGCTCTATCGGGCAGCCAAATTCATCGATGACAAGGAAAATGAATTGATGGCAGCAGGGAAACCATTCCATGAAGCCGTGCTTGGCGCAGCCGAAGAATACGCGATCGAATGCGCGATGCTCAAGGTATTTGGCAGCGAAGCCCTTGATTTTGTGGTCGACGAAGGTGTGCAGATTCATGGTGGTAATGGATTCAGCGACGAATACATTATTTCAAAAGCATACCGCGACAGCAGGATTAACCGTATTTACGAAGGAACAAATGAGATCAACCGCCTCCTTACTGTTGATATGGTACTTAAACGGGCCGTGAAAGGCAGGCTCGATGTCATGAGCGCTGCCATGGCTGTATCCAAAGAGTTGATGAGCGTGCCGGATTTTGGCAATGGCGAAGATTCTCCGTTTGCCGCCGAGCGCAAGGCTATACAAAATTTCAAAAAGGCCATTTTGATGATTGCGGGAGCGGCCGTACAGAAATTTATGACGAAGCTTGACCAGGAACAGGAGATTGTCATGCATATCGCAGATATGGCTATAGAGACTTATCACGCCGAAAGTGCATTGCTGCGAGCGATGAAACTGGCAGACCAGCGCGGGGAGGCCGCGTGCCAGTATGAACTGGATATGGCGAGAACTTACCTTTATGACGCGGCCGATCATTTGAACAAATTCGGAAAAGATGCCATCAATGCTTTTGGCGGCGGTGATGAACAACGGATGATGCTCTTGGGTCTAAAACGTTTTACCAAGGTCGATTCTTTTAACAGCAAGGAAGCCAAAAGAAGGATAGCCAATAAATTGATCGCGGAGGACAAATATCCGCTCTAAAATCGAAATGAGCTTTTCGTTCGCGATGTTACCGTCTCGATCTGCGGGTCCGAGAATTGGTATTTGCGCCACGTCGTAGGTTGAATCGCCAATGAACTATCTTTATCGAAAATTTCCGAATTGCGCTTTGTCTTTTCTGTGTTCTTGATGATTAATACATCCTATCTTTTTTCCCAGGACAGTATTCTTCTCGCCAAGACTACGGGTAAACTGCCTTTCCTTGAATATGGCATTGGCGACGACCGGCTTGGGGGCGCAAAAATGACATACCTGGATTCAGATATTGTCCTCAAGGTGGTAGACAGTTTTAAAACAGATTACAAGGTACAACTCTCAAAATATCATTCCGGGTACATCGCCAAGGACAACGTGGTGCTCCTCGGCAAGCTACGCAATATTTCGCAACCGCATAATTCGCACCTGAGTTCGAGTTTCCGTGTTTATGGTGATACGGCTTTTGACTACGTTACCATTAACCTTGACCAGCGAATGCCCTACCATAGTTTTCATATGATTGCTCCGTCGAGGATAGCAGTAGACATATTCGGGGTGACGAGCAATACCAACTGGATTATCCAGCAAAGCTCCGTCAAGGAAATTCGCAATACCTGGTACGAACAGGTGGAAGACGATGTGCTGCGCGTGTTCATCGAGCTAAAACACCAGCAACAGTGGGGACACTCCATCAGTTATGACAGCGCGGCGACAAGGTTGATTGTCCGCGTCCGCAGACAGCCGCCTGTCCTGGATATCCGCAAGCTGAAAATTGCCGTCGATGCGGGACATGGAGGCGAAAACGCCGGTGCCAGCGGAGTCGTGAGCAAAGTGCTTGAAAAGGAGTACACGCTGATTATTGCGAAGGAGCTTGAAAAAACCCTCCGGCGTGCAGGTGTAAAAAATGTTTTTATGACGAGGACAAGGGATACGTCACTGAGCATGCCCGAGAGAATTGAGATGCTGAAGGCCTATAACCCCGATTTTCTGATCAGTGTCCACCTGAACTCTGCGGGCTTCGATACAGTGCAGGGTGTCAGCACTTATTACCGTTATATTGGGTTCCGGCCCCTGAGCGTCTCCATTCTTAACCAAATGCTCAAACTTGGCTTGAAGGAGTATGGTAACGTCGGGAATTTCAATTTCGCGCTCAGCGGCCCGACGGATTACCCCAATTGCCTTGTCGAAGTTGCATTCCTGAGCAACGAAAAGGACGAAAAAAAAATCCTGAGTCCCAGATTTCAGCGGGCGGTTGCGCAGCGGATCTATCTCGGCATTGTAGACTGGTTAAAATCACTGCGATAATTTTGTAAATACATTCATGCTATATGGGCGAACAAAAAAATATCTTTATCCATCATGTCTTTTTCTGGCTGGAAAATCCTGATAGCCGCGAAGACGAGCTGGGGCTTATCGAAGGATTGAAAAAGCTCTCCAAAGTAGAAACGATACGTTCTTTTCACATTGGCAGGCCGGCGGATACGAACCGCGACGTGATTGAGCGGACTTATTCGGTTTCATGGATGCTGGTTTTCGACAACCTGGAAGATGAAGAAAACTACCAGCCGCATCCATTGCACAAACAATTTATCCAGGAATGTTCGAACCTCTGGAAAAAGGTGGTGGTTTACGATTCGGTCGATGCTTAATGCTCGGCAGCTTATAGCAATTCGTCCGCGGCGTCGCTGTCAACGAACCAGAATAAATTCCCGTTTATCGGCCTGATCACCTGCGAAGGATAAAGATCAGGATTAGGCTTTCCTTCGATGACTTCGTGCAGGGCATCAGCCTTGTTGTCCCCCATCGTCAGGAACGCCACAGCTGAAGAGCGGTTGACGATTCCTTTGGTCAGGGTGATGCGATACATATTCTGCGCTTTGAGGAAATACGCAACCGTCCAGGCTTTTTCCTCGTGGATGACCTCAGTTCCGGGGAAAAGTGAAAGCGTGTGGCCGTCTTCACCCATGCCTAACAGGACAAGGTCGAAAGTCTCGGATACCTGATCGGTTGAAGGGAAATATTGATGGAGTATCTTTTCATATTCAGCCGCTGACTGCTCAGGTTCAATGTCCGTGCGCATGACATGGATTTGATTGTGGGGCACGGGTACCTTATTGAGCAGTGTCTCGAAGCACATCTTCGCGTTGTTGCGGTCATCTGCAAAAGGAACCGCACGTTCGTCCCCCCAGAATATATGCAGCCTTGTCCAGTCTATTTTGTCGCGTAGTGGTGCCGCAGAAAGATGTTCATATACCGGGCGGGGAGTATTACCACCCGAAAGTACCCATGTAAAGCGGTCTTTTTGCCTCAGCGTATTGGTGATCCTCGCTGAAATCCACCTGGCCACTTCGCTGGCAAACTCGTCATCGCTTTTAAAGATCTGCAAATTCATCGTGTAGTGTTTTTGAGCGACTTCGTCTTGTTATTAATGCTGCGAAGGAAGCGTCAGCCAGTTATATCCGTCGCGGGCAATCAGCGCTTCGGCATCTTCCGGTCCCCATGAATTCGGTGCATAATTTGGGAAATCGCTGGGGGCCCTGTTTTCCCATGTTTCAAGAATTGGCATCACAATTTTCCACGCTGCCTCCACCTGGTCATCGCGCATGAAAAGCGTGGCGTTACCTTCCATGATGTCGAGAAGCAATGTTTCATAAGCTTCGGGCTCGTTGCCATCGTATGCATCCTTGTAATTAAAGATCATGTCGACGGGATTTAGTATCATCGATTGGCCTGGGTGCTTGGCCTGGAACCGGAGACGAATATCCATTTCGGGCTGGATGCTCAGCGTAAGACGGTTGGATCTCCAGGTTTCCGAAGCCTCCGGCGGAAAGGCGTAGCTCGGCGCCGGCTTGAACTGGACTGTGATGATGGTCGTTTTTTCATGCAGCCTTTTTCCCGTGCGAACATAAAAGGGAACGTTTTGCCAGCGCCAGTTGTCAATATAGAATTTGACAGCAGCAAAAGTGTCCACGTTTGAATCTGGACTAACACTTTTTTCCTGGCGGTAGCCGGGTGTTTTTTCTCCCATCATCCATCCTTCGCTATATTGGCCGCGGACCGCATGTTCATGCACTTCTTCACGCGTATACTTCCGAATTGCATTAAGCACGTCTACTTTTTTGTTCCTGATTTCATCCGCGTCGAATGAAACAGGTGCTTCCATAGCGATCATGCAGATCAGCTGGAGGATGTGGTTCTGAACCATGTCCCTCAGTCCACCAGCCGTCTCATAATATCCGCCGCGGCCTTCGACGCCGACTGTTTCCGCAGCCGTCACTTGGACAAATTCAATGTAATTCCTGTTCCAAATCGGCTCGAACAAGGCATTGCCAAAACGGAGCGCAAGAATATTCTGAACCGTTTCCTTTCCCAAGTAATGATCGATGCGGTAGATCTGGCATTCCTTAAACATGCTCTTCAGCAGTGTATTCAACTGGTGTGCGCTGTCCAGATCGTGGCCGAACGGTTTCTCAACGACGATTCGCGTACACTTGGAGTCGGAGCAAAGCTCCAGCCCTCCCAGTTTTTTGGCGATATCGGGAACGAGCTGGGGAGCAACCGCCATATAAAAGATCACGATCGGATGTATCCCGAATTCCGTTTCTTTTGTTTTTACCAGTTCCGCAATTTTTTTGTATTCATCGTCTTTTTCGGCATCCATTTGCATATAGGTCATATGCTGTGTAAATTCCTGCCACTTGTCATCCTTTTGTTCTTTTCGCCGGCTGAATTGGTTGATGCCGTCCAGCAGGTGTGCGTGGTATTTATCGTCGGAAAATTCCGATCGCCCAATCCCGATGATCTCAAACTTCTCCGGCATCCAGCCGTCGATAAACAGGTTGAAAAGTGCGGGCGTGAGTTTGCGGTAGTTGAGATCGCCGCTGCCCCCGAAAATAACGAGAAGGGTAGCTGGGGGCCTTTTGTGATTTTCCATGCGTCGTAAATTTTAAGCTTTCTTTTATTGATCTGGCGTTAGCCGCGATGATTCCAGTCCGTATGAAATGTACCGGGCATGTCGATCCGCTGATAGGTGTGGGCACCGAAAAAGTCCCTTTGTGCCTGGATCAGGTTTGTTGGCAGATGTTCACTCCTGTAAGCGTCGAAATATCCAAGTGAGGCCATCAGTCCCACGATCGCATAGCCGGTCTGAGCTGCATGCATGATGATATTCCGCATGTGTTGTCTTTTAGCCAGCAGGAGCTGCGCGATATCCTTGTCCAGGAGCAGGTTTTGCAGTGAAGGATTCGCCTGGTATGCTTTCAAGAAAGTTTCCAGTAGCGAGGAGCGGATGATGCAGCCTCCGCGCCACACGCGGACTACCTCGGGCAGCGGTATCTCCATGGCCAGTTCAGTGGAAGCTTTTTGTAACATGGCCAATCCCTGCGCGTAACAGATGATCGTAGCAAAAAACAGGGCGTCCTGCAATTGCTGGATGAATACTTCCTGTGGAACGTCAATGTGAGCATGCCCGGTCCTGTAAAGTGCCGCCGCCTGGATCCGTTCATCCTTGTAGGTCGACAGGTCGCGAAGAGCCACGGCCATATCGATGACGGGCACGGAAATCGGCAGATCCATCGCATCCTGCGAGGTCCATTTCCCCGTTCCCTTCGAACCTGCCTTGTCGAGGATCATATCTACCAGCCGGTTTTCGCTCTTGTCGTCTTTTTGCAAAAAAATATCTGCGGTGATCTCGATCAAAAAAGACTGAAGCTCTCCTTCATTCCATTGCCGGTAAATTTTGTGTAGATCATCGTTGTCCAAACCAAGCCCGCGGCGCATCAGGTCATAGGACTCGCTGATAAGCTGCATGATCGCATACTCAATACCGTTATGAACCATCTTTACATAGTGACCGGCTGCGCCCTTTCCAAGATGCGCTACGCAGGGACTTCCTCCCACTTTTGCGGCGACAGCTTCGAGAATCGATTTCACCTCGCGATAAGCATCGGGATCTCCTCCCGGCATGATGCTTGGTCCCGTCCTTGCCCCCTGCTCGCCACCAGAAATGCCGACGCCCATGAAGTGGATGCCATTCCCCTTCAGGCCGTTGAGCCGTCGCAGCGTGTCCGTATAGTGGGAATTTCCTCCGTCGATCACGATATCGCCATCTTCCAGCAACGGGAGAAGGTCGGTGATGACATCGTCAACCGGCTTTCCTGCGGGGACGAGCATCATCAGCTTCCTTGGTCTTTTAAGCTGCTGAACCATTTCTGCCAGTGTGCTGACACCTTTCACAACCGTGTTGGGCGTCGCCGAAGATTCAAGGGCTGCGCCTTTCTGTATGTCTTTGTCGAAACCAATCACGCTGAAGCCATGATCGGCCATATTCAGGAGGAGGTTTCGCCCCATGACGCCAAGCCCGACCATCCCAAAATCAAATTGAATGTTTGTCATATAACTGCCAATGTCTGGGCAAAAATAAACTAATCCTGATGAACCACTATGTCGTCGATATATGTATTGCCTAATGTTTTATTTGCCCTAATAGGGGAATTTTTTACCTTCATTTTCTCCTGCAGCCAAAAGGAATTCATTCCTCTCCTACTGGGAACCGTACCGCTAATCTCTGTCTATGTTTATCTCAGGATTTTAACTGAGGGCCCGAATACATATTGTTAACCGGAAATGTCGGAAATTGAAAAACGTTAATCCGTCACTAATACAACTACTGCTTGCGAGCATGTGCATTTTCAACGCATCAGCCCAAACTGACGTGTTAACCCAACATAATGACCAGGGTCGCACCGGCTGGAACAACCAGGAAACCATTCTCAATACTTCAAACGTTAACACAAGCAGCTTTGGCTTTTTGTTTGCCAGGGCCGTAGACGACCAGGTCTTTGCGCAACCACTGATTGTCAGCAGCGTGAATATTCCTTCTGTGGGTTCAA
>JAJPJP010000218.1 GCA_021324175.1 Chitinophagia bacterium
GATGTCATCTTCTGCGCAGAACGCGGGCAATCAAATGCTGGCGGCCCGCTGGTTCGAGTGCGTGGCTGCGCGTGACACGGTTGCACTGGCATCGTTCTATGCAGATACTGCGCGAATTGAATCGCCGAATTGGGAAAGCGAAAAAAGAGGTCCTGCCGCAATTCATGAGATGTATAGCAGGTATTTTACGTCGTCGCCGGACCTGGTCCATCACGCGACCTCCATATTTACCAACGAACATGCGATCGTGGTTGAATACACGTTCGCAGGAACGATGGCGAATCCTGAAAAATCTGCGCCAGCATATATGAAAGGAAAAAAATATGTGCTCAAGGCGTGTAGTCGCATGGATGTTTGGAATGGGAAGATTACGGCACAGTCATTTTACTTTGACCAGGCCGCGTTTTTGCGACAGGTAGGATTTTTTGAACAACATTGAATTTGGCTTTGGACCAACAAGCATTTGTACCACGATAAAACAATTAATCAGTGAAGCTATCTCACTTGGCAGAGACATTAATAGGCTCCGAAATCGTAAGATTGGGAGGAGAGATTGGCGAGAAGATCAGAAACGGCGAGAAGATCTTCAATTTTACGGTCGGCGATTTTGATCCGAAGATTTTCCCGATTCCGAAGCAACTCGAAAACGAGATAATTGAAGCCTATCGCCAGCATTTCACGAATTACCCCGCCGCCGAAGGCAATGCGGACCTGCGCGAAGCGATCGCCGCGTTTACGAGGGATAGGGAAGGCCTCGACTACCAGCCGGGTGAGATTCTGGTCTCCTGCGGCGGCCGGCCCCTGATCTATGCGCTTTTCCGTAGCATCGTTGATAAAGGCGACAAGGTCATCTATGCGGTTCCTTCCTGGAACAACAACCATTATACCCATCTCAGCGGCGGCGAACATGTCGTGATTGAAACTACGCCTGAAAATCATTTCATGCCTTCAGCGGAAGACATCCGGCCACACATCAAGGGAGCCACGCTGCTTTGCATCTGTTCCCCACAAAACCCGACAGGCACCACCATCAGCAAAAAGGACCTGGAAGAAATCTGCCGAATGGTGGTAGACGAAAACGCATCACGACCAGAGGGTGCAAAAAAGCTTTTCATGATGTATGATCAGATGTATTGGCCTCTGACTTTTGGAGAAATCCGACACTATAACCCGGTTAGCCTGAATCCAGGGATGCGTAATTATACCGTGTTTATCGACGCGATCAGCAAGGTTTTTGCGGCTACGGGGGTAAGGGTGGGATGGGCATTCGGACCGGCAGAGATTCTCCAGAAAATGAAATCCATCCTTGGCCATATCGGAGCCTGGGCCCCCATGGCAGAGCAAAAAGCAACGGCGCGATTCCTCCCCCAGAGACAACAAGTGGATGAATTCCTGCACGGCTTTCGAGAATCCATCAACGATCGGCTGGAAAGGATTTACGATGCGTTCATGGAATTAAAACGAGAAGGGTTTTCTGTCGACGCTATCGCGCCGGAAGCTACAATCTACCTCACCATCAAGATTGATCTTGTTGGCAAAACCACACCGGCGGGAGACACACTGCTCAGCCAGGCGGACGTGACCGGATATATCCTTAATACAGCCAGACTGGCCGTTGTTCCCTTTTCAGCCTTTGGCGCCCGCAAAAATTCACCCTGGTATCGCTTAAGCGCCGGGACATGCCATTTGGAAGACATCCCGGAAATGCAATCCAAGTTGCGCGAAGCGATGCAAGGACTCCAATAATCCCGGTCGAACATCACCAAAAGATAAAGCCTCCCGGAGGAGGCTCTAATGCTTTTTGTTTTAGGGGTGTAGATCTTAGTTCTTGTTACAAATAAACTGGAAGGGTTTTGACTGCTTTTGTTTCAAAATTTTTTGCAGGCCTTTGGCTTTGGTGACGACCTTGTAACGGCTCACATCGAAGACCTCGTGCGCCACACAAAAATTCTCTATTGTTTCATAGTGAAACAACAGGTTATTCAACTGCTCCAGTTCATATTCCATAAACTGGTCGTTCAGGAATTCATCCTTCACCAGAACCAGCAGATCTCTGTCGGAAGCTTTCATTGATGAGATAATTAGATTTTAATACCCAACCATACCTTTATTTAATCCGCAACCACATTTCTTGCTTGACCCGCCGACGCGGTATCCGCTACTGCAGCCCGAAATCGCAATAATTGAAACCACTATCCACAAAATCAGCACCAAATTTCGATACCTCATGAATACAATCTTACCTTTTTAAACTACTTTGTAAGTAAAATAGTATACCAGAGCACAAATATTGCGAAAAATGTTGAATCAGGCGGCCTCAAATTCAAAAATTATTGTCGCACCGCTGAATTGGGGGCTTGGCCATGCAACCCGTTGTGTTCCAATAATCAAACAGTTAGTGGATCGCGGTGCCCAAGTCATAATCGCCTGCGGGGCAAGCCAAAAGGCCCTGCTGAGCGCCGAATTTCCCCAAATTCGGTTCGTCCACCTGCCTGGATATGACCTTAAATACGGCGATTCCAGAACAATGACAAGAGTTAAAATTATTTTCCAAATTCCAAAAATATTGATCTGGATCAAGAGTGAAAATCGATGGCTCAGGCGGTTTATAGCCGATGAAAGGCCCAACGGCCTGATTTCAGATAACCGGTACGGCCTCCACTCAGGGGAAATACCCTGCATCTTCATGACGCACCAGCTAAAAATATTTTCCGGATTTGGCCGACGGGCGGATCGAATTTTACAAAATCTCAGTTACAGGTTTATTCGCCAATTTGCTGCCTGCTGGATCCCTGATTCGCCGGAAGAGCCCGGGCTTGCCGGGTCGCTCTCTCACCCGGAAAACTTGCCTGCCCTGCCTCTTGATTATATTGGAAGCCTCTCGCGCTTCCAGGCAACAGCCCAGCCTTTCAAAAAAGGCGAATTGTTGGTTCTCCTTTCCGGTCCCGAACCCCAAAGGACAATCCTCGAAAATAAAATCCTGGAAGAAATCAAAGCTTATCCGGGCAAGGCGAATCTTGTTAGGGGATTGCCGGCCAAGGCAGCTCCACTCCGGACAAGCTTCCATATTTCAGCGCACAATCATCTGCCGGCTTACGAGCTGAATCGATTACTAATTGACGCTGAATTTGTCATTTGCCGCTCAGGTTACAGTTCCATCATGGACATCGCGGCGCTGGGAAAGAAGAGCATTGTTGTTCCGACGCCAGGCCAGGCGGAGCAGGAATATCTTGCCAGGCACCTTTTCAAACAACACCTTGTCTTCAGCACTGGACAAAAAGACTTTTCTCTCGGCCGTGCGCTGAATGAAGCGAGCAATTTTTCCTATGCGACTTTTCCCGCGAGCCCGGATGAGCTGCTTGGGCAAAGTGTGCAAACCTTTTTGAATTTTGTGAAAAAAAGAAATCCCTTCTCAGGTTGAGGCGATGGACTTGGGATAGTCAAAAAACCAGAATTCTTTTTTTGAACCCTGGAAATCTTTCCAGCAGTCGGCCATGGAATTAACGGCGAAGATGCCACAAGTCGGCATGTTGTCGAGACGAACCGATGTCAGCGTGTTAACAAATTCGGTGATTCCCGGATTGTGTGAAAAAATGGCGATCGAACGGTATCGGTCGTCGAATTTTGAAATGATCTCGTAAAATAGTGCTGTGGGGGCATGATACAGCTCGCTGATAAAAAGTATCTCTTCTTCATGGTGGCCGAATTCCTGGATAAACAATTCAGCGGTCTTTTTTGCGCGCTTTGCCGGGCTGGAGACGAAAAGTTCAGGTTTGATCTTGCCCTCGATCAGCCTTTTTGCCATGATGGGCGCGTCCTTCTTACCACGATCATTGAGGGGGCGGTCAAAATCGCTTAGCGTTGCAGTATCCCAGCTGCTTTTGGCGTGCCTGATGATCAGAAGTGTTTTCATTGCGCTAAATCTTCTTCATGGTTTTCCTTAATAGCCACGGACATTTTTCCCTTCCATAAAATTAATAAAAGCCTTGTTTACGACACGGTTGCCTCCCGGAGTCGGGTAGTTGCCCGTAAAATACCAGTCGCCGGTATTGGTTGGGCAGGCATCGTGCAGGGATTCGATGGTCTGATAAATTACCTGGACCGGGATATCTGTTTCCCGTGGGGTAATGAGTGCTGCAATTTTATCGGAGATCTGTTCTGTCGTAAACGGCTTATATACATTTCGGACTACATTTTCGGTGTGGAGCTGGCCCGTACGCTGCAACTCCTTGCACTTGTTATACAACTCCTGCAGACAATTCTCTTTGCCGGCCTCCCTCGTCAACTCGATGGCCGCACGAAAGGCAATAAAATCTCCTAGTTTGCTCATGTCGATACCATAGCAATCCGGGTAACGGATCTGGGGAGCAGACGAGATGACGATGATTTTTTGGGGGCCAAGGCGCGCCAGCATGCGAACGATGCTTTCCTTCAGAGTCGTGCCACGCACGATGGAATCATCAATGACGACAAGCGTATCAACGCCCTTGCGGACCGTACCGTAGGTTACGTCATAGACATGCTGTACCATTTCGTTGCGGCTCACGTCCTCCGTAATGAACGTGCGCATCTTTACATCTTTTATGGTTACTTTCTCGACACGAATCTTGCGGTTGATCATTTCTCTGAGCTTCTCTTCGGTAATGTCCTTTCCCCAGGAAAGGATGCGTTGAATCTGGACTTTTTTGAGATAGTCGTCCATGCCCTTCCAAAGTCCGTAAAAGGCAACTTCGGCTGTGTTGGGAATAAAAGAAAAAATCGTGTGTTTAAGGTCGTGACCGATGGCGTTGAGCACCTGTTCGGTCAGGTGGTATCCGAGCGAAATGCGTTCCCTGTAAATTTTTTCATCACTGCCTCTCGAAAAATAAATACGTTCAAAACTGCAGGCCCTTCTTTCTCTCGGAGGGAGAAGCTCTTCGACCGTCGCCTCCCCGCCTGCTTTCACGATCAGACCCTTACCAGGCATGAGTTCAAGCACCTCGTTTTCACCGACGTTGAACACGGTCCGGATTGCGGATCGCTCGGAGGCAGCAACGACGACCTCATCATTAATATAATAATAGGCGGGGCGTATCCCATTCGCGTCGCGAAACACAAATGCGTCCCCATTACCGATCAGCCCACCGACCGTAAATCCGCCGTCAAAAAGCGGGAGCGCCCTTCGCAACATTCCCGCAACATTCAGGTTTCCGGGCGAAGCCTCGTCAGCATTCACCAGGAAATGGTGGATTACTTCCATCATTGCGGCCAGGTCGCTCTGTTTCTGAAATTCTCCCGGCTCAATGTTGACAAGCGCAAAAAGTTCGTCTGCATTGATCAGGTTGAAATTGCCGGCCATCGCGAGGTTGCGCGCCGGTATCGTATGACGTTTGATGAAAGGATGGCAAAATTCGACGTTGTTTTTGCCTTGGGTGCCGTATCGCAAATGACCGATCAGGAGCTCTCCAAGGTAGGAGATATGGCCCTTCATGAGGCCGGGGTGTTGCGATATATCCGGCTGGTATTTTTCAAGTTCCTTGATTTCGCCGAATATTTTTGAAAAGATTGTCGCGATTGGCTGCGTATCATTGCTCCTCATCCTCGTCAGAAATGGATGCCCCGGTTCCGTGTGAAGCTTTACCGCGGCGACCCCCGCACCATCCTGCCCGCGGTTATGCTGTTTTTCCATCAGCAGGTACAGTTTGTTCAGGCCATAGAGCACCGTGCCATATTTCTGAAGATAGTAGGAGAACGGCTTCCGAAGCCTGATGAATGCCAGGCCGCATTCATGTTTTATTTCTTCACTCATGAAAAATAAAATGCAAAGGTAGCCCTATTTGGGCAATAATCCGGAAAGAGTGCAAAACATACGATACTTGGGCCTTAGAAATAAGTCGCGGATGTGTTGATGAAATTAACGAGTGACGCTGAGTTTTTGAGTTTCAATTTCTTCAGGATGTTATGCCGATGAACTTCAACGGTTTTCAATGAGATAGCGAGCTGGGAGGCAATCTCCTTAGAGGACAAACCTTGTTTGATGAAATTGATTACCTGCATTTCGCGTTCGGTCAATGCATTGATGTTCGGCGCGGCCAGATTTTCGTCGAGAATCTGGTCAGAAATAATATTCTTTATTTCATTGCATACATACTTGTCCCCCTTGTGGACTGCAATAATTGCGTCGATCATTTCTTCCTTTGAAGAATTCTTGGTCACGTATCCTGACGCGCCAAGCTGAAGCATTTTTTTTGCGTAAGCGGGCTGAGAGTACATCGAAAGTCCGATAATCTTCGATGCCGGTGAAATTTTCCTGATTTTTTGCGTCGCTTCGAGGCCAGAAAATGGGTGCATATTGATATCCATCAGGACGACGTTCGGGTGAATTTTTCTGGCCAGGTCAACGACCTCCTCGGCATCGCCGCTCTCAGCAACAACATGAAAACGTGAATCGCTGTTAAGTATATAACCCCAGATTTCCCTGATCAGCTTGTGATCATCTGCAATTAAAATACTGATCTTTCCCATAAAGCTAATTTTGGACTTCCAGTCTTCACCCGCCACGAACCACACCAATTCTAAAACGTTTTTTTTTCAGAAAAGTCTTTTCGCGAAGAATATTCCATTCTGCCAGTTCAAAAAAAATGACGGAAAATTCATTTCATTGTCAGGGACACGAGAAAGCATTTCGGCAAGGGAAATAAAAACGTCCGTTGAATCTTTCGATGACAAAAGGATAGAATTATTAAACACGAGTTTTTCGGGACTTTTTGAGACTACGAATCATTGAAATACCTTGAATTGAAAAACCCCTATCTCAAGCAATTAACGTTAAGTTACAAATAATTGATTCTACTGATGAATTATTTTTAGGCCACTTAAGTAGTAACACTTAATCGACCTCAGTTGGACGCAAGGCCGCCGGCCTCCCACTTGGCCAGATTCGGGCAGTTCTTGTACTGTGGGTCAATCATAATGTAGAAGGTAGGAATCTTCGTGTGAAACCATTTTTCAAGGACACCCTGCTTTTTGATTTCGGCGGCGCGCTGTGCCACGCGGTCATAATCGTCTTTGAGATTTTCGCGATGGGGATCAGATCTTGAAACCAGGTAAATGATATGGACGCCTTTTTTTCCGCGGTCATCTGTGAAAAATGCGGGAGCCGAATATTCGCCGACTTTCAGCGTGTCAAGTAATTTGACGATATCCTTGTCGATCTCATAAATCTTGAGATAGGTCGACCCTTCCTTGGTCATTTTGCGGCCGGCGGTATATTTTGCCATCTCATCTTCGCTGTATTTGGCTACGGCTTCACCGAAGCTGATTGTACCCCCCACCAATTGCATACGCACGGAATCGAGCTTTTCGGTGGCTTCCTTTACTTCAGCGGAAGTAATTTGCGGGACTCGCAGGATCTCGCGCACCTGGGCATCGTCACCGGATCTCGAGATCATTTGTATGATATGATAACCGAATTTCGATTTGACTACGGGCGATATCTGGCCTTCCTTCAGGCGAAAAGCGGCAGCCATGAAGTTGGGATCAATGTTTTTGTCCGTCCGGTTGATATCCAGCTTGCCCCCATTGTCTTTGGTGCCGGGGTCATCGGAAAACAATTTGGCCAGGACTTCGAATTGCTTTGCTCCGGATTCAATTTGCTGCTTATAGTCATTTAGTTCATCGATTGCCAGTTTTTCGATGTCGTGGCTTGGCTTGGCATAAGCGACGATTTCGCCCAGCTGAAGCTCCGATTCATAGAAATACAGGCTGTCCTTAGGGATCTTGTCATAGTATTCCTTTACTTCTGCCGGGGTCACCTTGACGTCCAGCACAATTTTAGCCTGCATAGCGGCAGCTAATCTCTCTTCCCGGATCGGCTGGCGGAATTCTTCTTTTAACTGGTAGATGGAACGCCCCGCAATTTGTTCGAGGGCATCCTTTCCGCCATACTGTGCCATGAAATAGCGAATCTTTTGGTCAATTTCCGCGTCGATGTCCTCGTCAGTCACGGGTAAAGAGTCCTTTTCAGCCTGCAAAACGAGGGCCTTGCGGATGAGCATTTGATCAAGCACCGCGCATTCGTCCGGTGCCTGGCCGCCCTGGCGGACGACGTCTGCGATCGCGTTGGTAATATCTGAATTCAGCACGATCTTATCGCCCACTATGCCGGCAATCTTGTCGGCAACGACCTTTGGTTGCGCAATTGACGGCGCGGTCACAATGATTGCAAATAAAAGAAATGCTAATTTTTTCATGGTTTTTGACCAGCCCAACCTCAAAAATAGATTCATTCGGCGCTAACCCGGGGAATCGACCTGGTTTTAACAAAAGCTTAAACAGGGCGCTACCTCTCTAAAGTGTACGCTTAATTTCTTCTTCATCATAAGCTTCCACGATATCGCCAACCTTGATGTCGTTGTAGTTCTTGAGCGTAAGACCGCATTCCATTCCGGAAACGACCTCTTTGACATCGTCTTTAAACCGTTTCAGGGAACCGAGTTCCGCCGAAGCTCCTTCGCCGGAAGGATAGATGACGATGCCATCGCGAATCAGCCTGACCTTTGCGTTCCGGTTGATCTTGCCGTCGAGAACAAAACATCCGGCAACCGTCGCTTTGTCGAACTTGAATACGTTGCGTACTTCGACATTGGCGATTATCTTTTCCTGGATTTTGGGTTCCAGCATTCCTTCCATGGCACTCTTGACTTCCTCGATCGCATTATAGATAATCGAATAAGTCTTGATTTCCACACCTTCATTTTCCGCAAGACGCGATGCCTGAAGAGAGGGTCGGACATTAAACCCAACGATAACCGCATCTGATGCTGTAGCCAGGAGTACGTCACTTTCCGTAATGGCCCCGACGGCCTGGTGGACGATCCTGACAGCGATCTCTTCGGTCGACAGCTTTTGCAGCGAGTCGCTGAGGGCTTCGACAGATCCGTCGACGTCACCTTTGATGATAAGGTTGAGCTCTTTGAAATTACCCAGGGCAAGACGCCGGCCAATTTCATCGAGCGTAATGTGCTTTTTGGTCCTTATCCCCTGTTCACGAAGTAGCTGGGATCGCTTGTTGGCAATTTCTTTCGCTTCGCTTTCATCTTCAAATACCTTGAATTTTTCGCCGGCCTGTGGCGCACCGTTTAAACCAAGAAAAAGCACCGGCGTGGAAGGAGGAGCCTCATCGACGCGTTTGTTGCGTTCATTGAACATCGCTTTCACACGACCGAAGTGCTGTCCCGAAACGATAATATCGCCGTTATTGAGCGTCCCGTTTTGCACGAGGACAGTCGTGACGTAACCCCTTCCTTTATCCAACGTCGCTTCTATAATGGTTCCCGTCGCATCCCGGTTCGGGTTGGCTTTCAAATCGAGGATTTCTGCTTCGAGCAAGATTTTTTCGAGAAGAAGATCCACGTTCAGCCCTTTTTTGGCGGATATCTCCTGTGACTGGTATTTGCCGCCCCAGCTTTCTACCAGAAGATTCATGGATGCCAGCTGTTCATATATCTTTTGGGGATTAGCACCCTCTTTATCAATCTTGTTGACGGCAAATATCATGGGTACGCCCGCTGCCTGGGCATGGCTGATAGCCTCCCGGGTTTGAGGCATCACTGCATCATCGGCAGCGATTACAATGACGGCAATGTCGGTAACCTGGGCGCCGCGTGCTCGCATTGCGGTAAATGCTTCGTGACCGGGAGTATCCAAGAAAGCAATCTTTTTGTCGTTCGGGAGCGTTACTTCGTAGGCGCCGATATGCTGGGTGATCCCGCCTGCTTCGCCGGCTACGACATTTGCGCTTCGGATGTAGTCGAGAAGCGAAGTTTTTCCGTGGTCAACGTGTCCCATAATCGTCACAATGGGCGACCTGGAAACTAGTTCTTCCGGGCTGTCTTCCACTTCTTCTTCTTCCATTTCAGCCGCGTCGTCAATGCCTATGAATTCGACCGTATATCCAAATTCTCCCGCAACGAGCTCGATCACGTCGGCTTCGAGCCGTTGGTTAATCGACACCATCATGCCCAACCCCATACATTTGCTGATCACATCGGCATAGCTCACGTTCATCAGGTTCGCCAATTCACTGACACTGATAAATTCGGTCACCTGCAGCTTATTGCTTGTAGCCTCTTGGGCACCAGCCTGTTCGGACATTTCTTCGCGGCGGGCACGACGATATTTTGCCTTTGTACTCTTCCCCCTCCCTGACGAACCGGCGAGCTTAGCCTGGGTCTGCCGAATTTTTTCCTGGATCTCTTTTTGATCAATTTCCTTGGCTTCATGCGGGTGACGCGGATCAAAGCGCCTCCCACCCCGGTTGTCGCCACCATGGCTGGGCCCCGGCCCGTCACGCCTGGGAAAACGATTATCACCCGGTCGCCTGTCGCGTTGCTGGTTGGGATCCCGTTGAAATTTACCCGGTTCCTTCTTTTCGATCGGGATTCTCTTGCGCTTTCTTTTTTCTTCTGAGGGTTTGAGTCTTGCCTCACCTTCGACAGGCAATTCGATTTTACCCAAAATTTTTGGCCCTTCAATTTTGTCAGCCTTTATATTTTCGATGACAGCGTCCTGATCCCTATCCTCGGGGCCGGTTTCCTTCTGTGCAGTTTCCGCTTTCTCTGCCTGCTCGGCGCCTTGTTCCTCTCCTTCCTTACCCGTTTCTTTTTTCTTCGCCGCCTTCTTCGGCCTGGTTGACGAATCAATTTCAGCCAGGTTTATTTTGTCGATTACTTTGGGGCCCTCGATTTCCGGAGTCTCCATCTTGAGGATCTGGGGTTCTTCTTTGGGTGGTTCGGGGACTGCTGGCTTGGGGGGCTCAGGCGCTTTAACCGGTTCTTCCTTGACAACCTTTTTGGTGTCTTTTTTGAAGACGATGGCTTCATCTTCCTTTTTCTTTTTTACTTCCGTACTTCCTTTCGGCAAGTCAATCTGGTTGCTCTTGATCTTGGCTACCTTATCACCTTGGAATTCCTGTTGAAGGGACAGATACATTTCTTCCGTTAACCGGGATGTTGGTTTCAGATCATCTTTGTTAAATCCTTTGCTGACCAAAAAATCAACAAGAGTATCTTTACCGATGTTGAATTCTTTGGCCGCAGCCATTAGCCGCATTGTTGTTGTTTCTGCCATAAGATTTCCTTACTCCAAAGGAATCATGTTTTTTATTCTTTATCAAATTCTTCTTTGAGAATTCTTCGCACCTCATCGATGGTCTCTTTTTCAAGGTCAGTCCTTCTTTCCAGCTCTTCGGTTGTCAGATTAAGCACGCTGCGCGCAGTATCGCAACCGATGCGTTTGAGTTCGTCAATGATCCACGTTTCGATTTCATCGCTGAATTCGTCCAGATCAATATCAAATTCTTCGACTTCGCCTTCGTTATCGCGGAATACGTCAATAGTATGTCCGGTCAGATCCTGGGCGAGTTTGATATTCACGCCCTTTCTCCCGATCGCCAGCGAAACCTGGTCAGGCTTCAAGTAGACATTCGCATGCAGCTTTTCGCTGTCTATCTCCATGCTTGTAATTTTTGCCGGCGTCAGGGAACGCTGGATGAGCAACTGAATATTGTTTGTCCAGTTGATGACGTCTATATTTTCGTTTTTCAATTCACGGACGATGCCATGGATACGGCTTCCCTTCATCCCAACGCATGCCCCTACCGGATCGATACGGTCGTCATATGACTCGACGGCGACCTTGGCGCGTTCTCCCGGTTCCCTGACGATTTTTTTGATGACGATCAGTCCGTCAAAAATTTCCGGCACTTCGATCTCCAGCAGCTTTGCCAGGAAAGAAGGGCTTGTCCTCGACAGAATAATTACCGGTGAGTTATTCTTAAGATCGACCTTCTTGACGACTGAACGAATGGACTCGCCTTTTTTGAAATAATCCTGCGGAATCTGCTCGGATTTCGGCAGTATAAGTTCGCTCCCTTCTTCATCAAGGAGGAGGATTTCCTTTTTCCAAACCTGGTACACTTCCGCACTAACGATTTCACCCACGCGTTCTCCGTATTTTTTTACGAGAACATTCTTTTTCAGGTCTCCTATACGGCTCGCCAA
>JAJPJP010000112.1 GCA_021324175.1 Chitinophagia bacterium
ACCCGAAGACGATCCTAGGAATCCAGCAACTATTGCGGATAATGTTGGTGATAACGTCGGCTATGTCGCTGGCATTGGTGCAGATTTGTTCGGATCTTATGTCGCGACTGTGCTTGCTACGATGGTTCTTGGCCAGGAAACTGTATCGAATGACCAATTTGCCGGCCTCGCCCCCATACTATTGCCTATGGCTATTGCTGGTGTGGGAATTCTATTCTCTATAGTTGGTACCTTTTTCGTTCGAGTCAGTGACACTGCAGGAATCAATACTTCCAGTGTGCAAAAGGCGCTAAACATGGGCAACTGGGGCTCAATTATTCTCACGGCGATTGCCTGTATAGGTCTAGTATATTATATCTTACCCGAAAACATGGTCTTGCGTAACCACGAATTTACCAAATGGGGCGTCCTTGGGGCTATCGGAGTCGGTTTACTGGTGGGAACTTTGATGAGTATGATTACGGAATATTATACAGCAATGGGCAAACGTCCGGTTCTGACCATCATCCGTCAATCAATTACAGGCCATGCAACGAATGTAATCGGTGGTCTGGCAATTGGTATGGAATCTACCTGCCTGCCGATACTCGTTTTGGCTGGTGGCATTTGGGGCTCGTACGCCTGCGCCGGTCTTTACGGAGTTGCCATTGCGGCGGCTGGTATGATGGCTACGACCGCCATGCAACTTGCGATCGATGCTTTTGGTCCAATTGCCGACAATGCCGGTGGTATTGCTGAAATGAGCGAATTGCCCAAAGAGGTTCGTGAAAAAACTGACATTCTGGATGCGGTTGGAAACACCACTGCAGCCACTGGTAAAGGCTTCGCGATCGCATCTGCAGCTTTGACGGCACTTGCATTGTTCGCTGCTTTCGTCGGTGTAGCGGGCATTACCGGAATAGATATTTACAAGGCGAAGGTTTTGGCAAGTCTGTTTGTTGGTGGCATGATTCCATTTATTTTTTCCTCGCTTGCCATTCGGGCAGTTGGGCAGGCTGCCATGGCCATGGTTGAAGAGGTTCGAAGACAATTCAGGACAATTCCCGGCATTATGGATGGGAGCGGGAAACCAGAATATGACAAATGCGTGGCAATTTCAACTGAAGCTTCGATCAAAAAAATGATAGCTCCGGGTGCCATTGCAATTGTCTCCCCTTTGGTTATTGGATTCATACTTGGCCCTGAAGCGCTCGGTGGATTTCTTGCCGGAGCGACAGTGAGTGGAGTTTTGATGGGCATGTTCCAGAACAACGCAGGTGGCGCCTGGGATAATGCAAAAAAATCATTTGAAAAAGGGGTCGAAATAAACGGCGAGGTATACTACAAAAAATCTGAACCACATAAGGCGTCAGTGACTGGCGACACGGTGGGTGATCCATTTAAAGATACCTCTGGCCCTTCCATGAATATTTTAATTAAGCTTATGTCGATTGTATCGTTGGTTATTGCGCCAACATTAGCGTCCATACATCATACAAAAACTACGGTGGTCGTCAGTCGTGAACAAAGAAGAGCTTCCGATGGCGCGAGTAAAACTAATGCCGTATTTTTTGCAGGTATTGAGAAGAAATAACTACATTTATCCCGAACTAATCAGATCCAAATACCGAAGCCCCGATGTTTCTACACCGGGGCTTTTTGTTTTTAAACACTTTTGGACAAGGTTTTATTTTAGGGTCTATGAATTATAGAACGCGATTTAAATCCACATGCTTTATAAACTTTTTTGCTATTAACTAATTATTACGAAAAACATCGTAAATTGTAAAAAATTTACAATATGGCTGGTACAAAATATATCAAGCCCACAGAAAGTGAGTTGGAGATCCTCCAGGTCCTGTGGAATAAAGAATCCGCAACTGTCCGCGATGTTCACGAAGAACTAGCCAAACAAAAAGACGTGGGATACACCACAACGCTGAAACTTATGCAAATCATGCATGAAAAGGGCCTTGTTAAGAGAGACGACACATCTAAGACTCATATCTACCAGGCATCGGTAAGCAAAGAAAAAACCCAAAAACATTTACTGGGCAAAATGATCGACAATCTCTTTGGGGGATCGTCGACCCAACTGGTAATACAGGCTCTGGGAAATCATAAGGCCTCAACGCAGGAACTGGACGAAATCCAGCAATTACTAAATGACCTAAAAAAGCATTGAGAATGCAAACGCTTGCACATTCTGCCTTTCTCAGGGCCTTGGGCGGTGCACTAGTAAACAGCGTGTGGCAGATGGGACTGCTGTGGTTATTATATTTAATCGTCACGGTAAACACCCGAAGATTTACTGCTTCAATTCGCCATTCAATAGCTATTTTCTTGTTGACAGCGGGGACTTGCTGTTTTATTTTTTCTTTTTCGACCTATTGTACCGATTGCGATCTTGGAATTTCCATTATTCCCGTTTTTTTTATTAGTGCGGCAGACAATTTCTATTTCGGCATGCATAGTTTGGTGACCGCTGTTAATCAGACCTTACCCTATGCAGCCTGTGGCTACCTGCTCGTGCTCATGTTTCATCTCGGCCAGTATTCACGATATTTTTGCCAGTCATATAATTTGACCACCAGGGGGCTTCAACGTATTAGCCCGCAGCTTCGATTATTTGCTGAGGAGGTTGCCTTACACCTGGGCATTTCCAAAAAGGTCAGGATATTTCTATCTGAGCTTGCAGACAGTCCAATGACGATTGGGTTTTTGAAATACATTATTCTTATTCCACTTGCCTCAATCAATAATTTGTCGACGCAGCAGGCAGAAACGGTTTTATTGCATGAACTTGCCCACATTCGCCGCAATGATTACCTAGTTAATTTGTTAGTGACGTTCGTAGACCTTGTTTTCTTCTTTAACCCGTTCAGCAGACTTTTTGTGAACACCATAAAAAAAGAACGTGAAAATAGCTGTGACGACCTCGTGTTACAGTTCAAATATGACGCGCATACATATGTTTCGGCATTGCTTTCACTGGAAAAATCGAGAAGAAATTCTCCACCAATTGTAATGGCAGCAACCGGTAGGGACAATAAACTCCTTTTACAAAGGGTAAGAAGGATCACCGGCCAGCGGTCGACAACTTCTCGATTAACACCAAAATTTAGCCTTGCGCTCTTGTTTTTTGCGATCGTCGGCCTGGGTCGACTTCAGTTCAAGTTGATTCCCTCTATGTTTTCAAATGCCATTCAAACTCATGTTCGGTCCAGCGCCAGAAAGCAGTTATCGCCCGCGGACTTGCTGGGACACGCAATATTTGTGTCCGACGCCGCTCCTGGCAAAAGTAGACCTGGTGAAATTTCGGGAAGGGTCAAGCACAAAACGTCGCGCGTCCAGTTGAATTCTGACGGGGAAGACATAACCAGTGACGAAAATCTTGATCAGCAGGCAAATCAGCAAACAGAAGATGAACCATCAGTTCAAAACGATGATATCGTTAGCGCTTCACAATCGGAACCCGTGGATTTTTCGATTGAGGCTACACCTGAGCCAGCGTCCGCACCTTCCCTCCAAAGAGTCGCGCCAGGACAATATCCGTATGTACCTCAATCCAGTTTCAACTATCAGGATTTACCCGATACGTCGACTCCGGATGCAATAACATTCTCCGCAAAAGAAGCCGATGTAAACCGCTCTGTGGAGATGTCATTGAAAGCAATTGGGGCCATAGATTGGACCGAAATTAGCCGGGAACTTGTCAAAGAAGGTAAATCAGCGGATGTCAAAATAAAACGACTCAAATCCGACGTTCAGAAATCACTAACAAGGGTTGATTGGAAGCGTATCAGCAGAGCGCTGCCTGCCGCTGATGCGTCTCAGCTTGATCCTGAGAAATTGAGCAGCCATATTCTAATGCAGTTGGAAGCTCTGATCGTGTTGACAAGCAAGAACCCGTCGGAAGCTGATAAGCTTGAAAGGCAGGTCAGGCAAAATCAGTTAAGGCTCCGCCACATTCATGTACAGGAACAGCAGAAACTTTTGCCGCAGTTTAAGAACGTTTCTGCACGAAAGGTCATTTATATATAGTCGATTGTTTCGAAATAAAACCGCAGTAGACTTGAACAAGGATTACTAAGCTTCCAAAAAGGAGAAAGCACCAAGTCCGTTTTCTACGTTCGCATGATTGCTCAAGCTTCCGTATTCTTACTAACCCGATGCTTTCCGATTGAGTTGTTCCATCTTTTTACGGACTTCGCTTCTCAATTGTTGTACTGTGAAGATAACGTTGCATCGTCACCTATTCCAAATTTTTTCTCATGTTGTTATTCACCTGTTTTGCACGAGGTTATCCACAATGATTCAAAGTGACTTTGGCTCATTGCTGATGATATTCCAAAATTCATCTACCCGGGCTTTCCAAGTGTTTTGTCTTGCAACTTCCATCCGGCGGGCAACCTTGCCTTGGTTGTTCTCAGCTATTGCTCTATCGATCATGGTAACAAATTCATCGTCGTTTTCGGCGACGTACACTACTTCCTTAAACGAATAAATGTCTTCTGAAAAGTGTGAGGCTACGATTGGCTTACCCGCTGCCAGGTATTCATTAACTTTCAGCGGGTAAATACTCTTAGTCAGGGTATTTTTTTTGAAAGGAACAATAACACAGTCAAAGTACTGGAGAAAAGCCGGAAGCTCTTCGACCTTCTTTGGTCCGATGAAAATGACATTGGGCATCTTATCCAACCCCACCTCCTTATGCTCATTTCCATAAACAGGGCCGACAAAAAATAGGATCTTATCGTGATGAAATGTTGCAATCTTTTTGAGAAGTTTAAAATCAGACCTGTACTCGACGCTGCCGACGTAACCGATGATTTTCTTGTCAATTTTTCGCAATTCGACCGGCTTTTCAAGCTTTTGGGTGGCAGCTTTTTCAAATATGTCAATATCAGCGCCATTGGGGTGAAAATACACATTTGGCGAAAATGACTGTTTAAGCCTGGTTAGCTCGCGGGACGTGCATAATGTAAAATCGCTATGCCTGATAATCTCTTCTTCCAAGCGTTCTCCATGCCTTTTTGAATACCTGACCTGCGAAATGTCATCCATTGATTGATAAATAGTTCGCAGAGGCTTGATGTCAGGCGGTAGTTCTTGAATGAAATAAGGGTCGAAAAAGTTAATATAAATAAAGTCCTTAACCTCAAAATCCTTGATAAGCCGCCTAATGACTTTTAACACAATGTTTTTGTTGATGTTGCGAAACTGATTGTAAATAAACCCGGAGGGCAGGAAATTAATGGGTATCGTAACACCAGTTGTAACAATGGTTATGTTAGCCGGTAAGGAGGGGGGGTTACTGTAAATGTTCTTACTGTGCAGGAGGGCTGTCTTTCGAGTCTGCACCGAAGATGTATCGCGGTATGTAAAGAAATCCTTCCATGAAAACGGATGCTCAACGTAAAAAACCCTGTTTATTTTTGCGAATTCCTTGACAAGCCATAATGAGGGGGAGGCAATTTCGGAATCCCATCTGGAAAGTGCAATACAAATAATGTCGCAGTCTCTTCTCATTCAGGACAAATTACGCATTTTCTACAAAACTAAGGAATAAGGACAAAGACCGTAATTTTGAATAAATCTTGTTAGGTGCTAAGTGCCCAAATCATTAACTTTTTTCCAAAATATTTATTGTTAAGTAATTAAATTCCCGTCCATTTTTTACAAATTGACGAGGACCCGCCATAACGAAGTTTCGTTTATATTTGCGCGTTATGACACAAGAGCAAATCAAAAATATGAGGGAAAGAGTTGCCGTCCTGAGGAGGTTTCTTTGACGTCGAAAACCGGCAAATCAAGATTAATGAGGATAAACAGCTCTCTTTAAGCACCGGTTTCTGGAATGATAACCATCGGGCAACCGAAATCCTGAAGAACATTAAGCTCAACGAATATTGGGTAAAACTTTATGAGAAGGTGCAGTCGGCCGTCGAAGATTTTGCCGTGCTTTTTGATTTCTGGAAATCAGGAGAAGCGACCGAGGAAGAAACTAAACTAGCATACGCGAAGGCTTTAAGTCTGATTGATGAGGTGGAGTTTAAGAGTACACTAAATCAACCGGAGGATGAACTGCCAGCGGTATTGCAAATTAATAGTGGCGCTGGCGGTACCGAAAGCCAGGACTGGGCCGAAATGTTAATGCGGATGTACCGGATGTATGGAACCAAACAGGGCTGGGCGATCAGCGAGTTGGACATACAGGACGGCGAAGGTGCTGGTATAAAGAGTGTTACCATGCAATTTGACGGGGCGTTTGCATATGGGTTTCTTAAGGCCGAAAGTGGCGTCCATCGTCTTGTCAGAATTTCTCCATTTGACAGTAATGCGCGCAGGCACACGTCCTTTGCGAGTGTTTACGTTTATCCATTGGTAGATGATACCATAGAGATTGAGATAAACCCCAGTGACCTGGAATGGGAGTTTTACCGAAGCGGTGGTAAGGGAGGGCAAAATGTTAACAAGGTGGAGACAGCCGTCAGGCTTAAGCACATCCCCAGCGGAATAATAGTCGAGTGCCAACAGGCTCGCACTCAAGGAGAAAACCGCGAAAAAGCGCTCAAGATGCTTAAGAGCCGCATGTATGAGGAGGAACTGCGCAAAAGAGAAGCTATAAAAAATGCTGCAAATTCGACTAAGAAAAAAATCGAATGGGGATCTCAAATCCGAAGTTATGTCTTTCATCCATACAAAATGATTAAGGATCACCGAACTGATTTCGAAGTTGGGAATGTCCAACCGGTAATGGATGGTGATCTTGAAGGATTTATTAAAGCCTACCTCATGTCTGAAAAAGAGTCACAATAGTAAGCCGGACCTAGACCGACTTTCCACTTCGCCGCCTAGGCTTATCTTTGCAGGCAAATAATAAATTATGAACTTGGGTTACTTTGACTACCCGCTGCCAAAAAATGAACCTGTATTGGAATACAAATTTGGGAGCAGTGAGAGAAACCTACTTAAACAGGTTTTGGAGGAACTGAAAAGCACACAGCAGGATATCCCAATGTATATCGGAGGAAAGGAAATCCGAACCGGGAAAAAAAATGCTATTCGTTTACCTCACGAGATCAAACATGTTCTGGGGTATTACCATGAAGGGAATCAAAAGCACATTAGCCAGGCGATCGATGCC
Organism: Chitinophagia bacterium; assembly: GCA_021324175.1. Classification (GTDB taxonomy): domain Bacteria; phylum Bacteroidota; class Bacteroidia; order Chitinophagales; family Chitinophagaceae; genus Puia. The sequence goes on from JAJPJP010000112.1 coordinate 7,130, forward strand.
GCACTTGCGGCTCGCGAAGAGTGGGCCTCCTTGAGTTGGGAAAATCGCGCGAATATCTTCTTGCGAGCTGCTGATTTGATCGCGACCACGTACCGACCTTACATGAATGCTGCTACGATGTTGGGCCAGAGCAAAAATGTCCATCAGGCCGAAATTGATGCGGCCTGTGAGTTAATCGATTTTTTGCGATTCAATGTTCACTATTTAAGTGAAATCTACCGTCAGCAGCCCACTAGTTCTCCGCTGATTCACAACCGGATAGAATATCGTTCACTGGAAGGTTTCGTATTGGCGATTACCCCTTTCAATTTTACGGCGATAGGCGGAAACTTGCCGACTTCAGCGGCCATGTGCGGAAACGTCGTGATATGGAAGCCTGCACATACCCAAATATTTGCAGCCCAGATGTTTATGCACGTCCTGCAGGAGGCAGGTTTGCCTAAAGGTGTGATTAACCTGTTGTATGTCGATGGGCCTTCTTTGGGAAACACCTGCCTTAGCCATCGGGATTTTGCCGGGGTGCACTTTACAGGATCAACGGCGGTTTTCAATCAAATCTGGAAGACTATTGGCGACAACATTCACCTGTACAAATCTTACCCAAGGATAGTAGGTGAAACTGGCGGCAAAGATTTTGTTCTGGCTCATAAAAGCGCCAACCCCGATATTCTGGTAACGGCTTTACTTCGAGGGGCTTTCGAGTATCAGGGCCAGAAATGTTCAGCGGCTTCGCGCGCATATATTCCTTCCAACATCTCGGAGCAGGTTATTAAGAAGTTAGTTGCAGGCGTAAAAAGCTTCAGGATGGGTGCGGTGGAGGATTTTTCCAATTTCATCAACGCAGTTATTGATGAGCAAAGCTTCAATAAAATAAAATCTTACATCGATAATGCAAAAAAAGACAAGAAAGCAAAGATTTTAGTTGGCGGCAAGTGTGACAAATCGGTGGGTTATTTCGTCCAACCCACCATTATCGAAGCTAAGGATCCAAGGTATGTAACCATGTGCGAGGAAATTTTTGGCCCCGTTTTGACAATTTATGTTTACCCAGCCGGCAATTTTGAAAAGGTCCTGGATCTTGTAGATAATACGTCGCCCTATGCACTGACTGGTTCTATAATTGCTCAGGACAGAGCTGCGATAGAATTGTCGACAAACAAGCTTAGGCATTCGGCCGGAAATTTTTATGTAAATGACAAACCAACCGGTGCGGTAGTAGGCCAGCAGCCATTCGGCGGAGCAAGGGCGAGCGGTACCAACGACAAAGCCGGTTCGATGCTCAATTTGTACAGGTGGATTAGCGCAAGAACGATTAAAGAAACCTTTGTTCCTGCGACGGACTTTCGCTATCCGTTTATGCAGGAACCCTAGTTTTATTGCATTTCTTTCTTCGTATTAGTACGGATGCCAAATCCTTAAAATTCGGTGAAAGGGAACTAATTAATTACCTGAAAATGGTATTGTTAATTCAACAAATGCCATTTATCTTAGCGAATCTTTTAACCCAAAATATTAACTTATGAAGAAATCAATGTTATTGTTGATGGCTGCCATTTCTATCTCCCTCACACAAGCTCAGAACATCAGTTTTGGTGCAAAGGCTGGTCTGAATATCGCGAGCCTTTCAGGATCCGATGTTTCCGGGGCAACTTCCCGAGTCAGCTTTCATATTGGCGGCTTGGCACAGATACCCTTAACAGGAATGTTGAGTTTGCAGCCGGAACTTGTATATTCAAGTCAGGGCGCGAAAATTAATGCCAATGGAAGCCAAGAGACGCTTAGCCTTGGATATCTTAACCTCCCCATTTTACTAAAATACTCAACGTCGGTTGGGGTTTATTTTGAGTCTGGCCTACAATTCGGATTAGATTTAAGCGGGAAAGTATCTGCCAATGGCACAAGTACGGACGTAAAAAAAGACGTTAACTCTCTGGATGTTTCCTGGCCGATCGGGGCAGGTTATTTGACATCTATGAACCTTGGATTTGATGCTCGATATAACTTGGGATTAACAAACGACGAGAATAAGTCAAACACGCAAGGGACGGGAACAATAAAAAACGGCGTGTTCCAAATTGGGGTATTTTATATTTTTGGCTCAACAAAAAAATAATCATTTCCAGTAATAGCTATGCCTTAAAGCCACCCATTCGGTGGCTTTTTTGTGAGGACGAGAATCCGGATTAGATTAAATTTATAGAAATTTTTTTTTGAAAACCATTCTCAGCGAAAAACAACTGGCCTTTACGATTCGGCGGCTAAGCAATCAATTGCTCGAAAATCATGTTGATCTGGAGTATACCTACCTCATCGGCATCCAGCCAAGGGGAATATACTTTTCGGACAGAATAGTGGAAGAATTGAAAAAGCAACTCCCCGTGCAGAAGATAGGCTATGGGAAATTGGATATAACGTTTTACAGGGATGATGTCCGGCAGGGATTGCATACGATGAATCAGACCGATATTCCATTTTCAATTGAAAACAAGAACGTGGTCCTGATTGATGACGTTCTCTATACAGGGCGGACCATCAGGGCTGCTCTGGATGCATTGTTGGATTTTGGCAGACCCGCTAAGGTAGAGCTTTGCATTCTTGTCGATAGAAAATTTAGCCGCCAATTACCTATACAGGCCGATTATGTCGGTAAGTCGATTGATTCAATTGTGTCCCAAAAAGTGAAAGTCTTCTGGAAAGAAAAGGACGGCCAGGATGAGGTCGTTTTGCTATAATTGGCCGGGATTTGACAGAAATTCACAATCAAGTCACTGCTTGGATTCTTGTGGCAGCATTTTATAAATTTTTCGGTTAAAGTATTAACTTCGCTTTTTAATGCAACTTAGTTCCCGTCATCTTCTAGGAATTAGAGATCTCACGCCAAAAGACATCCAGATTATTTTAGATACCGCTGTTCAGTTTAAAGAGGTTCTGCAAAGGCCGATAAAAAAAGTCCCGACTCTTCGCGATGTTACGATTGTCAACCTGTTCTATGAAAACTCGACGCGGACCAGGATTTCGTTTGAGCTGGCTGAAAAAAGATTATCCGCCGATACGATCAACTTTGCAGCTTCAGCCTCATCTGTCGCAAAGGGTGAGACGCTTTTAGATACGGTGAACAACATTCTCTCCATGAAGGTTGATATGGTCGTCATGCGACACAGCGCAAGCGGCGCACCGCACTTTCTTTCCAAGCACATTCCTGCAGCGATAGTCAACGCGGGCGACGGGATAAATGAGCACCCGACTCAAGCCTTGCTTGATGCATTTTCGATTCGCGAAAAATTGGGAAGTTTGAGTGGCAGGAAAGTTGCGATTATTGGCGATATCATGCACTCTCGAGTGGCATTGAGCAATATTTACCTGCTAAAGAAAGTCGGTGCCGAAGTCATGGTGGTGGGTCCTCCAACCCTTATTCCCAAATACATTAAGAAGGCATTCGATATTCAGGTAGCTTATAATCTTAAAGAGGCATTAATGTGGTGCGATGTCGCCAATGTGCTGAGAATCCAGTTAGAGCGACAAAACCAGGTTCTTTTTTCATCTCTTAGGGAATACAGTCTGGCGTATGGGATTAATAGAAAACTGCTGGACAGTGTTAACAAAGAGATAGTCATCATGCATCCCGGACCAATTAATCGGGGCGTCGAACTGGATAGTGACGTCGCTGATAGCAAACAATCAATAATTTTGCAGCAAGTCGAAAATGGCGTGGCAGTCAGGATGGCCGTTTTGTATCTTCTGGCCGGAGGGCAGACCGAACAGAACTGAGCTTTCGTTGCATCATTGATCTTTATGACATTTGGTGGTTGGACGGGACAAATTTTATTGTAAGTAAATTAGCTCTGTCTAAAATAAATCTTGAATGCGTATAGCGCTCTTCCCAGGAACTTTCGATCCAGTGACCATTGGTCATCTGGATATAATCGACCGCTCACTCTCACTATTTGATCAATTGATTATAGGGATTGGCAGAAATTCGAATAAGGAGCCGATGTTCTCGGAAGATCAGCGTCTTGGCTGGATCAAAGAGATCTATAAAAATAACCCGCGGGTGGACGCAATCGTATATGACGGTTTGACAATAAATGCCTGTGAAAGAACAGGAGCCAAGTTCATCATACGGGGAATTCGATATGTAAATGATTTTGAATATGAAAAGGCAATCGCTGATATGAACCGGAGCCTAAATAAAGAAATAGAGACAATTTTCCTGACCTGTTTGCCCCAGTATACGTCCGTTGCTTCTACGTTGGTCAGAGATGTTCTGCGTAACGGGGGTGAAGCCGGGCCGTTTTTGCCGGCGGTCGTCGCTAAAGATCTAATCACTAAATAATCATGCATGGCGATATGGTTTCACAGCACGGTCAACGTTGATCAAATTAAGGAATTTGGAATCGGGACTATGGTCGAACATCTTGGTATCGAATTCACAGAAATCGGGGAGAACTATGTCCGAGCAAGTATGCCAGTCGACCGGCGCACGGTTCAGACCTACGGAATATTGCATGGCGGAGCCTCGCTAGTGTTGGCGGAAACTCTAGGGAGCATTGGTTCTGCGCTAGTAATTGACAGGGACAAGTATTACTGCGTGGGCTTGGAAATTAATGCCAATCATATTCGAAGCGTTTCGGGAGGTAGCGTGATCGGTACCGCAATACCGATTCATTTGGGAAACCTTACTCACGTATGGGATATCAAAATCATGAATGAGGAAGCTAAACTGGTATGCATCTGCAGGCTTACAGTCGCCATAATTCGAAAGGATGCCGGTAAATCATTTCCCGGAGTAGCCGGCAGCGGAAAGTACATCAAGGACTGATGGATATGTATTGTTTCTGACCTTCGAGAGACTGCTGGGTGAAAACCAAGTCAACTCCGTAATTTGTTCCTCCGATTGGGGGATTAACTCTTGGTTGCCAGAGGTGTCCATAGTAAACCAATGCGACTCCTTCAGGCAAAATTTCCCATTTTCGTTGTACGTGTGATAGGTGATTGTTAATGGCGAATTTAAATCGACGTATTTTAGGCCTGTCTCTTCCATGACTTCCCGGATTGCACAATGTTCCACAGTTTCTCCATTATCTTTTTTTCCCTTTGGAAGATCCCATTTATCCCGACGGAAAATGAACAGCAATTCATTCCGTTCGTTTTTTACAATTCCCCCGCCTGCCAGGATGATATAAAATTTTTTAAAAATGGCTTTTCTTAGTTTTTCCAAATTGTCATTATAAAAGACGCCTGCGTGGACACTTTTTTTCGACATTTCGTGAATTATGGAATTCACGGCCGGTGTCGACAATTCATCAATAAATATGGCGTCATCGCGATGTATCAATTTGCCAACTTCTTGGTCAATTTGGTCGCAAAGAAAAAGAGGATTATCTCCGAAATATATTTTTAAAAGCATTTTATGAAGATACAGGTTTGAGAATTGAATTAAGTCTCCCCCCTCCTCTCCTATCCTGGAGTGTTTTGCTTATTTTCGCAAATATGAACAACGCCAGAGTAATCGCCGAAAAATTGTTACATATTCAAGCGGTTAAATTGAGCCCCGCGAACCCCTATACCTGGGCGTCAGGATGGAAAAGCCCAGTTTATTGCGATAACAGGAAAGTACTTTCCTTCCCATATATTAGGGATTTCATAAAATCAGAAATGTGCAATATGGTTTTCGATCGGTTTCCAAATGCCGATTTGGTGGCGGGCGTAGCTACTGCGGGAATAGCCTGGGGGGCAATGATAGCGGATATGCTAAAAATACCATTTATTTATGTCAGGGCCAAGCCAAAAGAACACGGACTTGGCAACCAAATTGAAGGATTTTTCGAAGAGGGGCAGCAGGTTGTGGTTGTAGAAGATCTCATCTCAACTGGAAAAAGTAGTTTAGATGTTATCGAGGTTCTAAAGTTTAGCGGCCTTCAAATAGCCGGACTTGTTTCAATCTTTACATACGGGTTTAGCGTAGCTGAGGAGGCATTTGCGAAGGCAGGCGTCAATTTTGCATCCCTGACGGATTATCAATCATTAATCGAGGTGGCGATCGAAAAGGGAATATTGTCCGCTAACGACGAAGCCATGCTCCTAAACTGGAAAAAAAATCCGTCCGAGTGGAAAGGTGTTTTGTAAATTTACCCTCAATTAATTAATATGAAGAAGACAATGCTGGTTGTTTCTCTACTGGGTATGACGACCTTTTCTATCGGGCAAGCCGTTAAGACGGCCGTCATCAGAGTACCAACGGTTCAGTGCCAGGAGTGCAAGGAAAGGATTGAAAACTATCTGGGCCACGAAGACGGGATTCAAAAAATTGTTGTCGATTTCAAGCGAAAGACAGCAAAGGTCACCTACTTAACTGATCGCATTAACATTGAAACGATCAAGACGGATATTGCAAACTCCGGCTATGACGCCGATGATATTGCCGCTAATCCCGAGGCATACCAGAAACTACCTACCTGCTGCAAAAAACCCGAAGACGGCGGAGGTCACAGTAAGAAAAATTAAAGATTAATCCGGCTGGCAAATTCGACTTCTTAATGGTCGCATCAATTTGATCAATAACCAGTGAACTTGACGAGCTACTCAGTAGGCGGTGGAACCGGAGTGATTTTGTGATTTTTAATAATGATTTTATATCCAATTGATGCACTGAGTGCAAAAATTCGGCCCGTACTATAAGTAAGACCGGAAACCTGGTTCTGCTCTGCGATATAATCTTTAACGCCGGAACTTCGGATAGGCACGTAAATTGATGCGGACAAATAGCCAAATTTTGAATTTCCCGGCCTAAAGTCAATTCCCGCCCCCACGGTTGCCCCGTAAAATACCTTGTTCTTTTGTGTGAATTCGGGGTAAATGACAGTTGCATTGTACCCGTACATGGCAATTAGATAGGGCATGAATTCGGTGATCGTCTGGTCTGACACAATTCGTAATTTGACTCCAGCATTGTATCCAAATCCTGTCAGCGGATACCCTGCTCCAAAAAATAAACCAAGGCCTCTTGTCGGATAATAAGTAACGTTTGCGCCAATGCCACCGTATTCGAAGCCTCCCCCGATTCCGATCGATAGTTTGTCAACCGGGATACTGTCGGTCGGTTCCACCGGAAGAGCTATAAAAGAGGTATCCTGACCATGGACTAAAGCAGAAAATAAAATGCAAAGGGCAGTTAGTATTTGTTTACTCATAAGCGGCAAAAATAAAAAATAAAGCACAGGTTACTAGTTAATTGTATGCAAATTTTGACCTCAAGCCTTCGGTTGCTTGAAAACAAAATCTGGTGCCAAAAACCCGGGGAAAGGAGGTGATTAATCCATTGTTTGAGGTAAGGCCCATAGTCGTTCACGTCGGAATTCGTTGCTGGTAACGCCCAAGGTTAGCTGCCTCGACCCGAGTTCACGATCTCACTTGAACGCGATAAACTATTTCTTGTTTTTTTTCGTAAGTCTTATAGTTGAACTTTTACTTTTGATTATTAAAACCTCGAATGCTTTTTTCTTGTTTAGAATTCGTACAACCCCAATTTTATGTTAAGGCACATTTTTGGCACAATGACTTTGATCGCGGCGCTCTCGACATCATACGCTCAAACAGCATTAAAGAGAAATCAATTTCCCGATCCGTCGATTGCAGACAGCAAGACAGTTTATTCTCTGAAACTTTCTGAGGATCAATGGAAGACCAGGCTCACTCCCGCCCAGTTTTATATTTTGAGGCAGCAGGGAACGGAGCGACCCTTCAGCGGGAAATACGACCATTTTTATGAGAAGGGAACTTATTACTCGGCAGCGTCCTTGCAACCATTATTTAGTTCGACCGCGAAATTTAATTCTGGAACTGGCTGGCCGAGTTTTTACGCGCCAATAAATCCTGATGCGGTTCGACTTGTTAAAGATTTTAGCGGGGGCATTGAAAGATGGGAGGTTGTTGATAGCAAGAGCGGCTCTCACCTTGGTCATGTCTTTGACGACGGGCCGGCTCCGACGGGGAAAAGATATTGCATGAATTCGGATGCACTTATCTTCGTTCCGGATGGCGGGCTGCCCCCAACCAAATCCAAATAAAAGATAAAACTGTATGAAACTATTTTTAATCGCACTCTTTGGAGTCGAATCTCTCTTGGCTTGTAGTCAGTCAGGCAATGTAAAAATACCTTTGGGCATCAAAGGAAACGTGACGAAAAATGAGGCTGTTGCCACATTCGCCGAAGGATGTTTTTGGCACTCTGAAATTGTATTTCAGAGTTTAGTTGGCGTACGCGACGCTGTCAGCGGATATGCTGGTGGAAGTGATCCGAATCCGAACTATGAGAAAGTCTGCACCGGAACCACCGGTCATGCCGAAACTGTCCAAGTTTATTATGACCCGGCCAAAATATCATATAAAACGCTGGTAGAGGCATTTTTTGCGAGCATGGATCCAACGGAACTTAACCGTCAGGGAAATGATGTGGGAACCCAATACCGTTCCATTGCTTTTTATAGAACGCCGGATGAAAGGGCTATGATCGAATCAGAAATAAGAAACCTTACTAATTCAAGAAAATACAGTGGCAAAATTGTTACTGAAGTTGTCCCATTCACCAAATTCTATGCGGCCGAGGATTATCATCAGGAATATATCTATCACCATCCCGACAACCCTTATGTTTCAAATGTTTCTATTCCCGATTTTCTAGCGTTCAAGAAAGAGTTTAAAGGAAACTTTAAAGAATAGCCATTTCGATCATGCTTAAAACAAAAGAGGCTGTCTCTTTTTCGTTTTAGTCATTGAGGGCGGGTAATTTTTGATTTCGTCAGTTTTTGATACGAAAGATTTTATGTGTGTTGGGGGGTGGAAGAGGAGAAAAATGCCGGT
>JAJPJP010000155.1 GCA_021324175.1 Chitinophagia bacterium
TACTTGTTGCCAAGGATGGCTCTTTTGAAGAGGATCCGATCGGCGTACTGGACGTGTCGATCCTGCAAATGAACGTCCTGGACAAACTATTGGCGATAAAAGACGTCAGAACGGATACGAGAATCGACTTTGTAGGAGGCATCCGTGGTTTGTCGGAACTCGAAAAGCGCGTTGACAGCGGGGAGATGCGCGTCGCCTTCAGCCTGCATCCTGTAAACATTCAACAATTGTTCGATATCGCAGACAGCGGCAACATCATGCCTCCCAAGAGTACCTGGTTCGAACCGAAACTCAGGGACGGGTTATTGACCCATCTGATCTGATGCTCGCCGCGGACTTCTTGTCGCAGGCTGTAACGTTAACGAGGTCCCAGATTGCTTAACAAGTCATTATTCTATCTTTGACAGCTATGAAGAAGCTCTTGTTGACTTCCGGTGTTTTCATTTCCACATTATTTGTTTTTGGCCAGCAAACCGACAATGCCGCCGACGAAACTGCGAAGACCTATATCCGGCAGGGTGACTACCAGAACGCTGTCGTCGTGCTGAACCAGGCCTTGCAAAAGGACAATCAGAACCTGGAAATGCTCAAAGACCTTGCATTCGCTTATTACCTGAGCCGTGACTACCAAAAGTCGCTGGCTGTGGCCAAGCCGTTGGTGAACAGGCCTGATGCAGACGTGCAGAGCTACCAAATCCTGGGCATGATTTATAAAGGAATTGAAGAAAAAAAGGATTGTGAAAAAATGTACAGGCAGGGCCTCAAGCGCTTTCCAAACAGTGGCGTGCTGTATAACGAACTGGGGGAGGTGTTGGGGACAGAGAGTGGCAATGAGGCGATAAAACTCTGGGAAAAAGGAATCGAAGTAGACCCGGGTTATTCATCGAACTATTATAATGCGAGCTTGTATTATTATTCAAAAAATGAAAAGGTCTGGACCGTTATCTATGGCGAAATATTTGTCAACATCGAAAGCTATAGTGCAAGGACGGAACATATCAAGGACATGGTGACCGAGGGATACAAAAGGATCTTTAGCGATCCTGCGTTGCTCAAAGGCCAGGGGATTAAAAACGATTTTGCGGCTGCATTCATTTCGAACCTCAGCGCGCACTCGGATGTGGTTTCTGGCGGCATTACTGCAGAATCGCTGACCACTCTCCGTTCGGGGTTTGTTCTAACCTGGTTTGAAAAGTATGCAAAGCAGTACCCTTTTCGGCTCTTCGACTATATGCATCAGTTGATCAATCTCGACATGTTCGAAGCTTACAATCAATGGCTCTTCGGCGCGACACAAAATACGGCGCTGTTCCAGGCCTGGACAAAGTCACACGCCGATGCCTATAACAAGTTTCTGAATTTTCAAAGGAACCGGATTTTCAAATTACCGGCAGGCCAGTATTACCAGACAGAACCAAAATAACGGAGGTTTTGCCGTTCATTAATTTTTCCATAATTTTCTTTTGTTGAGGATTTAGCGCGGTGAGCCTTTTCGTGCAGCAAAAACAATTTTCATGGATCAGCCTACACGTTTGTTCGATTGTCTCGAGTACCAGATGAATAAATTCCCGAGGGAAGATATGCTGGTTGCAAAAGAAGCCGGTACTTGGAGAAAATATTCGACGGCTGAAGTACAGCAGGCCGTGAATCGTCTGTCGGCGGGTTTATTGCAACTCGGCATGTCGGGGAATGACATGACGACGGAAGCGAGAGATAAAATCGCGATTATTTCCAATAACCGCCCCGAGTGGCTGATCACGGACATGGCTGTCCAACAAACGGGCGCCATTCTCGTCCCGATTTATCCCACCACCAATCCCCACGAAATCGAATTCATTTTTAACGAGGCCGGAGTCAAACTTGTTTTTGTAAGCAGCACTGACTTATTGGAGAAAGTCAGAAGCGTCCAGGCAAATATTCCGTCGCTTAAAAAAATATACACTTTCAACCAGATCAATGATGCGAATCACTGGTCGGAAATTCTTGCACTTGCTGACGACGCTGCCCTTGCCCGGGCAGATTCAGTAAAAAAAAGCATTAAGACCGAAGATATCGCGATTATCATTTACACTTCGGGGACAACCGGCGTCCCCAAAGGCGTGATGCTCAGCCACCGGAACAGCATCAAAAGCATCTTTTTTTCGAAGGAGAGCTTCCCATTTGACGACAGTCCGGGTGCAAAGGCCCTGAGTTTCCTGCCCTTGAACCATACTTTTGAGAGGACAGTGAGCTATATCTACATGTTTAGCGCGATCAGCATTTATTACGCGGAGAGCATGGACACCATCGGCGCGAATCTCCAGGAAGTCAAGCCGAATATTTTTACGACGGTGCCGCGATTGCTCGAAAAGGTTTACGAGCGCATCATGTCAAAGGGGGCTGAGCTTACCGGGATCAAAAAAAAGTTATTCTATTGGGCCGTCGAACTGGGGCAAAAATATGACAACCGGATCCACGGAAATTTTTTTTACCGGTTCCAGCTCTCACTGGCCAACAAAATTATTTTCAACAAATGGCGGGACGCACTGGGAGGCAATATTAATTATATCGTCACAGGCGGCGCGGCATGCCAGGAAAGACTGCTGCGAATCTTCAATGCCGCGCGCGTTCCCTTATACGAAGGGTATGGTCCAACCGAAAACACCTGCGTCATTTCGGTCAACAGCCGCCTCCCGGGGAGATGGAAATTCGGTACGGTAGGTCCCGTCATCAAAGGCATCGAAGTAAAACTCGCCGAAGACGGGGAAATCTGCGTTAAAGGCCCCACCGTGATGATGGGTTATTACAAACGCCCGGAACTGACCGCCGAAACCGTTATCGACGGCTGGCTCCACACGGGCGATATTGGAACCTTTGAGGAAGAAATATTTCTGCGAATCACCGACCGTAAAAAAGAACTTTTCAAGACCAGCGGAGGCAAGTACGTCGCTCCTGCAGCCATCGAGAACAAGTTGAGGGAATCCGCGTTGATCGAACAGGCCATCGTCATCGGCGCCGAGAAAAAATTTGTGGGTGCACTCATCGTCCCATCTTTTAGCAACCTCAAAAAATGGAGCCAGCAAAATAACCTTCCTTATACTGCCGACGAGGAAATGGTCAATCATCCGCAGGTGCTCGTCCTTTACAAAAAAATCGTCGAACAAGCCAACGAAAGCTTCAACCATGTCGAACAGGTAAAAAAATTTGAGCTCTTGCCACGCGATTGGAGCGTGGAATCCGGCGAATTGACGCCGAAACTCAGCCTGAAGCGGAAAGTCATCATGGAAAAGTACAAAGACGTCATCGATCGAATCTACTCCTGAAAATTCTGGCGGATTAATTGGGTCGACTACGGTAATAGGCTCATCTAAATATTTGCTTAATCGGCGTCCCTGAAATTAACGCGGGCATAACATCTAATTTGGCCGCCGACTAAACCCATTCGTTAAAATATGGTCAAAGGCTTCGGAAATTTGGCGCCGTCATAGTAGTTTGGCCATATAATACGTTAATAATTCACCCGTTACTAAACAAAAAATAGTATGCTTATCCGTAAAATGATTCCTTTAGCAGTTGCCCTAGTCTTCATTTTCAGTAATTGCAGCAATTCAAAATCAGTGACTTCGAAGCAATATGTGCCGTTCACCAAGCAGTTGCAACAGCGGCTTGAAAGGGACAATTTAGACTTGCACCAGTTGCAATTCTATGTTGATCAGGGTCTTGTCATGTCACGGTATGTGGATAATGAAAAAGCCCAGGTAAGCGCGGGCGTGATCAAGTTCGACAACGGACAATATATCAATGAAGTGGTGGTCCGCCCTTTTACACCCGGTATTTTAGACAACACGGCCAATGACAGGCTGATGATCAGTTTTGAAAAAGGAAACAATGATCTCGCATTTGGACCGGGTAGCGGATATTCTGCCGATGAATATGTTCTTTATGGCACGGACTGGAGAAACGGAACGGCGCTGATCACTTTCGACAACAGCAAGTTTCGCGTCCATTGCACTACCTGCACGGATGTAGCCACGGCGAGGCTGATGGTCAGGAAAAGCGAAGTTGACAAGATTGAAAAGAAATCGCGCGTTGTTGAAGGAAGAACGGTCAGCCAATAGCGCTTGTTTTTTTTATTGAATAGATGCGAAGCCATGCTCCCGGGTATGGTTTTTTTATGCTTTCGGGTGACAGCAATGCAGTAATTTTCCATTAAATTTCAAAGCATCCGTCATGGAGCAAAAACTGAAGGGACAGACAGCCATTGTCACCGGGGCAAGTTCCGGCATTGGCGCGGGCGTTGCAAAATCCCTCGCATCTGCCGGCGCAACAGTCATCGTTAATCATCCTGTGCCCGCAACCAAGAGTGCGGCCGATGCCGTCGTCGACGAAATCGTGTGCGAAGGGGGAACGGCCATCTCCTGCCAGTGTGATGTTAGTAAAGAGGACGAGGTAAAAAAAATGTTTGCCGACGTCGTGGCGGCCCATGGTACTGTGGATATCCTGGTTAATAATGCGGGGCTCCAACGCGACGCGCCATTTACAGAGATGACTCTCGAGCAATGGAACTATGTTTTAAGCGTCAACCTGACCGGGCAATTTCTGTGTGCGAGGGAAGCGATTCGCGAATTTATCCGCCGGGGAATCGTGCCTGAGAGGTCAGTTGCAGCAGGAAAGATAATCTGCATGAGCAGCGTGCATGAGGTGATTCCCTGGGGAGGGCATGCCAATTATGCAGCAAGCAAGGGAGGCATCATGCTCATGATGAAAAGCATAGCGCAGGAATTTGCGCCAAAGAAAATTCGGATCAACAGCATTTGCCCGGGCGCGATCCAGACACCCATCAACCGCGGGGCCTGGGGTACTCCTGAGGAATTGAAATCCCTTTTAACACTCATACCCTATGACAGGATCGGCCAGCCCGAAGATATCGGCAAGGCGGCGGTCTGGCTGGCCAGTGACGAAAGCGACTATATCACCGGCGCTTCGATTTTTATTGACGGGGGCATGACATTGTACCCGGGATTTTCAACAAACGGATGAACCATATGAGCGCGGAAAAAGACAGGCTTTTAATCAAGGATTGGAAAAAATGGGGCCCGTACGTAAGCGACCGGCAATGGGGAACGGTCCGCGAGGATTATAGTGCAGACGGCGAACCCTGGCTTTACACCACGCATGACATGGCCAGGAGCAAAGCCTGGCGCTGGGGCGAAGAGGGAATCGCAGGAATTTGCGACGACCAGCAGCATCTGTGTTTTGCTGTGGCGATGTGGAACGGAAAAGATCCGATTATTAAGGAAAGATATTTTGGACTCACCAGCTACGAGGGGAATCACGGCGAAGACGTCAAGGAATTGTATTACTACCTTGACTCCACGCCAACCCATTCGTATATGAAAATGCTCTACAAGTATCCGCAGCAAGAATTTCCCTACGCCACGCTACTGGAAGAAAACAAGAAACGGACAAGACAGGATCCTGAATTCGAACTGATCGACACGGGCATATTTTCGAATGATCAGTATTTCGACGTCTTTGTGGAATATGCTAAAGCTGCGGCAGACGACATCCTGGTAAAGGTTTCGATCGTGAACAGGGGTAAGGATGCAGCTTCGGTCATGATCCTGCCGACTGTCTGGTTTCGCAATACCTGGTCGTGGGGCTACGACGCTGATAAGCCGGAAATGTTCGCCATCAACGAGAATACCGTCGAAATGCAGCATAAGCAGCTGGGAAAATGGAGAGTTTATTGCGAGCATGCGGGCGACCTGCTCTTCTGCGAAAATGAGACAAACAGCAACCGGCTCTACGAGATTAACAACGGCTTAAAGTATTATAAGGATGGAATCAACGATCATATCGTTCATGGCGCCGATTCCGTCAATCCTGATCGCGGCGGCACAAAGGCTTCAGCCTGTTACGATCTTAGCGTTTCGCCGGGCCAGTCGCAATCGATCAGGCTAAGACTTTCAGCCCATGACCTTGATAACGCTTTTGGCGACTTCGAGCCAGTATTCAGTGCGAGAATCGCTGAGGCCGATGCATACTACCGCGAGGTTCAGCAGGATCTTAAGAGCGACGATGAAAAGCTCGTACAACGCCAGGCATTCGCGGGCATGTTGTGGTGCAAACAGTTTTACTATTATGATGTCCAGCAATGGTTGGAA
>JAJPJP010000235.1 GCA_021324175.1 Chitinophagia bacterium
CGGTAGGATCAAACAGTATTTTGTTGAAAAATTGGGGATTATTAAACTGGCCCTCAATTAGATGGCATGTCATGGCGTTTGACTTGTCAGTCGAATAATCATCATATATCAAACAGACAATAGGGAATTTTTGCTATTTTCAAGATCAGGCCGCATCATTTTACCTGGTCCGATGGCCAATTTTCCAAATGCACCCTACATAACCCCGAAACAAGAATGTCGACTTCAAATTCGGATGAAGGCTTAAAACGTGTAATAGGAGTATACGCTCTCACGATTTCGCTCATAGGGGGTGTCATAGGTGCGGGTATCTTCGCGCTCCCTGCAGATGTTAGTAAATCGCTCGGCGCTTTTGGCGTGTTTTCCTATTTGTTTTGTGGAATCGCCTTCGCTTCCATCTTGTTTTGTTATGCCGAAATCGGCAGCCGGGTAACAACAAGCGGCGGATCCTACGCGTATGTAGAAGCGGCTTTCGGAAAATTCGCGGGATTCTTAACCAACTGGATGTATTTCGTGGGCTGGGGAATTGTAGGGAGCGCAGCGCTCGAGAATATCATTGCAGATTCATTGGCAGCATTATTTCCCTTTCTGGCTGGACCAGTGGCACGTGGTTTTTTATTTTTCATTCTTACCGGAATTCTCGTCGTGACAAACATTTTTGGAACCAAGGAAGGGGTAGGAGTTGTCAAGATCATTTCCACGATTAAGCTGCTACCGTTGTTTGGAATCATGATCTTCGGTATCAGCCATATCAATCCTGCGAATCTTCGCTGGAATCACGTGCCTACTGTCGGGGCATTTGGAGACGTAACGCTACTTTTGTTTTTTGCATTCGCGGGTTTTGAATCCTGTCTCGGTGCGAGCGGCGAAATCAAGAACCCCCATAGGACGGTACCACTCAGTATTTGTATCGCAGGCGTCTTCGTGCTAGCGGCGTACAGCATCTTGCAAACAGTGACGCAGGGTGTGTTGGGGACGCAAATGACCGTTTATCAGGATGCGCCACTTGCGGCCGTCGCCGACAAAATTATCGGACCTGCTGGCGCAACTGTTCTTCTGGTTTGTGCCATTTTATCAAGTTTTGGAAATGTGGGTATTGACCTTCTTAGCACACCGCGATCTATTTTTGCCGGCGCGAACGACGGCTTGTTCCCAAAATTTCTGGGCAGGGTCCATCCAAAATATGCGACGCCCTATCTCGCTGTTATTTCTTATGGAACATTGGTCTTCTTATGTTGTTTGGCTGGCGGGTTCAAAGAACTGGCCCTTATGTCCAGTGCGATGATACTCCTCGTGTATCTCATGGTGATTTTATCCACGCTCAAATTGCGAAAGAAGAAATTGGAAGGAGACGACAAGGCGTTCAGAGCACCAGGTGGATTGGTGACGCCTATAGTTGGTATCATACTTATCGTTTGGATGTTATCCAATTTGCACAAGCAGGAAATTCAGCCCGCGCTCATTTTTATCGCTTTTGTATGCATTCTTTATGTTTTCATGAACTGGATGAAGAAGAAAAGTGACATTGCCGCGGCCAACCAAAGAATATCGTAAAATCGTTGCGACTAGTAGAAGTTTAAAATCGGCCGACAAATTATTGATGTTAATTTTGCCTAATGGACTACTTAAAGAAAATCATTGGCGAAATCGAGGTTCATTCGGTCGAAGGTATAAAGGAGTGTTTCGCAGCGGGAATCAGCCCAAATAGCGTCTATAACGGGCAGCCGCTGATTTATGAACTGACCAGCGAATATTTGAGAAGCGCCAGGTTCAAATATTGCGTCAAAGCGTTCATCGAATATGGCCTGGTTTTCGAAGACAACGTGCTGCTGGCGGTATTGATGGATGATGTTGCAGTGATTGAGTCGCAGATTTCGGCCGATCCTTCAATCCCCTCCAGGCGATACACGCTTCGGACGGCATTTACGCCGTTACTCGATGCCTCCCTACTGCACATTTGCGCAGAATTCAACTGCGTTTCTTGTGCTAAAGTGCTTGTCGCAAATGGCGCTGATGTAAATGCCCGTGCGGGCATCGATGAGAATGGTTTTGGGGGCCAGACTCCAATTTTTCATACTGTCAACCAGATTTTAAACCAATCGAAGGAAATGCTCGAATATCTACTGTTGCAATCTGCCGACCTTAAGCTGACTGTTGCGGGATTGATCTGGGGCAAAAGCTATGAATGGGAAACATTGATACCTGCTGTAAATCCCATTAGCTATGCGATGATGGGCCTACTGCCGCAGATGCATAGAAAAGAATCTGAAATCTCCGAGATCGTTAACTTGTTACTGAAAGCATCTTACAACATCGACTATCAATCGGTTAATGTTCCAAATAAATACCTGCAGCAAACCTAGCGCACCCGGAAATCCAGATTCTTTCACAGTTACGTAATAAACTACATTAGTGACTATTCACATCCGATGCAATCACCCTAACCGTTTTCATTTGGCCGTTTTCCAAGACTCTGACAATATATTCATCGCTATTGCCGACCCCTTTCATTTCAGTGATGTCATAAATCGAAGGGCCATAAGTTTGGATTAATCTATTTTCAGCGCCCGGATCGATCGTTGTTTCGCGGACCGGTAGCGAAATCGCGATGCCTTCGCCATTGATGTTACAGGCTTCCGTGTAGCTCTCATGGCCGCTCATATAGGAAGCGCGCCACCATTGGTCGCCGATCTTCTGAACGGCAAGTTCGCTTGTGGGTTGATCGTTTTTCCCGACGCATTGCTGTACGCCCGCCGGAAGAGAAGAAATTTTAGACTGTGCGGCCAGGCTACCGGCAAACATGATCAGAATTATTCCGAGAAATGCCTGTTTGTTATAACGTTTCATAATCTTGTTTTTTTAATGATCTGAATAAGATCGGGATCGGCAGTCTCTACCAGTATATGCCACAACATTGATGCCTGATAAATTCCGTAAATGAGTGATATACAAATGAAGTCTTGGCAGCCTGATGCGTTATTAAGATTTAAGATTTTCGCAACAGAGATTAACATTTGTTAATGGACCCTACTCAGTTCTTAAGCTTTTAACGGGATTTGAAATTCCCGCCTTTATTGTCTGGTAGCTGATTGTGAGAGCTGCTATCACTCCGGAAACGCCGAGTGAAATGAGGAAAATATTTGGACCGATATTGATTTGATAGGCGAAGCCCCGCAACCAGTTATGCATAACGAAATAAGCGAGTGGCGCGGCAATCAAAAATGCAAGGCCGATTAGCCAGATAAAGTTTCGGGAGAACAAATAAACAATGTTGGTTACCGAAGCCCCCAATACTTTCCTGATGCCGATTTCTTTTGTGCGCTGAGCCACCGCGAAAGAAATCAGCCCATAAAGTCCCAGGCATCCAATCAAAATAGCAATGCCTGCAAATAAACGGAATGCTACGTATTCTTTATTTTCCTGGCGGTACCATTCGGCAATGTGATCATCCATAAATTCAAAAGTAAAGAGGCCAGCAGGGGAAAGCGTGCTCCAGGATTTATCGATTGACGCGATTGTATTCTTCAGGTTGCCGGGCGCAAGCCTCACGCAGACAGTACCAAACGCATCTGACCGATAGAGCATGACACAAGGCCTGATTTTTTTATGTTTGGATTCGCTTTGAAAATCTGCGACGACGCCGTTAATCGTGCATGACCAGTTGCCGTTGACCGTAATAGGCTGACCGATCGCGCGATGCGGGTCCATGATCCCAAGCTTATGGATCAACGCTTCGTTGACAACAATATCGTACACGGAGTCCTTCCAGGTCTTCGCGTTTTTTACTATGGGATTTCCTGCCAATAATTGGATGTCAAACATGGGAATAAAATTCTCGTCCATAAATCTTAGTTCAGTGACATCGTCCTGCGTTACCCCAAATTGCGGCGCTATAAATGGGCAGAATTGCGAGGCATTGGCAGGCGAACCCGACGAAAAGCTGGTTTGGCTAACCCCAGGAGTCGATTCGAGTTCCTGTTTGAAGACTGCGGATTTTTCGAAGTCAGGGGTTCTCATCGAGATCACCAATTCCTTGTCATATCCGAGGTTCCGGTTTTGGAAGAAATCCATTTGATAGGCAACAACGAGCGTTCCAACGATCATGGCCTGTGAAATGGCAAATTGGACTACTACAAGCGTTTTGCGAAGGCCAAGACTTCCCTTCGTCGTCACAGGCTTCGATTTAAGTGATTCAATTGGCCGGAAGCCTGACTGAATGAAAGCCGGGTAAAGACCCGCGATCAGGATTACGAGGAAAGTAGCGACCAGGACACTTGCAACCATTTGAGGATTGGCCAATGCGGCTACACTGATTTTAAGATCCAGCCACGCTGCCAGTTGCGGGAGGCAAAGCAAAATAAGCAGAATCGCAAGTACGAGCGCGATGAATACCATAAAGGCCGTTTCGCCGAGAAACTGCCGAATTAATTGTGACCGGCCTGAACCGAGAACTTTCCTAACGCCGACTTCACGCGCTCTTGCGATTGCCTGGGCCGTAGCCAGGTTAATAAAGTTGATACATGCGATCAGGATGATAAGCAGCGCAACAGCTGAAAGGATATAATAAGTCTCGCGGGAGGTGGTATAAGTTATCGTATTGTTCAGATAGCGCGGATCGAAGTGAATGTCAGCCAGGGGCTGAAGCGGCAGCGACGCGCTGCTAGCAAGATCTTGCCCCCAGTTCTTTCCAATAAAACCGTGCATTTTTGCCTGCAGCTGCCCAACATTCATATTTTTTGGAAGCACGAGGTAAGCCATCGCGCCATCGTTAATCCAATAAAACGCATTCATTGCGCCGTCTTTTTCGAAATCCTTTCTCACCGTTTCCCAGGAGATCATGAAACGGAAAGGCAGGTGCGAATTACCTGGCACGTCCCTGATCAGTCCGGTCACTTTCAAGATATACGGAGATTTGGTCCCCAGCTCGATCGATTTCCCCACCGGGTTCTCGTTGCCAAAATATTTGTGTGCTATACTCTCGGTAAGCACCACTTCATTAGGGTCCTTGAGAGCGATCCTGGGGTCACCCGCCATCCAGTCATAATCGAATACCGAAGCAAAATTGCTGTCAGCATAGATAAAACCTTTTTCATCATATTTGGTTTGCCCGACCTTGACCACGCCTTCGCGACGATACAATACCTGCGTCACTTTCTCGAGTTCCGGGAAGTCATTTCTCATTGCGGGCACAATGCCCAATGAGACGAAAGGATTAAAATCGAGCGCATGAAGCGTAACGCGGTAAATCCGGTCGTATTTCTTATTGAACTTATCATAGCCCAATTCGTATTGAACAACTAGGAAAATAACCAGGCATGATGCGATACCCAATGTAAGTCCTGCGACATTAATCACGCTATAAGCGCGGTGCTTCGTGATGTTTCGCCAGGCCGTTTTGACATAATTTCTAAACATAACACGCGATTGACAAATGGATTTTCACTCATTCATTCTTTACTCAGTTCTTAAGCTTTTAACGGGATTAGAAATCGCCGCCCTGATTGCCTGAAAACTGATGGTTGCAAGCGAGATCACAAGGACGGCAATCACCGTGTTTAAAAAAACCTGCCAGGTGATAGGCGTTCTGTACGGGAATCCAAGGAGCCATTTATTCATAAGCCACCATGAAAGCGGCATTGCAATCACCAGCGCGATGCCTGTGAGCTTCAGAAAATCCTGTGACAACAAAACGTAAATCCTGGCTATCGATGCGCCCAGCGTTTTTCTTATGCCGATTTCCTTGATCCGCTGTTCAGCGCTAAAAGTGGCCAGCCCGAATAGTCCAAGACAGGAAATCAAAATCGCAACAATCGTAAAATATTGAACCATGGCCTGAAGCCTTTCCTCTGATGAATAATTTTTTTCAAAGTCTTTATCAAGGAAGCTGTATTCAAAGGGCTCTCCGGGATCGAGACGACGCCAGCTTGATTCCAATGCAGCAAGAAGGCCGGGAATTTCGCGGGACCTGGCGTGCACAATCAGGTAATTATAATTAGGTTGATTATTGAGCTGAAAACCATAAGGTGCGATTTCTACATGAAGGTCCTGGAAGTGGAAGTCCTTGACCACACCGATAATCGTCCAGCTATATGTCTGGCCCCTCCAGTCCATTTTGATCTGTCCATTGAGCGCCTCGGCCGGCGTCTTGTACCCGAGCTCTCTTGCCGCCTTTTCATTTAGGATCATCCTGTTTGCCGTGTCCGATGGAAAATCTTTCGAAAATATCCTGCCTGCGACCGGCTTGATCTCCAGCGTCTGCAGAAGCGACTCATCCACCCAGTTGGTGTGAACATCCTGACCATTTTCTGGTGTCTCTCCCTGCCGGTAAAGCATCATATCCGAAGGATTGACAATACCAGGATAGTAAAGGGCTGCGCCTGCATTTTCCACTTGCGGAAGACTTAGTATGGCGTTTTTTAATGCCGAATAAACATTTTTTGCGGCAGTCGTGCGGAGCGGAATTACAATTTGCTGGTCTTTGGCAAATCCAAGATCAGTATTGCGCAGATAATTCATCTGGCTCGCGATGACGATGGCAGCGATGATCAAAACGACCGAGATGACAAATTGAAAAACGACGAGCCCCTTGCGGAGAGCGACGACCGAGAGGGAATTAGACAACTTTCCCTTTAGGACTTTTACGGGTTGGAAGGAGGAGAGATAGAAGGCCGGGTAGCTGCCACCAAGCAAACCTGCGACAATTGCCAGTATAAAAAACCCGCCGATGATTGTCCAATTTCCTGCAAAAATCGCGTCCAGATTCTTGCCGGAGATCCTGGCAAAATATGGCAGGAGCCACATCGTGACCAGCAGTGCAATAACGAATGCCAGGATGCTCATAAAAACGGACTCGCCGATAAATTGCCAAATCAGCGATTTTTTTTGCGCACCAAGCACTTTTCTGACGCCGACTTCCGCCGAACGTTTTGAAGAGCGGGCGGTTGATAAATTCATAAAGTTTATACATGCTATGAGCAGTATGAACAGCGCAATTGATCCGAGAATATATAAATAGGTCGCGCTTGCCGTCGAACCCGCATTCACATCGTTGCTCAGCCCCGAATACAGATGAAGACCTTTTACAGGGATAAGGAACTGCTTTTTATAAAACCCGGCTGCCTTTAATCCAATGCCCATATACTTGTCGACAAACGCCGGAAATTTCGCTTCCAGTCTTTTAGCGTCTGCGCCGTTATGCAAAAGCAGGTAAGTGGCGAACATGTTATTACCGACCATGTCAGTCTGTTGCTTAATGAATTGTTCCATCTGGCCTCCCGGAATAGATGCGAAAAACCTTGCATCGATTTGCGTGGGCGTCGCCATAGGCCGGAATACGCCGGTGACTTTGAAATCACCTTCGCCATTTGTCGAGCTGTTGATATGAATTACCTTGCCCAGCGCTGCCTCTTTGCCAAAAAGCTGTTCAGCCATTTCTTCGCTCAACACAATTGAGTTAGGCTCGGCGAGCGACGTGGACGCATTGCCTTCGATGAAATGATAACTGAAAAGTTTAAAGAAATTCGGGTCGGCAAGATATCCCTTGGTCTCATATAAGGATTTAAGCTCACCATTTGGCTGCTTCCATTGGAAAAGCGTCTTGTCATCACCAAACAACGGCATCGTACGTGCCGTAGAAACGATCTCGGGAAATTCACGTTGCATGGCAAGCGCCATGGGTGCCGGCGTGTTGGGCGTTTTTTCTTCCTTTCCATCCTTGCTAAAAACGGTTCCGACCAGGTAAAGGTCCTTAACGTTTTTATGATAGCGGTCATAGCTCAACTCATGCCAGAGATAGATCGAGATGAGCATGCAGCTGACCAATCCCGTCGACAGGCCGATAATATTAATTAGGGAGAATACTTTGTTTTTGCTAAAGACCCTCCAGGCGATTTTCATATAGTTTGAGAACATGGTCGATAATTTTATTTTGAATCTTCATGAATTCATTCGTTGCGGAGGCTTCTCACCGGGTTGGCGATCGCCGCCCGGACTGCCTGGAAACTAATTGTCAGAATCGTGATGGTAAGCGCTGCTGTGCCGGCAACGACAAATACCGGCGGACCGATGATTATCCTGTAATCATATTGCTGCAACCATTCATGCATATAATAATATGCGATTGGTGATGCAATGGCGCAGCTGATTAAGACCAATACAATAAAATCCTTCGAAAGCAAAAGCCAAACCTGAGGCACTGAAGCTCCCAGCACCTTACGAATCCCAATTTCCCTGGTGCGTTGTTCGGCAAGGTATGCCGCAAGGCCGAGGAGCCCAAGGCACGAAATAAATATTGCCAGCGCGGCAAACAGTCCTGATAGTTTTCCTATCACCTCTGCAAAATTGAACTTCATCGCATAGCTGTCATCAGCAAATGTGTACGAATAAGGGTAAGCCGGGTTGTATTTGTTAAAAATGGAAGTGAGTTTCGTGATCGCTTCCTGTGTTTTTATTTCGGGTGACAGCCTGTACATGATCACACCCTGTGGATGGCGATCATATAAAAAAATCGTAGGGTCGGCTGGCGCAAAAGGAGATCCCATCATCGCATTTTTGACGACACCAATAATTCTGAGCCTGGCATTGAGCCAGGTAATCGATTGGCTTAGCGGGCTTTTTAGTCGAAGCAACCTGACTGCCGCTTCGTTAAATATGACGTTTACCGTGTCTGAAGGAGCGTTGAAGTCTCTCCCATCTTTCATCGCCATGCCGAGCGCTTTAAAATAGCCGTCCGAAACAGTGATTACACCCATGTCCACTGATTCGCCGGGTCGCTTTCCCGGCCAGTCATCTACGTCCCTGTGGTTGCCTTCAGTTGTCACGCTCGCAGATGCCGTGGTCACCCCTTTGGCTACGCCTGTTGCGATCAGGTCATTTTTAATTGCGTCATAATTCCTGGCAAGATCCGCATTCATGTCGGTGATCAAGAGACGATTCTTATCATAACCTGATGGCCTGTCCTTCGCATATTGCACCTGTTGGTAAATAATAAACGTTGAGATGATTAATGCGATCGAACTGGTGAACTGCAGCACAACCAATATCTTTCGGGGCAACACTGACGCTCTACCTGCCCGAATTCCTCCCTTTATTGCTTTCACCGGGTCAAACGAAGAAAGATAGAAAGCCGGCCTGCTGCCGGCAAAAAGCCCTGTTATGAAAACGGCGCAAAAAGCAAGGAGCCAGAATGCATCATTGGAATAAGGAATTTTTATTGATGCGCCTGTCAGCGTGTTGAAAGCGGGAACTACCATTTGAACAATGAGCAAAGACAATATAAATGCAATGACTGTCAGCAATATGGATTCGGTCAAAAACTGGAAAACGAGTTGATTTTTGCCGGAGCCCATTGTTTTTCTGACCCCGACCTCCTTGGCCCGCTTCGTAGACCTCGCAGTAGTTAAATTGATAAAATTTATACAAGCGATCAGAAGCACCAATATGCCGATGATGGTAAAAATCCTCACATATTCAATCAGGCCTCCAGCCGCTTTACCTTTTTCGAATTTCTCGTAGAGATGCCAGTTCTTCATCGGATCGAGGAGGACATTTGTCGTCATCGACATACTGTTATCCGTTTCGGTTTTTTCAAGATTCCTGACTTTTTGAGCCACCTGTTCATAGGTTATTCCGGGCTTTAGCGTGGCAAATACTAAAAAATTGGTGTACCCAAACCCGGAAGTGCGCGCATCTTTAACCCAATTTTCGGTGGATTCAAAATAGCTGAATGGAATAAGATAACTGAATTGTAATGTCGAGTTGGCCGGAACATCCTTAAGCACACCCGTCACCCGCAAGTCGTTTTTGTTGTCCATTCGAACGACCTTATTGACGGGATCCTCATTGCCAAATAAAGCCTTTGCGGTGCGCTGCGTTAACACGATCGAATATGGGCTGCTCAAGACGTTCGCCGGATTCCCCTCGATAAGATCATACTGAAAGATTTTCAGGAAATCGCTTCCCACCTGGCCGCCCTGGATATAAAATTTCTTGTCCCCGACCCTCAACGAATGCATGCTAAAGCCATCCGTTTCGGCGACATAAAGAATTTCGGGAACCTGGGTGCGCAATGCATTGGCCAATTTCAACGAAGTTCCTCCGTAAGTTGCCGTGTCGCCGTTGCCATAGAAATTTCGGCAAACATGGTAAACCTGCTGATAACCCGCCAGAAACTTATCATAGGAATATTGATAGTATACCCAAAGCCCAATAACCAGGGCAACGGCCATCCCCGTTGCCAATCCAAAAATGTTCAATGCGCTGTACGTCCTGTTTTTTAGCAAACTGCGCCAGGCAGTCTTAAAATAATTCCCAAACATCGGATATAGTTTGTTAGCCCTTCCAGCCTCACTCGCTCCTGAGGCTGTCAACGGGATTTGCCATTGCAGCCTTGATCGTCTGGATACTTAATGTGATCAACGCGATGACTACAAGAGACAATCCGCTCATTCCAAATACCCACCAATTCATGGTCGTTCTGTAAGCAAAATTTTCAAGCCATTTACTCATAGACCACCAGGCTACTGGTGCAGCAACCATGAATGAGATCAATACGAGCAGAACGAAATCCTTTGAGAGGAGTGAAACAATATTACTGACAGACGCGCCGAGAACTTTTCGTACGCCAATTTCTTTCGTTCGAAGGCTGGTCGTATAAATGACCAATCCTAACAATCCCATACAACTGATGAAAATGGCGAGACCGGTTGCCCACTTGAGCAGCCGGGAGAGATCCTCTTCGGTCTTATAAAATTTAGCGATGGATTCATCAAAGAATTTGTAATCTAAATCTGCATCGGGATAAAGCGACTTAAAAGTTGATTCGATTTTCGAGATCGTCTTTTCCCATGATTTACCACGGGCATCCCGGGGCCTGAGGGCGACATGAAACCTGAAGTTGGACCTCATTTCAGACGCAAAAGCCAGCGGTTTTACCATTTCGTGCAACGACTGCTGGTTGAAATCCGCCATAACCCCGACGATTGGCTTATTGCTTAAAGTCTTCAATAGGACATCCCTGGGGTTTTGATAACCGAGAAGATGCAGATAAGTTTCGTTGATCAAATATTCACTTGCCGTATCGCACTGGGCCACATCTCTGCCCGCGAGCAATTTAATATGATAGAGCTTCAGATAATTGCTATCGCCACTCTTAAACCGCACGTCGGTTTCGACCTCCTTTTTTCCGTCTTTAAAAGTCATGGTGCTCATCGACCACCCACTGGAGGAAGGAAAGTCACCGCCCAGGCTTATCATTTCAATATCCGGGATTTTTTTTAGTTCATTCAATAAAACCCGCTTGTTTGGATCAGTTTTGTCGACATGGCTAAAATCAAAAGGTACATTAAAAGCAATGATGGCCTCTTTCCTGAATCCCATGTCCTTGTTTAGCATGAAGGTGATTTGTTTCACGGAGATGACCGTCGCGATGACAAAAACCTGTGCGATGAAAAACTGCGAAACCGTCAGGCCTTTTCGCAACATCGCTCTTCGCGAACTGCCTCCTTTGCTAAACGCCTGGTTCTTTAAAACTGACGCAGGTCTAAAACCTGAAAGAACAAGCGCAGGATAAAAACCCGATAGAAAGCTAACGACGATAAGCAATGAGACCAGGAACAAGATGATCGCGGGTTGGTGAAGCGGGTTAAAATAAAGGCCTTTCGGAATAAAGTCACCGAATATTTTTAGCAGGACCGGCGTCAGGATTATTGACAGGATCGCTGCCATACAGGTAATGATAAAAGTCTCATTTAAGAATTGAAGGACCAGTTGGCCTTTTGAACTACCCAGGGTTTTCCTGATCCCGATTTCCCTGGCCCGCTGTGCCGCCTGCGCGGTGGTCAAATTGATAAAGTTGATGGATCCCAGTAACAACAAGAACGTGGCGACGGTCAATAGGCCATACAAGGTTGGTTTGTGGGCTATGCGGTCGCCAAATGTGCCGTATTTGCCGTTGAAATGCAGATCACCCAGAGCCTGCAACTGAAATTTTCTCGAGCTTTTGCTATTGCCGCTTGGATCTTTGGAGTTTTTTTTATCGATTGTTTCCAGTTGCGACTCAATATTGGCAACGGAAATACCCCGTTTTAACTTGAGGAATAATTGAGAACCGCTATTGACGCTTCCCCATTCGTCCCAGGAATAATTTCCTTTAAGCCCGCTCGCAGGAATTGTCGCCAGCGAGATAAATTCTTTAAATATTAAATCAGTGTTCTCAGAAAGCTTTTTTACTACACCTGATACCGTCGTTATGATTGAATCATTATAAATAACCTGTCGGCCGATCATTTCACTATAATTCAATCCAGGAAAATAAGCCTTCGCTCTCCCTTCCGTGAGTACAACCTTGAACGGATCATTCAAGGCTTTTTCGGAATTGCCCGCAAGCCAATCGTATGAAACCAATTTGAAGTAATTCCTATCCGCAACAATGATGTCGCCCTGCTTCTTAAAAATATGCGGCTTTTCCGGAGAATTTTTCGGAATGGAAACATTCGCATCGCCATCAAACTGCTGAAAGGCCGAAACCAGATCCAGTCCGGTAGCATCGTTTCTCATCGCATCCGGCAGCGGTGAGGGAACCCCGGCCAAGGAAAATGGAGTTCCCGCAAAACGCATGTCTGTCACCACCCTGTAGATGCGATCTCCGTCTTTCTCAAATTTGTCAAAACTGAAATCGTAATGGGCGATGAGGTAAATGACCAGTGCCGCGCTGATTCCTATTGCCAGTCCTAAAATGTTGATCAGGGAAAATACCTTGTTTCGCCAAAAGTTTCTAAGAGCAGTTATGAAATAATTCTTGATCATAGTTTCTTGATGCTGTCTTGAAGACTACTCGTAATTTACCAATTGTTACGTTTTGCTCCATTACTCCGTTCTCACGGATCTCACGGGGTTTTCGCTGGCTGCTTTGAGTGCACGGTAACCAGCTGTCAGCCACGCGATCGCGATCGCCCCCCCCAGCACGGTCATGATGAAAATACCCGCTCCGGGATGTATACCATAGATCATGTCTACCAAAAACAACTCTATGCTCTCCAGCCAGAGTATTCCGACAATTTCAGCGAAATATGTGCCGTGCCGAAAGAATATTGATTTACAACGGGTTCAACTTGACCAATCAGTCAAATAGTGCGAAATCGATACATGGATGTTCGGAACTGATACAGATGACTCGTCCGGAAATAACTATACAGGTGAAAGAATAAATCGTGAGAATAACTATACATTCAGCTTTTTTCAAGTTAGCCTTGGAACTTCGGGCTTTTAATATCTCATCATACAAAATACTTTAAGTCGAAATTCAAAGCCTGGTCATTTGTAGACTCTTGATGTGCGAAAGCGTACACGGCAGGGTCCAAAATCGACCATACCCATCAGCTATCAATCCTGGATAGCCGCTACTGCAAACCTGGTCAAGAGCGTACGGACCGAGTGACATTGCGAGCTTCTTCACTGACCTTTGTCTCATTTACGCTATATTTATCGAAACAAAAATCCCATATGAATATAGTGCGATTATCGTCTCGCAAAACGGCTATCATCGGCTTC
>JAJPJP010000026.1 GCA_021324175.1 Chitinophagia bacterium
AACAGGATATTCTCACCCAGGTGGCAAGCATGGTTGAGTATATTAAGAAGCGGGCTACCGGCAAGGTGCAATTTGTCATCAATACTCACGGCGCGGACCAGATGATGGCCAGGATTTCTGAACCTCTGTTTGACTGGGTAATTGAAAACCTCCTTAAAAATGCTTTGGATGCCATGGAGGGAAAGGGACAGGTCAATGTAGACATTAAGGAAAATGAAAAAGAAATTTTAATTGATGTTGCAGACACCGGCAAAGGCATATCCAGTTCTAATTTGCGAAAAGTTTTTAAACCTGGATTTACTACTAAAAAACGGGGATGGGGATTGGGTCTAAGCCTGTCAAAACGCATTATTGAGCAATATCACAATGGCACTTTGGTTGTCAAAGAGTCTGAATTGGGAAAAGGAACAGTGTTCCGCATCATGCTGAGAAAAGCGTGAACGTGAATGTTATTTTTTTTACATTTGCCGTCCGATTCTGAGTTGGTGCTGAGCGATCTAATGCGGCGGTGGCGAAACTGGTAGACGCACTACTTTGAGGTGGTAGCGCCCGAAAGGGTGTGAGAGTTCGAATCTCTTCTGCCGCACTGAGCGAAGCAAATGGCTTCGCTTTTTTATTTGCTAACTTGCAAAAAAACCAAATGTCCACCAATATAAAATGTCCAAATTGCGGCGCTGATTTCCCGATAGAGGATGCGGTGTCCGAAGAATATAAAAGGGAATTGCGCGGGGAGATGCAGAAATATAAAAGGCAGAAGGACGAGGAGGTTTTGAAAAAAGAAAACGAATTCCAGCTTGCTCTGGAGACACGTGATGCGGAATTCGTCAAGCGCCTGCAGAGTGAAAAGGACGCGTTAAAACTCGCCGTTGAAGAAAACATTCGGAATTCCGTAAGTTCCGATTTTGAAGTCAGGTTAAGGCTGTTACAGGAATCAAATAAGGACATCCAGGAAAAGTTGCAACTTTCCCGGCAGAAGGAACTGGAGTTTCTTCAAAAAGAGCAACAATTGCTGCGCAAAGAGGAAGAACTTGAGATTTTAATTCAAAAAAAGCTCATTGAAGAAAGGGAGAAAATAAAAGGCGATCTTCTCAAAGACGAATTGTCACGTATTGAGCTCAAGGAAACCGAGTTTCAGCTTAGGCTTCGCGAACTTGAAAAACAGCTTGACGATCAAAAAAGATTAACCGAAGAAATGAAGCGCAGGCAGGAACAGGGATCCATGCAGTTACAGGGCGAGGCGCAGGAACTGCTTTTGGAAGAAATCCTGAGTAACGCTTTTCCTTTTGATAAGATAGAGGAAGTCGGCAAGGGCGTTCGTGGTGCGGATTGCATACAAAATGTCCGAAATAGTTACGGTCAGGATTGTGGTAAGATAATTTTTGAAAGCAAACGTACTGAGCATTTCAGCCACGATTGGATCGAAAAGCTACGGAACGATATGCGCAGCCAAAGCGCCGATGTCGCGATTCTCGTAACCAGGACCATGCCCAAAGATTTGACCCAATTTGGTGAAAAAAGTGGCGTTTGGATTTGCTCATTCGAAGAAGTAAAGGCAGTCGTTACAATTGTTCGTGATGGCATCATCAAAATTTTCAACGCGACGAGGAACCAGCAGAATAAGGGTGACAAGATGCATATGCTCTACGATTATTTAACCAGCAGGGAATTCAGTGAACAATGGAGCGCGATCCGCGAGGGTTTTTTGACCATGAAGTTATCTATTCAACGTGAGCGTGAAGTCATGGAAAAGCTTTGGAAGTCGAGAGAGAAGCAACTCGAGAAAGTTTTGCTAAACGCCGCACACATCAAGGGATCGGTGGAAGGTATTGCCGGCCAGGATGCCGTCGACCTTACTTTATTAGGAAACGGGTCCTCCGACGTTTTAAATGAGGAAGCAGGTTGAATTGGGGTCAGGTTACGACCCAGGCCACAACGAACCCGCTAACCAGATGGTAATGCACAGTTAATGTCGAGCCGCCATTTTTCCTGAACACGCAGTCCAGGGTGCCGTTGCTGCCATTATGCCTTACGGCGGTTATTTCCAAATGCTTCCGGAAATCAATTTCCCCATCGCCATACCATTTAAAAATTGCTTCTTTAGCGCTCCAATACACCGTCATGAGCTCCAGTTGAACCTGCGGAACGGACTCCAGGTCATTGAGGTATTTTTTTTCTTTATTGCCAAGGAACTTCTCGGAAATCACTTTTATCCGGCCAGTGATCAGCTCGATATCGATACCGACACGATTTCGATTGCTGGCAATAACAGCGGCCAGGTTACCGCTATGTGAAATGGAAAAATGATATCGGTCATTGGGCAGAAAAGGTTTTTGGGTATCAGCAATAACTATTTCTTCAAGGGGGAAATCTTCGAAGATTGCGGTGAGGGCGTACCGCCCTGCCAGGTGTTGTAATTTTTTATACGGATGGGTGACGGATCCATGAGATGGAACGCGGCTCAAAAAAAATGCCTCGGGTTCCTCAATGCGCCAAATGGCCATCCGGGTAGACTCGTTAATATTATGTTGATAAAACAATGGCATTCCTTAGGTGAGAACAGGCGAATAAAAAATGAAAAAAAATTATTTTTACAAATTAACTAATAACCGAACAAAATAAAAAACT
>JAJPJP010000136.1 GCA_021324175.1 Chitinophagia bacterium
GCAGGTCCGGAAACTTGCGGCAGGTTCGCCTGGAATCCGGTGGCCAGGTTGTCGACTGCCGCTACAAAATATTTCTGCGATTGGAGTAATTTTTCAATCAGGGAGCTTCCTATAAAACCCGCTCCTCCGGTTACCAGAATTTTTTCCAAATTGTGTTATTTACTGCCTGACAAATATAGAAGAAGAGACGAGATCCGGCGCGGCATAGTGATCACTCAGCACCCAGTCCCCCGCGCTATTATTGGATTCACGCAAAAACTTATTGATATATTCCGCCTTTTTCTTAAAAAAGGAATAGCGGAAATAGTTCCCCCGGGCCCGGGACCTTTTCAACCTGAGCAGATCCTTGATGGTTACCCATAAATACTGGTTTTTTGTCTTGTTCGCATCCGCATCGGCTTTTACTCCCTGACGGTAGACTTCATTGTAGGCCTCCCCAATTCCATTATTTTCAAACCGCCGCCTGATATCGGCAATCCTTGCATTTTTTTCCACCAGCTGATAGTGATAAACAAAAGTATCATTGGTGAGGGCGATAGGTTTCTTTAGATTATGCAACTTGAGGCACAGACCGGTTTCGCCATCCCCGACATATTTGCCGCCGATCTGCTCCGGTAAAGTGCCGCCCAGCTTTTCAAACAATTCTTTGGGGATCGCCATACTGCCGCTGTTTACAAAAAGACCCGAATCCTTGATCACCAGGGGCGATTCCCCCCTGATTTCGCCTAAAAGATACTGGTAGTTTTGCATCCAGGCTGGTGCGGATTTATCCCACTGGATCTCGATTCGGGTGCCCAGTAAACCGATTTCGGGGTGAAGTCGGAATATCCGGTCAATTTCCGTCAGCCAGTTATCTGCTACAAAACAATCATCGTCGCAAAAAACCAAATATTTTCCGATGGCGTGTTTTACGGCCGAATGTCTGGCGTATACATTTCCTTTCCTGGTTTCGACAAGATATTTAAGATTAACCTTTCCTGAATTTTCCCTGGTAAATTCCTCCACGCGTTCGCGTGTACCGTCAGACGAATTATTATCGCCAATGATTATTTCATATTCTGATTTGGGAAACCCTGTTCCCATTATTTTTCTAATAGCCTCGATTAAAATATCCTTCCGGTTATACGCTGCGACGATTATACTGAATGTCATTATGTACAGTTAACTATGTTCGCGCAAGCCGGAGAATAAAACTTCTGTAACTATTTCCCATTGCTTTCCTGGCAATTCGGTTGACCGTCCTGTTACTCATTATCTTAAATTTCAGGGATCGAAAGCTGTTCAGATTGACCCCGCCAAAAGTTCCGTCGTGAATCCTGGTGGGCTTGTAAAAAGTAAAGTCAATACCCCTGTTTTTGAAATAATAACCGTATTTAAGGGGAAAGTCCGAAATGATCGGCTCCAGGTTCACATCAGCCAGCATTTTTATTGCTTCCTCGTGGCTTGCCGGTTCATATACACAGGATTTCCCTTTATAATAACTGGCGCCCAGTAAAATAGAAACCCTGCTCAAATAGGCCGCTTCAATACCGGTTGAGGAACCGAAGGTGACTATTTTATCAGCGCGCTTGATCAATTGATAGGTGGACACCGGCGAATCGGCCTCGATCAGCTCAAAATTATCGGCTTTGATTTCCCTGAGACTTTTCACATAGTCATCATTTACCCCCTGCAGGTTGGGGTGCATGCGCAGGTAGACCCGTATGTGTGGAAAAAGGGCCAAATCGCCTACTACACTTTGGATTCCGTCCAATTGATTTTTATACAAAGGATTTTTCCATTCGGCGCCTATCGAGGCCATTTCGTCCTCCGAGGAATTAAAAATAACCACATTATGACTTAGTGTATTCCAGCTTTCAGGCAGGCGGGTTAGTTCCTGTCCGGCGACAAAAGACATGTAATTCTGGGGAATAGCTTTTATCCTCTCTTCGAACCAGAGACGTCCCAGCCGTTGGCGCTCATTTTGTTCGCCATGCTCCCAGAAATATTCGATCAGCTCCTGTATATAGGATATGTTGTGCGGCAAGCGGTTCTTGAAAATATCGTATTTATAGATGGTACCGCCCACCTCATGAAACCAGCATTCAATTGATTTCTGCTGGCACGCCCTGAACACTGCCCGTGGATAGGCAAATCGTCCGTTGAATACATAGAATTTTGATATATCGTAGGTATCTATGATCCTTTTGGTCGCATAAAATACCATTAAAGCATTTTGCAGATGCCTGTCAATCGTTTCTTTATATAATGAAAAATCCAGTGACGAGTCACGCAGGCTGCTCATAATGGAGGAAAGAACCGCAAGGCCAATATCAAAGTTTTCAACGCTCAGTCCTTTCAACTCATCCATCGATCCATATTCAAATCTTGTAGCGGAAATGATCCGTTTGTCCTGAACGGTCAGTTCGTGATATTCCAGGACATGCAGTTTCCCGGGGCCGTTTGCCGGACTGTTGAGCAGGGTAATTCCTTTTTTTCTTTTTTCGATACATCGCAAACATTCAAGCGGTTCATTGGACAAATTCAGATCGCAGCTATTAATCGTCCCGTTGCAAACAATCTGGTAGACGGCATCGCCCGCATTTAAATGATTTTGAATTATCTCCAATTCCGTTTCATAATGAACAGGCCATAAGGTATGAGAATTAAATATGGCTACGATGCTCACGTTAATCGGGTCGCTTGATTTTGAATTTTTTAAAGGCTTCGGGGTATTTGCTGATGACTTCCCTCCCAGGTTGCGCTATTTTCTGGAGATCAAAGTCGGGGTAGTTCGCACCAAACAGGCTGTCTGAAAACATTGTCTGGAATAAAAGCCGGTATCCCTTGGTCAATTCTTTGCCTTTATGCAGGCCGCGGGTATCGACGGCTATGATCGTACCTTTTTTGCCGCAAATTTCCACCATCCGCTCTTTACCCACGGCACGCTCAATTTCTTCGTCTTCCTGTCGTCCATCCTTGCAAATGTCTGCGGGAACACCATGATGCGTATGGGTAACATAGCAATGCGGCCCGCTCTGGGAATCGACATCGGACAGGTAGAAAAAGAACTTGATGAATTTCATCTTGTCCAGATCGAAATGATACATTTGAGCCGCTTCTGACTTTCCTACGCCCCCGAATGGCAGGCTCCACCACATGGCTAGCACATCGAAATAAGGAGCAGTATTCAGGTATAATTGCGACAAATTGAGAATCGATTCATCAAAAATCAGTGCCTGCACTTCAGGAGAAGATAAGATATCGTCATTTTCGAACTGGTACCTGGGGGAAACCGGGTTCTGAAAATCAATGATTTTCTTTTCTTTGGAATATACAATCTCACCGTCATCTCTTTGTTCCAAAACCCTCGCAGGCGTGGTGGAGGCAAATCGGACCATGTCTTCCACAAACTGGTCGGACAAAGTTTGTTTGAAAATATAGAATCCTTTGCTATGCATTGCCTTCAAAAAGTCTGCTATTCCCTCTTTGGAAAGATCTTGGAAAACCCCCGGGTAACTTTTGTGCTGATACTGGGGCTTTCTGACCAGTCTTGAAAAAATTTCATTGCTCCTCGAATTGGTCAGCACAAACAACTGGCGCATGGCAAAAACGCTGCGATCGGGAGTTATGCCCAGTTTTTTGAACTTCTTATAATCCTGATAAATGGCACGGGAAATCGATGTTGCCTGCCTTATCTTTTGAAGTTCGCTCCTCGCTTTATTATATATCCTGGCGATCATAATGCTTTTACTTTCTTAATAAAAAGAAAAGGTAACGTTGTCGGACTCGGAGATTCATAGTGAGTTTCAATTCTTAAAACCATATAATCATTCTTGTCAAAAAATGACATTTCCATTCCATCATAATCGTCCGACAGCGCCTTTTCTTTCGATCCAGCTTCATATCGCAAAACTGTCTCACCGGAAGAAAGTGCCGTTTCCAAAGTTGCGCAGGCTTGAGGACTCGTGATTCGGACGGTTACGGGGAAATTATTATTATTTAGTAACACAATTTCATAGGCAACTGCTTTTCTCATTACTGCATACGCTTTTTTTTCCATTGCGAGCTTATCGGTACCTCCAACTTGCCGCTCCTCAGCATTCTGGCAGAATCCCCGATAAAAATAAGGAAAGCAGCGATAGTCCGAAGCCGTAATCTCAGCCGGTGGGTTAAATGATACTCTTGTTCTAAGTTGCCTGGCTGGTATACCAGCCATCACGGCATACGGATCAACGTCATTAACGATCACGCTGTATGCGCCGATTATTGCCCCTCTGCCGATATGTACTCCTGCCTTTACAAACGCACCCCACCCGACCCAGCAATCCTCTTCAATGTGAACGGGATTGGAATGGTTTTTTTGCAAAACTGGATCGTTGAGCACCAGCGCATCCTGATCTTTGATAAGCATCTCTGGCAGATGATCGGCATAATGATTACCCGATGAGATACATATATTGCAGGAGAAGAGATTATACTTCTCTATCGTGACATCACCCAAAATCTTGCAGCCGTCATTGATTGAACTGTACGATTTGATGGTCAACCGGTTATTAAACCAGGTACTCAGCTCTACCCTCCGGTAAATCTGGGTATGCGCCTGTATTTCTATTTTGTCCTTTTCACCACAGGCATTAATCAAAGCGTCCTTCCCGATATAGGCAGTTGCATGCAAGCTTACTTTTTCTGGATGGTTTATTTCATAAATCAGGCCGCGGTTCTTGTATTGAGCTTTAAGATAGCGGAATGAGAATAAAATAAACCGTAGAATCTTTTTTGGGTAGGTAAGCAGTGACATCAGAAAAATTATCCGGGCGTGACCCCAGAGAAGTTAAGTATGATTTATTGTTGTGAGCAACTCCGCATCAGAATTTGAATTTAAATCCTACTGATTTATGAAATCATCATGCGCGCCGACAATACCGTATTCGATGATATCACTGTATTTCCCGTCTTTAAAGATGGCTTCTTTTCTTATGCCTTCCCGGTGCATGCCGAGTTTTTCCGCCAGCCTCTGCATTCCTGTATTTTCCGACGACGTTCCACAGTAAATCCGGTGCAGGTTCAACACGCTGAAGGCATGGTGAATTAACATTTTGCCCGCTTCCTGCATAACACCCTTTCCCCAGTATTCCTTCTCCCCTAAGAGAAATGCAATTTCTGCGTTTCTGTCTATCCAGTTGATGTTTTGTATGCTGATGTTGCCGATATGCCGGTGATTGCGGTTGTCGACTACGGCAAGCACCATATGGGCATTTGAACCCTTCACGTCCTGCACATACTCTTTCAGTTTCTCGATTGTCATAGGAAATCTCCCATGAGAATTATACCGGGTTATTTCGGGGTCATTCAGCCATTTGGCATAGTTCCCCTCAACGTCCGTTTCATTGAGGATTCGCAGTGAAATTTGATCGCCCTGCAAAAAAATATCTTTTTTCAAACTATGGTCTTGTTGAGCTCCGTTATAAATGAATTCCGATCGACGATCGGACCAATATTCAGTTCGTAAATGGGATCCTCGACCGGATTACTGTCAAGAAAACGCAAAACCCGTTTGTTCATGATGGAAGCTTCGATTAGAATAGATGAAAAAAAACCCATGACCACATCAGAATAAAACATCGCCGTGTTGGTATCGACGTTTGGCGTCAGCACCTCAAAGAAAGGGTTTCCAGTAAAAATCTCTGTTAACCGGCTTCTGTCCTGATTGGGATGCGCTTTAACTAATACCTTCCAATTCTTTAGCGCGTCTTGATTCAGACAAAATAACTCAGCAAGTTCCCGGGAAACCTTTAATTCATCAAATCCATACGAGCTCTCGCTGCCCAAATTGGACAGGGGATCAGGAGCAAACAGCAGGATTTTCTTGGTTCCGTCCGACACACCGATTTCCCGAAGAAAACCATCCTTACTTATAGAAGGCACCCATCTTTTCAGCCACGCATGGTAAGGGTTCCCGGAAATGACAATTTTATCCTTATCAATTCCTTCCCCTATAGCAAGCCGTTTGGCGCGTTCATCAATGACCCAGACTTGATCAGGCAAAATCAACTGATCCTCGGGGTTTTTAAACCTTTTCACCATCGAAGTCCAATGGTCTATAAAAGAATAACACCGTATTTTCTTCCCTAAAGCAATATTAATGAACTGCCTTTCAATATCGGAAGTATAGGAAGTCCCGGTAAAAACTAACGCCGGCTGAATGCTTTCAAGCAGTCCTTCATAATCATTTTTTACAATTTTGACCGGGACATTAAAATCACTGTAAAAAGAATGCGTCCTGTCCGAAATAGCCACCGCATCCGTGAGTCCATTGTTCTCGATCAAAGACAAACAGGGTTTGGCGCCACCGGGGTCACTAAAAACAAACAGAATTTTCTCATGCACGTCAAGAGGCATACTGACGCAGTTCAGCCACATTCTCAGAAACCTTCATAAAAGCCGCGACCACGTCATCCAAATCCTGCCTGCTCATTCCCGGTCGCATGTATTCGTGAAAGAACAGTTCCTCAAAATGCAGTTTTTCAGCAACCGGGCAAATACCCTTACTGTAATCCACCGAGCCCTTGTATTTTTCACAATTGAATGAACAATGCGTCGCCCTTTGCTGGTACAAGGGCTGAAGATATACTGGTTTTACATAGCCGGCCCCGATAAGGTGAGTTTCTTCACGCATGACAGCGGAGGGTATTTCCGCTTTGATCGCATTCACGAAATCATTTCGCTCGACACCGACCAGATCCTTTTTGAACTTGAAGGCCTGCACGTAATGCACGTGCCTGCACTGCGGCTCCACGGCAGGAGGAATTATGCCGTTTATTTTCCCAATTTGACACGCCAAATATTCCGCATTCGCCAGTCTTTGCTCAATTAACCCGGGAAGTTTTTTTAATTGTTCAATGCCGACCGCCGCTTCCATTTCTGTCATTCTGTAATTGAAACCATGAGTATTAAAAACGTCTTGGACACCTTTTGACTCCACGACATTTTCGCCATGATTTCTAATCAGGTAGATTTTCTCTGCAAGCTGGTCATCATTAGTGATTAGGACTCCTCCCTCACCTGTATGGATGTGTTTATGATAATTTAAGCTGAAAATCCCAATATCTCCAATGGTTCCAACGAGCTTATCCTTGTACACTGCCATCGGCGACTGGGCACAATCTTCTATAATAAATAACCCATGCCTTTTCGCGATGGCGACGATTTCATCCATCCTGGCCGGATTGCCAAAAATGTGAACAACCAGAATCGCTTTAGTTCTGGGTGTAATGCATTTTTCTATACTTGCTGGATCCAGACCAAAATTCTCATAATCTACGTCTGCAAATACAGGAACTGCCCCGTAAATGATCGGTGCAAGTGCGCTTGCGCTCATCGTATAAGGAGAAACGATCACTTCATCCCCCGGCTTGATCCCCAATGCTCCGATGGCAGTAAAAAGACCTGAAGTATTGGAATTGACACTGATAGCATATTTGGTTCCAAAGACCGCCGACCAGTCTTTTTCAAATTGCTGGACTGTCGGTCCTCCAAAAAAATCCTTGTGCCAAGTACCTAGGAATTGAGATAAATTTCCGCTATCCAGCACCTTCAATACTGCTCTTTTTTCTTCATCACCTATGGTGTTATACGCCGGAAATAATCTGGTCCGAACCGGTTCTCCTCCGCGTATTGCTAGTTTAGCCATATCAGTTGTTGAGATATTTAACCATTTTCAGATTTAGCCCGACCGACCGGCTAAAATTATCGTCGATCTCATCGTCGTCCAATAATTGACGGGCATGATCGATGACATGACTCATATAGTCCTTTATGCAATGATCTTGGGACAACTCCGGTTGAAGAGAAAGCGGCCCTGAGCATTCTTTCTCATTTCTTAAGCGATAGAACTCAAAATTGTCGCCGGCATTTTTGATGGAAACCTTGTGGAATTCAAAATAGAAATCAATTTCAAAAACCGAAAAGCGACTATTGACCAAGCCGGTTACGCTTAAGTTAATTCCATTCCACATTGCCTGTAATGAAATAGTAGGATCATCCTCAAAATGATCATATACCCTGTTATGCAACTTGACATGGTCCAGATCAATTTCGGAATCCGTCAGATATTCCATGGTATCAAATGCGTGGCCGCAATTATTTAAAAAACC